>CAYWKM010000028.1:0-22259 GCA_964459165.1 uncultured Clostridia bacterium
TTTGTCTGTCAATAATTTATGAAAAAAAAGAAGCGGACAAATCAATATTTTTTTATTATAACGGACGGCGAAAAGCAAAAAAATTTTCGTTTCGGCGGAACGCCGCAAAAGCGAACCACTTTCCCTGTCTGCGGACTTTTTTTCCTGTCGGCAGACCTCTTTTTTTTATTATTTTAACACAGCCCGCAGCGTCTGTCAACTGCGGATTTTTCCCGCGCACGCCGAACGCCTTTCAAAAAAAAAGACAGACCTCGCAAAAAACGAAGCCTGTCTTAATCTTTACATTGCCCTTCGATTATCTGAGTTCGGCAAAGTGCTTAATGGTTCTTACCATCTGGCTGGTATAAGAGTTCTCATTATCATACCAGGAAACGACTTTAACCAAAGTAGTGCCGTCGCCCAAATCCATGCACTTGGTCTGCGTGGCGTCAAACAAGGAACCGTAGGTGATGCCGATGATATCGGAGGATACGATCTCGTCTTCCGTATAGCCGAAGGAAGCGGAAGCCGCAGCCTTCATGGCGGCATTGACGGAAGCCGCGTCAACCACGCCGTCTACTACGGCGACGAGCTGGGTGAGGGAACCGGTGGGAACGGGTACGCGCTGCGCGCAACCGTCGAGAACGCCGTTGAGTTCGGGAATTACCAAACCGATCGCCTTTGCCGCGCCGGTGGAATTGGGAACGATGTTGACCGCAGCGGCTCTTGCGCGGCGGAGATCGCCCTTTCTGTGAGGTCCGTCGAGAACCATCTGGTCGCCCGTGAACGCGTGAATGGTCGTCATATAGCCCTTCTTGATTTTTACGAGCTTATTGAGCGTGTTCGCCATAGGCGCGAGGCAATTCGTGGTGCAGGAAGCGGCGGAAATGATGGTATCTTCGTTCGTGAGCGTATCTTCGTTTACGGAGAACACGATCGTCTTCAAATCGTTGCCTGCGGGAGCGGAAATAACGACCTTCTTTGCGCCCGCATCGATATGAGCCTGAGATTTTGCCTTAGAGCAATAGAAGCCGGTACACTCGAGAACGACGTCTACGTCGAGCTGCTTCCAAGGGCAGTTCACCGCGTCTTTTTCCTTGTAGATTTCGATTTCGGTTCCGTTGACGATGATAGAATGATCGGTATAGAAAACCTTGTCGCAATACTTGTACCTACCCTGCGCGGAATCGTACTTCAAAAGATGCGCGAGCATTTTGGGATCCGTTAAATCGTTAATCGCCACCACATCGTAACCGGGAGCTTCAAACATCTGTCTGAAAGCAAGTCTTCCGATACGGCCGAAACCGTTGATCGCAACTCTTACATTTGCCATAATAAAAATTCCTCCATTTCATTTCGAATTATTTTTAGACATTCTTTATTGTCGCTATTATTTTATCACAATATTCTTTCTTCGTCAATAGTTTTTTTTCAATTAACCGAAAGGCAAAGGGAAAAGTTTTTTCGCCTGCCTTCGTTTTTTATCGGTCTTATTCCCCCGTAAAAGAGAATTTTTTCTCAAAAAATAAAAATCCGACGTTGTTTCTTCATTTTTATCTTGCAATTTGTTTTTCAATCGGTTATAATATAGAAAGTAATATTGATTTTGGAGGGGTTTATTATGCCTTTAGTTACCACTACAGAAATGTTTAAAAAAGCCTACGACGGTCATTATGCCATCGGCGCTTTCAACGTCAACAACATGGAAATGATTCAAGCGATCGTCGAAGCCGCAAACGAAGAAAAATCTCCCGTCATTTTGCAGGTTTCCGCCGGCGCAAGAAAATACGCGAACCCCGTGTACCTGAAGCACCTCGTCGCGGCGGCAGTCGAAACGACCGATATTCCCATCGCCATGCACCTCGATCACGGCGCAGATTTCGATATCTGCAAGGCCTCCATCGACGGCGGATTCACTTCCGTCATGATCGACGCTTCCTCTAAGCCTTGGGAAGAAAATATCGCCATTACCAAAAAGGTCGTAGAATACGCGCACGATCACGGAGTCGTCGTGGAAGCCGAACTCGGCAAGCTTGCCGGCATTGAAGACGACGTAAAGGTCGCGTCGGACGACGCTCTCTTCACCTCCCCCGACGAAGTGGAGGAATTTACGCAGAGAACGGGCATCGATTCCCTCGCCATCGCCATCGGAACCTCTCACGGCGCATACAAATTCAAACCCGGACAAGACCCTAAGCTCCGCCTCGACATTCTCGAAGAAGTCGGCAGAAGACTCCCCGGATTCCCCATCGTTCTTCACGGCGCTTCCTCCGTCCCTCAGGATATGGTCGCTATGGTAAACGAATTTGGCGGAAGTATGCCCAACGCCATCGGCATTCCCGAGAGCGAACTTCAAAAAGCCGCCAAGATGGCCGTATGCAAGATCAACATCGATTCCGATCTCCGCGTGTCCTTTACCGCAGCTTGCAGAAAGCATTTTGCCGAAAATCCTTCCCATTTCGATCCCAGACAGTATCTCGGCGACGCGAGAGCCATGATGAAAGCCATGGTCAAGCACAAGATCGTGGACGTTCTCGGTTCCAACGGAAAAGCCTGAGCGCGCCTACGCAAAATAATTTGAAAGACGAAGCCCTCGCAGGGATTGCCCCCGCGAGGGATTTTTTTTCGTTTCGACATACAGCCGTTTTTTGCTATTTCACCACATAGACCACGCCTACGGCGTTTACGCCGATATGAGCGCCGATCGCGCAACAAATGCGGAACCTTCTCGCCTCGGGACGTCCCGTTTCGTTCATCAGCTTCGTCGCGGGATCTTCGTTGTTTGTCTGCAAAAAGTAAACGGGATAATTCACGTCCGCCTCCTCCTTGCGGAACAGCTCTCCCACTTCGGCAATCGCCTTTTTCTGTCCCTTTGCCTTATCGATCATGGCGACGGCTCCCTCCCGATCGACCGCAATGATCGGTTTGATTCCGAGAAGCCCTCCGACGACGGCGACGCTCTTTTTGATTCGTCCGCCGCGGTAAAGATTTTCGAGCGTATCGAGCGCGGCGTATAAGCGGATGCGCGGACGCAGCCCGTCTAAGATTTTTACGACCTCCGCCGCGGATTTCTCTCGATTTTTGCAAGCCTCCTCCACCATGATATGAAGCATAGCCGTCGTGCAAAGAGAATCGTAAACGACGACGTTATCGTAATTTCCCTCCCTTTTCGCCATATTCGCCGTGGAAACCGTTCCGGACAAAGCCGACGAAATCAGGATGGCGATCGTCTCTTCTCCGTTCGTCCTTTTAAACGCCTCGTCAAACGCGTCGGGAGAGGGCTGAGAGGTCTGAGGAAATTCATGCGGCAGCCGTTCGTAAAACGCCTCTTTGCTGATGCTCACGCCCTCCAAATACGCCTCGTCTCCGAACGATATCCCCAAGGGGACGATTTCCACTCCGAGAATTTTTGCTTCTTCCGAAGAAATCTCCGAGGAGGAATCGGTAATGATATGCAACATCCCTATTTTTCTCCTTAATGATACAAATTTCCCTAATTGTATCATAAAATAGGGATATTTGTCAATGCTTTTAAGAGAGACGACCGCTATTTTCCAAATTTTGAAAAAGATCGCGAAAAAGACTTCTTCTTTCCGTCAAAATGCTCGCGACCGACAAACGGACGCGAGCATTCCTTTCATTCAAGCGCGAAAAATCGAAAGCTTCGATTTGCGCACGTTACAGTTTTTCGATATTCATCATGCTGGAATTTCCGCTCTTGCCGTTGGGATTCCCGCCCGTGATGACGATCGTGTCTCCCTTTTTCGCCACGCCCGTCGCCTTTGCCGCGCGTTTTGCGAAATAGAAGAGGGTGTCAACCGAAGAATACTCGTCCTCCGCCATCGCGGGAATGACTCCCCAGCTGAGCGCGAGCTTCCGAAACGCCTTTTCGTCCGTCGTCATGCCGACGATATCGATCATGGGACGGAAGCGAGAGACCATTCTCGCCGTGCCGCCGCTTCGCGTGCAGACGACGATCGCCTTCGCGTTTACGTCCATCGCCAACATACTCGCCGCGTGAGAGAGCGCGTCGGAGGAATTGACGATGGTGTATTCGCTGCTGTCGAGCTGCTGAATATATTCCGTATTCTCTTCCGCCTGCATGGCGATTTTCGCCATCGCCTTAACCGCTTCGACGGGATACGCGCCCGCCGCCGTTTCGCCGGAGAGCATGACGGCGGAAGTGCCGTCGTAAACGGCGTTGGCGACGTCGGAAATCTCCGCTCTCGTGGGACGGGGCTGATGAATCATCGATTCGAGCATTTCCGTGGCGGTAATGACGCGCTTCCCCACCCTTCTGCAAGCGGTAATGATGTCCTTCTGAATATAAGGAAGCTCCTCGAAGGGAATCTCTACGCCGAGATCCCCCCTTGCAACCATGATCCCGTCGGAGACGTCGAGAATCTCCTTCAGGTGATTGACGCCCGCTCGGTTCTCGATTTTTGCGATAATATCGATATCCTTACCGCCGTTCGCGTCTAAAAATTTCCTCACGTCGACGACGTCCTGCGCGGTGGACACGAAGGAGAGCGCGACGAAATCGACGTCTTGTTCGACGCCGAACAGCAGATCGGACTTATCCTGCTCGGAAAGGAAGGTCATCTTTAATTCTTTATCCGGAAAGAACATACTCTTGCGGTCGCTCGTCTCTCCCCCCTCGACGACGACCGTGCGAACGTCGCGCCCTTCGACGGAAACGACCTGAAACACCATGAGTCCGTTGTTCAAAAGAATCTTGTCGCCCGGCTTCATCGTTTCGGCGATCTGTTTATAGGAAACGGATACTCTCTTCTCGTCGCCGATCACGTCGTCGGCGGTAAAGGTAAATTCGTCGCCCGCCTTCAAGGAAATCTTCCCGTCCTTGTACGATCCCGTACGGAATTCGGGGCCCTTGGTGTCGAGGAGAATGGGCAGAGAAATTTTTCTTTCCTCTCTCAGCTCCTTGATCATGGCGATCCTTGCCGCGTGCTGTTCGTGCGTTCCGTGCGAGAAGTTCAAACGGCATACGTTCATGCCCGCGTCGTACATTTTGGAGAGCGTTTCCTTCGAATCGCTGGAAGGTCCCAACGTACAAACTATTTTGGTTTTTTTCATCGTTTTTAGCTCCTTATCGTTTTCGTAAAAAAATTTACGATTATCTTCCCTATAATTTTATAATTTTTTCTTGCAAAAATCAATACCTTTTTCAAAAAAATATGCTATAATATGGAAAATTCGAGTCGGTTATACGGTTGCGGGGCGCTCCGACGGAGCGCAATGAGGAAAGTCCGAGCATCGCAGAGCAGGATGCCTGATAACGTCAGGTGAAGGCGACTTTAAGGAAAGTGCAACAGAAATATACCGCAGTCATTCGACTGTAAGGGTGGAACGGCGAGGCAAGAGCTCACCGCGCAGGTGGTAACACAGGCGGCAATGTAAACCCCATCCGATGCAAGATTGGGTTCTTCGTCATATAGGGCTGCTCGTCCGACTTAGAACCGTGAACATCGCTTGAGCCTGTCGGCGACGGCAGGCGTAGATAGATAACCGTACACGACAGAACTCGGCTTACAGACCGACTCGGATTTTTCCGATTGAACGAATTTGAGACCTTCCGAAGAGAGCCTCCTCTCTTCGGAATTTTGTTAAAGATTTTTTCGGCGGCCGAAAAATCTTCCGTTCCGTCCGAAATCCGTTGACAAGACAGTAAAAAAACGTATAATATTATTGACAAGACAGTAAAAAACGCGTCGCGGCGTTACGAAAAAACCATACGGCCTTACCGTTTTTACCGCGATAGAGAAGGAGAGCCATGGAACAGATCATTACAAGCTTACTCGACACCGATTTATACAAATTCAATATGAATCAGGTCATCTTCCATAAGCACACGGACGTCAATTCCACGTATTATTTCAAATGCAGAAACGACAACGTAAAATTTACCCGAGAAATGGTCGACGAAATCAATCGCCAAACGGATCTCCTTTGCGGATTGAGCTTTAAGAAGGAAGAACTCGATTACCTGCGCTCCATTCGCTTTATCAAGCCCGACTACGTGGAATTTTTGCGGCTATGGCGTCCGATCCGCGATTACGTGGATATCTCTTTAAAGGGCGACGATCTGGAAATAAAGGTGGAGGGTCCCATGTTCTCCGCCATGCAGTTTGAAATTTACCTGCTTTCTATCGTCAACGAAGTGTACTTCCGCGCCAAATACGACTACGAGGAATTGCTCGCTTCGGCAAAAGAGAAGCTAAACATAAAATTCGATCGCATTTTAAAGGGAGAGTACGACTTCCCCGTATGGGCGGAATTCGGCACGAGACGGCGGCTTTCCTTTGAATGGCAGGACGAAGTGATCGGCAAATTTATCGAATTCGCGCATAATCGCCCCGAGGCGAGATGTAAAATGGTGGGAACCTCCAATGTGTATTTCGCCTATAAATACAATCTGACCCCCGTCGGAACGTACGCGCATGAATTTGTACAGATGTATCAGGGCATTCCCTCCATTCCTCTGGCATATACCAACCATTACGCCCTGAAGGATTGGTTCAACGAATATCAAGGGGACAACGGCACCGCCCTTACCGATACGATCACGACAGATCTCTTTCTAAAAGATTTCGATTATCTGAACACCTCGTGTTATACGGGCGTGCGGCACGACAGCGGAGATCCGTACGAATGGGGGAATAAGATCCTCGCCCACTATAAAAAATTCGGCGTCGACGCGCACACCAAGACCTTGATGTTCAGCGACGGGCTCGACTTTACGAAGTGTACCGAGCTTTACCGATATTTCGGCGACAAGTGCAAAGTCAGCTACGGCGTGGGGACCTGGATCACCAACGACACCTTTGCCCCGCCCCTAAATATCGTCATCAAATTGCAATATGTAAACGGACGTCCCGTAGCCAAGCTTTCGGACGTACCCGGCAAAACGATGTGCCGAGACACCGAATATGAAGAATACCTGCGCAAGTCGGTTCTCTTCCGCTTAAACAACAGTTAAAAAAAAGGAAAGTCCCGTCGCGGAGCGCGCTCCGCGACGGGACTTTCCTTACTCTTCCCATCCCCAAATAAGGATTTTCCCGAACAAATCGAACTCGGCTCCGCAAACTCTTTCCTCCGCGATACAGCCGGCGATGAACTCCCGTTTTTCATAGCTTACGACGTACCCGATCCCTCGATATACGACGCGGGTTTCCGTTTCCTCCTCGCGGAGGACGATCAACGGCTTCGTTCCCGCCTCTGCGTTTTTCAGACGAACGCAATCGACCCCGACGTACAGAGCGAAGCACACGACGAGCGACAGTAAAACGATTCCCAACGTTCGCCGCAATCTTTTCCCCTTCATCCCGATACCTCCGTAACGTTCAAAGAGAATTCCGTTGCCTATGACAAACGATTCTTCGAATCAACGATATCCCTTCCGACGCGAAAGCCGTCGGATTTTTATTGTATCATAAATTCTCCTTCGCTGTCAATACTTTTTTCCCTTTTCCCCATACTGTACCCGTGAAAAATTTTACCGAAGATCTGCAAAAAAACGTAGATCACATAAAGAAGATTTTGCCCGAAGAGGACGTTTACGTATTCTTTTTTGAAACCGCCGGCAAAACGCGCTGCGCAGTCGTTTATACGGACGGAATCGTCAATAAAGACCTTTTAGGCGATCAAGTGATAAGACCTCTTTCCCGCTATCGGGGAGAGGTCGATTCGGAAAAGATCCGCCTTTCCCTCCTGTCCTCCGAATTGAAGGAAGCGGACGGCATGGAAGACGCCGCAAAAAAAATTCTCGACGGAGACGTGCTTCTCTTAATCGACGGATCGACGAATCCCATCGTCGTCGGTTTAAAAATGATTCCGACGCGCGCGGTGGCGGAACCGCCGACCGACGTGACGATCAAAGGTCCCCGCCTCGGCTTTATCGAGGATATCAAGACGAACGTCTCCCTCGTGCGTTCGAGAATCAAGACGACGGATTTAAAAATTTCCTTCCTCTCGGCGGGAAAGCAATCGCTGACGAAAATCGCTATCGTTTACGTAGACGGAATCGGGAGCAAGGAGCTTGCGGACAAAATCAAAAGGAAGATCGAAGAAGCGCAGATCGACAACGTCGCGGATTCGTCGTACGTCTCTAAAATATTGTCCGAAAAATCCTATTCGCTGTTCAAGAGCACGGGTACGACCGAAAAGCCCGATATTTTCTGCGCGCATATTCTCGAAGGAAGAATCGGCGTCATCGTGGACGGCTCTCCGATCGCGCTGACCCTCCCCTATGTCCTCATACAGGACTTTCAATCGAGCGAGGATTATTTCGTCAACCCCTACCGCGCGACGGCGACGAGGTTGATCCGCTTCTTTTCTCTATTCGTAGCCATCTATCTTCCGGCTCTTTACGTGGCGGCGCAGCTGTTTAAAATTCAACTGATCCCCATGTCGCTCATTTTCCGCATTTCCGCGAGCGTACAAGGGATTCCGCTCTCTCCGAGCTTGGAAATGGCTCTCGTTTTATTCGTCCTCGAAGTACTCAACGAAGCCAGCATACGGATGCCGAAATACGTCGGATACGCCCTTTCCATCGTGGGCGCGCTCGTATTGGGAGACACGGCGGTTTCCGCGGGAATCGTCTCGACGACCGCCATCATCATCATCGCTTTCAGCGGAATATGCCTTTATACCGTGCCGAATCTTTACGAGACGACGAGCATTATCCGCTGGATTATGCTGTTTATCGCGGGAAGCATCGGCACGTACGGAATCGTTCTGTTTACCGCCTATCTCCTTTATTACATGGTTACGGAAGACAGCTACGGCGTTCCTCTCTTGGCGCCGTTCGCGCCTCTCGTAAAATCGGACTTGAAGGATTCCCTTCTCCGAATCAAGCTGTTTTCCATGAAAAACCGTCCGAAAATCTTCCGCCCGAAAAACAAAACGAGGATAAAAAAGGATGAATAAACTATCTGCGAGACAACTTTGTTTTTTCATGGCTTGTATGGTTCCCGTCGGAAAACTGATCAATCTGCCCGAACGACTCGCCGCGCAGTCCGGAGGAGATCTGCTCCTTTCCGCCCTCATGAACTATGCGCTGCAAGCGATCGTCATCGGCTTGCTCCTATGGCTTTCCCGCAGAACGCAATGCACCTTTTTCGAACTGTTGGAAAATACCTTCGGAAAAATCTTCGCGCGCGTCGTCTATTTCTTTCTCGCCCTGTATTTTCTTTTTTACAGCATCGTACCGCTGCTCGAACAAAAATCTTTTGTGCAGAGCGCGTTTTACGACTCCGTCCCCGCGATTCTCGTCTTTCTGTCCTTCTTCCTCTTCTCGTCCTTTGCCTGCGTCAAAAACATGACCGCTATCGGACGCGTCGCCGATCTCTCTTTGCTCCTCTTCTCCTTTTCCTTTTTCGGACTGATGTTTATGTCGGTCGGCTCGGGAGATTTTTCCGCTCTGCTCCCCTTCGGCGAACAGCCCTTTGTCGTCTCCTTAAAGGGAAGCGCGCACACCCTTAACTGGTTCTCCGATTCGGCGTTTCTGCTGATGTTTTTAGGACGCTTCAAGGGGAGCGGAAAAAGTACGGCGGCGATTTTTCTTTCCTACCTGTTGGGCGCGATCTTCGTCTTATTCTTTCTGGCGGTCTTCTACGGAATTTTTCAATCGATCGCTCCGAATATGAAATTCGCCGTTACGCGCATCGCCGTTTATAACCGAGCCCTCTCCACATTGGGCAGAATCGACTATATCTTTTCTTATATCATGGTCGTCGTCCTCTTGTTTTACTCGGTATTGCCTTTGCAGATGAGCATAGAAGCGTTGACGCATGTTTTCGGCGAGCGTCGCCTCTTATATTCGATCCTTGTCAATATCGTCGCCCTTGCCTCCGTGGTTCTCTTCAATCATTCCGCCGCCGTCGTATACAACGTCGTAGAAGAAAAGCTCTTCTTCCTCTTTCTGTTCTTTGCCGATCTGCTCCCTGTCGCCGCCCTGTTTCTAAGGAGAACCCATGAAAAAAAATAAATCCGTTTTCTATTATCTGTTCGTTCTGCTCGCCATCCTCTTTCTCTTCTTCACCAACGATTTCGGCTTGGCGGATATCCGAAAGGCGGCGATCATCACGGGGTTGGCAATCGACGCAGAAGACGAAAACTACACCGTAACCGCAGACCTCGCCGTACCGCAGTCCTCCGGCGGCGATCAGACGATTGCGCTGCAAGTTTCCGGAAGCGGACGCACCGTATCGGAAGCGCTGGAAAAAATCGGAACGAAGACGGGATGGTCCCCGAAATTGGTTTATTGCAAAATCATTCTTCTCGGCGGAGAAACCGTCAAAAACAATGTGTTTGCCTGTCTGGACTATTTCCTGCGCAACGAATACTTTTCCCCGACTTGCCTTTTGGCGTGCACGGATTCAAGCGCGGGAGAAATCCTTTCCGTAAAGACGCCGACGGACAACGTAACCTCTCTCGCCCTGCAAAAGATGCTCTCGACGAAAGCGACTGCGGAAGGAGGAATTTCCTCTATCACCTTAAAGGATTTTGCCGTCGGATATTACGGAGATTCAAAAAGCGGTTTTATGCCTATTCTCCGCCTCGTCCAAACGAGCGAAGACGGAAGCGGCAAAGGCGGCGAAGAAGAGGGAAGCGACGAAGAAAGCTCCTCACGAACCGCCGCGCAGACGCAAGATTCAGGCTCCGGCGGCGACTCGGGCGAAAAGAGCGGGTCGTCCGAGCAAAAAGCGTTCGATTACACCTCTACCGCTCTCTTTTACGAAGGGAGAAAGGTGGGAGAATTAGACGAGGAAGAGACGTTCGCCTTCAATCTTTTGCGCCTGCCCGTTCGCATGGGAACGCTGACGGTTGCAACGGAGACGGCTGCGCGCACCCTCTCGATCAAGCACAACAAGAGTAAAATCAAATTTTCCGTCGAAGACAATAAGCCCAAATTAAGGATCAGCCTCACCGTCCTTTCAAGCGTCGACGACGCCAATGTTTCGCAAGACGTCCTCGAATTGTCCCAACCGACGATCGTGCCGGAGGAGCTGAAAGACAAAGCGGAGGAAACGTTACGGAAGGTTTATGAAGGTATTTATGCAAAGAGCAAGGCAACGCGCTGCGACGTATTTTACGTAATCGATAAGCTCAAACGGTTTCAAAACGACTATTACGAGGCTTATAAAAGAAACGTTTTGGACCTCGTACAACCCGAATTTGCCATAAAAGTCATCTCTTCAAAAAAATAAAAAATTTTTTTAAAAAATTTCAAAAAAGGTATTGACAAAATTTTATATTGTGTTATAATGTAGCCAAGAAAGAGATAAAAGATATCAAAAAATGATATTCTTTATCAAAAGGAAACTCCAATGTACTAAAATCTTTAAAGCACAATGCCCTGTCTCCGATACAAAGGAGAATTTCATAAGGATCCTCGGGCGGCGGAAAAGCCGAAAGAGGAGGACGGTTCGTAAAGAAGGACGGTAGAATTATGAAAAGAATATTTTCTATGGCGACGAAACTTTAAAGGAAAGGTGACACTCCAATGAACAGATCTTTTTCCGAGGCAGTCAATTAAAAAAAGATACGAATGATAAGGGTTGATAATTAGTATCGCAGGAATGAAAATTCAAAAGAAATGTATCGAAAAAAATTAAGAGATGCCTTCACAACTTAATAGTTTAAGTTTTACCCCGCAAGTCTTCCTATCTTTTGCGGGGTTTTTACTGGCTTATCGGGGAGAGATACCAACCTCGGACGGCGAAAAGCCGTCGGGCAAAGCGCGCTGCGCATGGAATCCCATCAAACGGCGAGCCGTAAAACCCTTAAACCATCGTCGCCGTCAAACGACTTCTATCTATATCTATCTATATCTATCTACGTCTCACTACGTCTCATTAGAATCTACCAACAGCCAAGTTCGCGCGCAAGCTAAACAAAAAAAAAGGCGTAGATACCCTCCGCGCCCAATTCTATACTGCTTTTGATCGTTGATTCCTTTACGCTCTCGTAAAGACCGACGGGGACGCCGACTTCCGGCGTACGTTCTTTCCCCGTCGGCGTTTTTTTATCGGCATTTCCTTCATATACTCGCCGCGGCAAAATCACCCGCTTAAAAGCTTTCGGTTTCCTTTAAAATTTCCCTTAACACAGCGACGGCGCCGAGACGATTATCGCACTTTAATTTTAAATAAATGCCGGATATATAGTTCCTTGCCGTGCCGTCGGAAAGCTTCAATGCGCTGGCGATCTGTCTATTGGTAAACCCGTCGTATAACATGAGGGCGATTTCCACCTCTCTGTCCGAAAAGCCGAACGATCGCTTTAAGCGTATCTCGCGGTCGTTCGTCACCATCTTCGCCGCATCCGTTATTCTTCGCGCGATCTTCGAAGGGAGAATCGTATCCCCTTCGTAAGCGTTTTTTATCGCGTCAATCAACGCCTGTCCTCCGATATCCTTTAAAAGATAACCGCTCGCGCCGTTGTTGATCGCGCTCAAAATATAATCGCTGTCGTCGAACGTCGTCAAAACGACGACCTTCGTCTGCGGATAATTCTCCTTAATCTTTCGCGTGGCCACGACGCCGTTCATATTCGGCATGCGGATATCCATGAGAACCACGTCGGCGGGATCCTCTTTCATCTTTTGAAGAGCGTCCTCGCCGTCGCACGCAACGGCGAGCAATTGAAATTCCGGACAAGCGCTCAACACGCTCTTGATTCCATCCGCCAACATGATTTGATCGTCTACGACGAGTATTTTTATCATCATTTTTCTCCGTTTTGTTCTTTATCTAAGGGGATTCTCACGCGAATTTCGAATCCCTCGTCCTTTTCCGAACGAAATTCCGCTTTTCCTCCGAAACGCGCCGCCCTGTTTTTCATGCCCTCTAATCCGAGCCCGAACTCCATGCTGTCGACGTCGCACCCCGTACCGTTATCCGACAGCAGAAAATTTAAAAAGTCCCCGTCCTTCGAGAGCTCGAAATAAAACGCCGTGGCGCACCCGTGACGCAACCCGTTCGAGACGCCTTCCTTCAAGGTATTGACGATAAATCTTCTCTTTTCCCCCAAAAGGACGATATCTTCTACGGAACTCCTTATTTTTATGCCCGTTCCGTCGCAGGATTCTCCGATGATGTTTTCGATCTCCTCCTTCAGCGTAACGCTTACCTTTTGAGCGGAGAGAAGATGAACGCTTTCGCGCAGCTCTTCGAGCGCGTGCTTCGCCTGAAGATTTGCCGAAACGATTTTCTGTTTGGCCTCCTCGGCGTTGCCGTCGATCATCATCTTCGCCGCCTCCGTCTGCATAATGACCGTCGTGATGGAATGTCCCACCGTATCGTGAATATCCTTTGCGATTCGCTGTCTCTCTTGAAGAAGAGCGACCTCCTTCAATTCCTCATAGGCCTCTTGCAGCTTTCGGTTGCTCTCGTCGAGCTCTTTGTTCGCCCTCGCCGTTATGATTGTTTTCCTATACGAAACGACGGCGAAATTGACGATGAGAAAGTGAATAAAAAGGATGACGAGACTGTTGAAGCATTGCGAAATAATGTAAGATAAGCCGATCGGCGCTTGCGTCAAATAATAAGACGAAAGCGCGTAAGCGATGCAGTAAATCACGGCGGAACAAACGCCCATGACCAAATCGGAAATAAACTTGTCCGCGCTCAGATAAAAATCCGTGAGAATAATGATGAAGAGCGTAAGCGTATACGTTCTGTCCGCGATCACGGTGAGCGCGATCAACAAAATCGAATCGACGACATAGCAGACCGTCTTTCTGCGGAAACGGCTGATTGCCCATGTATTGACGATATTGTTTACCGTAAGCGCCGCAACGAGAATCAAAACGAAAAAGATTTTTTTATGCGTGTTGTTGTAAACAATCAGAAATTCTACGAATACGAGAATGATGAACAGGGCGATTCTCGTATATTTCATGACGCTGTTGTACAGCTCCTCCGATAAAAAACGTTTCTTAATTTTCATCGAGCACCTTCTGAATGGAAAAATTATGGTTGATGTCGTACAGCCTTCCGCTTTCCAAATAGCTCAGCGCGCCGTTCGTGCCCACGACGTAATGATCGAGCAGGCGAATATTATTGATACTGCATACGAGCTGACACTGCTTAGTAAAACGATCGTCCATATCCGAAGGAGTATTTTCTCCGAAAGGGTGATTATGCGCAAACACGACGGCAAACGCGTCCGAATCGATGAGAAATTTGACGATCTGTTTGGGGTCTACGTCCACAGAATCGGCGGAAATATTGGTAAACGTCCTCACCCTCTTTATTTTTCGGTTGTTGTCGAGAATAAACACGTCGAGCATTTCATATTTTATATCGTGATATCTCCCGATGAGATAATCTCCGAAAATATTGCGATCGAAACGCTCGATTTCGGGCTTCGCGGGAGAATACTTTTTGAAAATCAGCCCGATCACCTTTAAATACGCCGCCGTATTCATGCCGATTCCTTCTACTTCGGCGAGGTCTTCGACGGAAGCGTCGAAGATATTAGTGAGCGTGGAATATTTTTCCAACAGGCGGTGAGCGATATCGTTTGTATTTTTGCGCGGAATGGCGTTAAACAAGAGGATTTCGACGAGCTCGTGGTCGGCAAGACACTCCGCCGTCGCGAGCTTTTCGATCATTCTGCTTCTATGTCCCTCATGCATAATCCCTTCTCCCAAAAAAAATTGATATCGTCCCCGCTATTCATTTTACCATATTTCAAAAAAAGTGTATAATAAAAATAACGTATAATTTTTAAAATAAGGAGCAATTCATGCAAAAATATTTCGACGATATCGTAAAAACCATACAGGAGCTCATTCGATACGATTCCTCTCTCCGCCCTGCGGAAGACGACGCTCCCTTCGGAAGGGAGACGGCGGACTGCCTGAAACGCTTCCTCGCCATCGCGAAGGAAATGGGATTCGAAACGCGTAATTACGACAATTACGCGGGCGAAGCGATTTTCGGAGAAGGAAGAGAATTCGCCGTTCTCGCCCACCTCGACGTCGTTCCCGCGGGAAGCGGTTGGACGCACGACCCCTTCGGGGGAGAAGTCTCCGACGGCAAGATCTGGGGAAGGGGCGCGACCGACGACAAAGGTCCCGCCGTCTCCTGCCTCTATTGCCTGAAAGCGTTGAAGGACGAGGGCTTTATTCCGAAGAGAAAAATAAAACTCATCGTCGGCTGTAACGAAGAGAGCGGATGGAAGTGTCTCGAACACTATCATCGGGTCGCCGTCATGCCGGAAGAGGGCTTTTCCCCCGACGCGAATTTTCCCGTCATCTACGCCGAAAAGGGCATCGCGCACATCAAAGCGTTTTTCCCCTTAAAAAATCCTCCGTTCGCGTCCTTGAAAGCGGGATCTGCGGCAAACATGGTCTGCGACAACCTGACTGCGGTTCTTACCGAAGGAACGGCGGAAAAATTGATTTCCATGCAGCCTCCCGTAGCGGGAACGTCGTTCGCCGTCTGCGGGAACGAGCTCGTTGTGAAAGGCAAATCCGCCCACGGCTCCACCCCTCAATACGGCTGCAACGCCTTGGAGAGCGCGCTGCGCATGTTTGAAAAAATCGACGATCAATTCGCTCCGATCGTCTCCCTTCTCTTCGACGACGAGGCAAAATTAAAGGAAATGAGCGACGTTACGGGTCGTCTTTCCCTATCGCCCGATCTCGCAGAGTATCAGGACGGGACCCTTTGCATCACGATCGATTTCCGCTATCCGTCCACGCACGATCTTAACGAAATTCTCGTCGAATTTGACAAAAGAGGCGTCGCCTACGAAAAAGCGCACTGTCAGGCTCCCCTGTTCAACGATCCGAACGGCGATATGATCCAAACGCTTTTAAGCGTATACAACGAAAAATCGGGCAAGAACGAAAAGCCGATCGCCATCGGAGGCGGAACGTACGCGAGGGCGTTGAAATGCGGCTGCGGCTTCGGTCCGGAAACGGAGGACGAAGACAACCGCATTCATCAAGCGGACGAGTTTATTTCTTTAAAGAAGGTCGCCTTTATGACCGAGGTCTATTACGAAGCGATAAAGAAAATCGCCGAAAAAAATTAATCGATTCGCCTGAAAAAGCCGCTTGCCTTTTCGTAAGAAAAAGCAAGCGGCTTCTTTTACTTTAACAATTCTGCCTTTTTTGCGTCAAATTCTTCCCGCGTGATGACGCCGCTGTCCAAAAGCTCTTTATACTGCTTCAATAGAGCGATCTTTTTCTCTTGATCGTCGAGAGCGCTGCTTCCGGAAGGCTGCGACGAAGACGCTTCGGCTTCGCGTTCGTTTCGGGAGGAATGCGACGCGGAAGTCAAAGGAACGTCGACTTCGTAAAGCGTGGGGATATCGACGAACCAATTCAAGAGGATATAGCCGCCGAGGAACAACAGTTCGAAAATAAACGGAATAACGCCGAAAGAATAAGCGCGAATGCTACTGCCAAGCTCCCTCATATCTTTATTAAAATCATGACAGAAGGCAAACCCGTCGATCATATAAAGCAGAGCGAAGAAGGCGCACAAGACGACGATCCCGAGCCTTACGGAAGAGACGCGCTTCTCTTCTATCGATAAAAATCTCGGGAGGACAAGGGAAGCGATAAACGCGACGAGCATGAGTCCGGAAAAGACGATCTGCAAGACGCATTCCGCTTTATACCATCCGAGTCCGGATTCCGTTTCGTTGAGGGAAAGAATAGTAAATCCGTTATAGACGAATTTCGTGCCTTCATGAGGCGACCAATAAAACATCGGAAAGCAGAGTCCGATAAAACAGAATAAAATCGCCAACCCGACGATTGCGTTCTGAAAAAATTTTTTGTTGATTTTAATTTTCATCCTATTCTCCTCGTTGTTTCATCGCTTATATTATAGAACAAATCTCCCGTGCCGTCAATATTTTCTTACAAAATTTCCCGTAAACGGACGTTGTTCGACGGATTGCGCCCTTACAGCCTCCTTGCGATTTCCTCCAAAAATTCCCTGCCGGAAAGCTTTTTGGGAACAATGCCCTCCGAATGGAACAAAGGCACGAGATCGCCGGTCATATAGCCCTCCTCGATCGTCCGTATCGCGGCGTTTTCGAGCTTTTTCGCAAAGGCGGAAAGCTCGGCGTTGCCGTCCAATTCTCCGCGCTTATTCAGCGCGCCCGTCCAGGCAAAAATCGTGGCGACGGAATTCGTCGAGGTTTCCTCGCCCTTCAAATATTTATAATAGTGCTTGGTAACCGTTCCGTGCGCCGCTTCATATTCGTACTTGCCGTCGGGCGAAACGAGGACGGAGCTCATCATCCCCAAAGACCCGTAAGCGGTTGCGACCATATCGCTCATGACGTCGCCGTCATAATTTTTGCAGGCCCATAAAACGCCCCCTTCGCTGCGAATCATGCGGGCGACGACGTCGTCGATGAGCGTATAGGTATAAGTAAGACCGAGCTCCTGAAACGCCTCTCTGTATTCCCTCTCGTAGATATCGGAAAATATATCCTTGAACCGATGATCGTACGTCTTGGAAATGGTGTCCTTCGAGGCGAAATACATATCGATTTTTTCATCGACGGCGTAGCGGAAACAGGCGCGCGCAAAGCTCGCGATCGACGAATCGACGTTATGAATACACTGAACGATACCGTCCCCTCCCGCGAAATCGTGAATGAGCTGACGGCGGACTTCCTTTCCCTCCCGATCGGTGACGACGACGTACGCCTTCTGCCCCGCTTTTGCGAGATCCTCCACGTTGTTGTAAACGTCGCCGTAAGCGTGACGGGCGAGGACGATCGGCTTCTTCCACGTAGGGATATACGGCGTGATTCCCTTGCAAAGAATGGGCGCGCGGAAAACCGTTCCGTCCATCATGCGGCGAATGGTTCCGTTGGGGCTCTTCCACATCTTTTTCAGATGATATTCCTCCACGCGCTGGGCGTTCGGCGTGATCGTCGCGCACTTGACGGCAACGCCGTATTTTAACGCCGCTTCCGCGCTCTCGACCGTCACCCGATCGTCCGTCTCGTCGCGATGTTTTAATCCCAAATCGTAATACTCCGTTTTCAGATCGACGTAAGGAGTAATGAGGATCTCCTTGATCCATCGCCAAAGGATTCTCGTCATTTCGTCGCCGTCCATTTCGACGACGGGGGTGGTCATCTGTATTTTAGACATGACAAATACCTCTCTATAAAAATAATTACGGAGATATTATAACAGATTTCAGCGCAATTTACAACCCGCTGAAAAGGTTATTTCTTTTTCGTTCAATATATTCGCCGCGATCTCCTCTTTTCTTTCCTCTTTCTTCTCGCGCAGAGCGTTTTCGACGACTTCGACAAGAATATTTTTCTGTTCGGAAATCGCGTCGGTAAACATTCCGTAGGCGAGCGAGCCGGGAACGGTGTTCATTTCGTTGAAATAGACCTCTTCGCCGCTCGTCAGAAAATCGGCGCGAATAATCCCGCTCAGGCGAAAGGAGCCGTACAGCTTCCGCGTATACTCCTTTATTCGCTCGGCGATCTCCCCCTTGATTTCCTCCTTTTGATTTCCGTGCGCGGGAAGGTACTTTTCCCGAAAGGAATAAATCCCCTCTCCCGCGTACGTCTGCCATACGGGAGAAAGCTTGACGGTTCCGTCCGAAAGATAAGCCGCGCAATTTGCGTCCCGTTTGTCGGAGAGAAACCTTTCCGCGAGCACGACGTCGTCGTAGTCGAACGCTCTTTTCAATCGCTCGTCGAGCGCTTCGGAAGAATCCGCCCTCTGTATTCCGATGCTCGACCCCAATTTTGCGGGTTTAAGAATCAACGGATAACCGAGCTTCTCCGCCCGTTCTCTCCTTTCCTCCTCTTGATCCGATTTCCGGAAAACGACAAAGTCTACGACGGGAATATCCAGCGAAAGGGCGGCGTATTTCGAGAGCGTCTTATCCATAAATAAAACGGAGGAAGCCATGTCGGGCGAAGCGAAGGGAATTCGGTTCATCGCCGCCAATGCGGAAAGCCCGCCGCCCTCGCCCCATCCCCCGTGACAGCAATTTAAAATGCAATCGACGGAGGTCGTCTTTTTCTTTTTTCTGCCGCAAGAGCGATAGAATCCGTCGTGCGATAAAAGGACGCGCTCAAACGCTTCGGAATGAACGCTTCGGAAGGTCTTTAACGAAAACATTTCGTCCGAAGTGAACCATTCGCCGTCGGCGGAAATATAAACGGGAATGACCCGATAACTCATCTTCAACAGATTGCAACAGAATACGCCCGTAATCACGGAAATTTCCCGCTCGTACGAATTTCCGCCGAAAAATACGGCGACCGTCTTGAATTTCTGCATAAAAAATTACCTCCGATCCATTTCTTTCTCTTTGGTAATTTTTCTTTTTGGTAATTTTTCTTTCGTTTTCAACCGACGAATCAATAGACGTCGGGCAAATCGTTTAAAAATAAAACGGTATCGTTCGGCTTTACCCTTTCGGCAAGAATTTTCTTCGCCGCTTCGAGCGTGGGGACGACGGTGAGCTTGCTTTCGTCGCCGTTCGCCGCGAGGTATCCCTTCTTGACGCAGCCGACGAGCGTATCGCCGACCAGAATGACGTTGTCGATTCCGACGAGCTCCTTTCCGAATTGGGTATTTTCCTTCGCTTCGAGAATGCCGAGCTCCACGAGCCCGGGCGTAACGATAAATTTATTCCCTTCAAAGAGCTTCAACGCTTCGACGGAATCCTTCGCGCCCTTTACGTTCGCATTATAGCTGTCGTCGAGAATGGTAACGCCGTTCGCTTCTATCACTTGCAGCCGATGTTCGACGTAATCGATTTTTTCCACGCCGCGCTTAATCTCTTCGAGCGTAAGACCGAGCATCTTTGCGACGCCCGCGGCGAGCGCGATATTTTCGGCGGAATGCGCGGACAGCAGCTTCGTATGCAGCTCCGTTTTTTCTTCCCCGAAGGCGAGGGAAAAAGAAGTCCCCTTTCTGTCCGCTTTTACGTCCGAAACGACGATATCTTTTCCGACGATCGCCGTCTTTTTCTCCGCGTCGGGTTCTTCCCCGAGCGCAGGGATCACGGGACGAACATATCCGATTTTCGCCCTTTCGAGGATGCGCCTTTTTTCCGCGAGAATATTTTCTTCCGTCCGAAAGCTTTCGAGGTGCTGGTTGCATACGCCCGTGAGAATGGAGTAATCGGGCTCGACGATATCGCACAGCTCGTCGATATCGCCCGAATGCCTCGCGCCCATCTCGGCGATAAACACCTCCACGCCGTCGAGAGAATTTTCATTTACGCACTTGGCGACGCCGACGGGCGTATTGAAGGAAGCGGGCGTCGACAAAACGCGGTATTTTTCGCTTAAAATCGCGCTTAAAATATTCTTCACGGAGGTCTTGCCGTAGCTGCCCGTAACGCCGATTTTGACCGCCTTGCTGTTTTTCAGACTCTCTTTCGCCCTGCCGATGAATTTGCGGGTATGCGCCCTTTCGTAAATCGAACACACGTCGTTGGCGAACGTGAGCGTGAAGGGCAAAAGAGGAAAGTAAAGAGCCAAGGGGAAATACTTCATCGCGGAGACGAGCGGATTATTTATATAATATGCGGCGACGTTCAAAAGCGTCATGCAGATATAATTGAAAACGGCGAGAAACAGCGCGTAGACGACGGCGAGCCGTTTCAGACGGTTCGTCTTCCGGCAGGGAACCTTCAACGCGTATTTTCCGTCGCACACGATATAGAGGACGGGGAAAAAGAACAGCGGTAAAAGGGAAACGGCGTTTGCGATATCCGTCGGAAGGAAGGAAAAACAAAGTCCGAAGCAAGCCGATGAAAAGAGCATGAGCAGACACGTGAGAATCAGCCTGTGCTTCGCCATATTATCCTTTCTTTTGAACCACTCGTAAAATTTCTTTTTGCGGTAGCCGCTCTGCTGAAGCGCGCCCATCGTCTTCATCGAACAAACGAGATACATACACGCGATAACGACGGCGAACACGCACGATTTCGTTACGTTGGCAAAAGAAAAAAGCTCTTCCATGGGTCAGTTTAAAAACTCCTCTGTTATTAGATTAAATCCGATCGCGTCGTCGAGAAAGGCGAAATGTCCGCAATTTTCCAGAACGACGAGTTTTGCGTTCGGTATGAACGAACGATAAATCTCCGCTTGCGATAAGGGAGTCTCCTTATCCTTTCTTCCGTACAAAAGAAGGACGGGACTCTTGATGAGCGCGGACGCATGGCGCAGATCTTCGTTTACAATTTTTTTGTAGCTCTCTTTCATCAAAGGGGAAAGAGAACGGTACTCTTCCGATCCGAAATGCGCCTCGGCGTAGCCGGAGGCGAACCTCTTCACGAGACGGTAGCGGAATATCTTGATTCGATACGCCGCGTTTCGGTTGTTGACGATCCCCGCCCCTCCGGTAAGGACCATTTTATCGAAGCAATCCTCCCGAGACGCCATCTTCACGGCGACCCGCGCTCCGAACGAGTGGGCGACGACGTGCGGCTTTTTCACGCCGAGTCCCGCTAAAAATTCCTTCGTTTCCTCCGCATAATCGCCGACGGAATACGCCCTTTCTATCTTTCCGCTCCTTCCGAAGCCGGCAAAATCAAACGCCGTCACGCGGTAACGGGAGGAAAAATAATTGATCTGATTCGTAAAAATTTCCTTATCGGCTCCGTAGCCGTGAAAAAAGACGAGGTCTTTCCCTTCTCCTTTGCGGATATAAGAAATTTTTTGCAACGCTTCCCCTTTTTATCGTTCTTTCCCGTCAGACGCCGTAAGGGAAAGCCTGAAGGAAAAAAATTTTGCTTTTATTCGCGCAGATCCTTTGCCATGACGATCGCGTCTTCTCCGTCGGGATAATATCTCGAACGGACGTAAATTCCCTTGAATCCGTGCAAAAGATATAAAATCTGCGCCGGCGCGTTGGCGACGCGCACTTCGAGAAATATCTTGCGCGCGTTCCTCTTCTTCGCCTCTTCGACGAGTCCTTCCAAAAGGGCCTTGCCGATCCCGTTCCTGCGGTAATTTTCCGACACGGCGATATTGTCGATATCCGCGTCGTCGCCGTTAAAAGTCATGCTGCCGTAAGCGACCGCCTCGCCGTTTTCCTCCGCGAGCAATCCGTAAAAATGTTCGGACGAAAAGCTGTCGGCGAGCATCTGAAAGGACCAGGGATATTGCGGAAAGCACTCTTTTTCCAACTCGGATATCCTTAAAATATCCATATACGTCCATGTTCTTATCTTCATTTTAACGCCTCCTCCGCCTGAGACTTCCTGACATATAGAGCCGAAAGAGTATTTTCC
>CAYWKM010000029.1:0-21720 GCA_964459165.1 uncultured Clostridia bacterium
GTTTTTGTCTATTTGTCAATCATGAACGCGGCTTCGAATTTTTGTTCAAGGCTGCGTTCGTCCTCTGCATAAGCGTCGGTTTACCGACGGTTATCATTTACGTTTTTTTAATAAGAGCGGATATTTCGTCCGCGATACAAAACGGCCTTCTTTTCCGTCAGCCTTTTTTATTTTTTTAATGATACAGCTGTTTTTTTTAAGATTCTATTGACTTTACATATTAAAACATGATAAAATAGCAATGGTAAAGAGACTGTTTTTCCAAGTGAACAAAGCGTTCGGGAAAAGTCGACGCCGACGCGGGATGGGGGAAAAGTCTTATTTTTATATCGAGAGGTTTCTATGAGCAGATTAAGTATCATTACACAAAACAAAGCGCAGGCGACCGTAGAGGAGCTGTATAAGGACGTAGAGCGTCGTATCAGCGCCAGTCCGGACGGTCTGTGCCCGGTGGATATGGCGGCGTCTTTTTTGAAGATGTGCCATGCGCAATCCTGCGGAAAATGCGTTCCCTGCCGCGTCGGCTTGGGAGCGTTGGAAAAACTGCTGGACGATGTATTGGACGGAAAGGCGACGCTCGATTACATCGATCTCATTCAAAAAACTGCGGAAGGAATTTATTATTCCGCCGACTGCGCGATCGGTTACGAAGCCGCCAGAATGGTTTTAAAGGGAATCGCCGGCTTCCGCGACGACTTTGAAGAGCATATCCGGTACGGACGGTGCAAAAGCAGCATCAATCAGCCCGTTCCTTGCGTATTTCAATGTCCTGCGGGCGTGGATATTCCCGGATATATCGCGCTGGTGGAAGCAGGGAGAAACAAAGACGCAGTCCGTCTTATCCGTAAGGATAATCCGTTGCCCGCCGTATGCGGACTTATCTGCGAGCATCCCTGCGAAGTCAGATGTCGCCGCGGCATGATGGACGCTCCCATCAATATTCGCGGATTAAAGCGCTATGCGGTAGAGCACGCGGGCGACGTGCCCGTTCCTGCTCCGATGCCGGCTACGGGAAAGAAGGTTGCCGTCATCGGCGGGGGGCCCGGCGGAATTTCCGCGGCTTATTATCTCGCTTTGATGGGGCATTCGGTTACGATTTTCGAAGAGAAGAAAAAGCTCGGCGGAATGCTTCGTTACGGCATTCCCAGCTATCGTTTGCCCAGAGAGCTGTTGGATAAAGAGATATCGGAACTCATGTCTGTCGGTATTACCGTTAAGACGGAAACTCCCGTGGGCGTCAATCCGACGATACTTGACTTAAAAAGAGAATACGACGCCGTATACATAGCGATCGGCGCGCAGACCGATAAGAAAATCGGTATCGAGGGAGAGGATGCAAAAGGCGTCCTTTCCGCAGTGGAAATGCTTCGCGGTATCGGCGATGATGAAATGCCGGACTTCAAGGACAAGGATATCGTCGTGATCGGCGGAGGCAACGTCGCCATGGATGTGGCGCGTTCTTCCATTCGTTTGGGAGCCAAGAGCGTCCGCATCGTTTACAGAAGAAGAAAAGAGGATATGACCGCCATGCGCGAAGAGGTGGCGGGCGCGATCGAAGAGGGGTGCGAGGTGCTTGAATTGCAAGCTCCGCTTCGTATAGAAAAGGACGAGGACGGAAACGCCGTCGCCCTGTGGGTACAGCCTCAAATTATCGGCGAATACGATCGGGGAAGACCAAAGCCGTACAATTCCCGAGAGGAGCCCGTTCGTCTCGCGTGCGATAAAGTGTTGGTCGCCATCGGTCAGGGAATCGAATCGCGCGAGTTTGAAAAATACGGGATTCCCATTAAACGCGGCGTAATCGACGCGCTGAATTGGAGCGGAATCAAGGACATTGCGGGCGTATTCGCGGGCGGCGATTGCGTAACGGGACCCGCTACCGTCATTCGCGCGATAGCGGCGGGAAAAGTCGCCGCCGCAAATATAGACGAGTATTTAGGGTATCGTCACGAATTGAAGGTAGACGTGGAAATTCCCGCCGTTCGTCTGCAAGACCGCCTGCCCTGCGGACGGGTCAATATGACCGAGCGTACGGCGAGCGATCGCAAGAAGGATTTTAAACTGATGGAATGCGGCATGAGCGAAGAGGAAGCTATGCAAGAGTCCCGCCGTTGTCTGCGTTGCGATCATTTCGGCTACGGAATTTTTAAAGGGGGCAGAGTAGAAAAATGGTAAATTTGAAGATCAATAATATTCCCGTCAGCGTAGAAGAAGGCACGACGATCTTAAAGGCGGCGGAGCAGGCGGGCGTTTCGATTCCCACTCTCTGTTATTTGAAGGATATCAACGAAATCGGCGCTTGCCGCGTTTGCGTCGTAGAGGTCAAAGGCAAAGAAAAGCTGATTACGGCTTGCAACAACGCCGCGTTGGACGGCATGGAAATTTATACCAACAGCCCGAAGGTGCGCAATACGCGCAGGATCAATGTGGAGTTGATTCTTTCTCAGCATGACGCGCACTGCGTCACCTGCGTGAGAAGCAGAAATTGTCCGTTGCAAAATCTTGCCAACGATCTGAATATTCTCGATCGCCGCTTTGAAAAGAATTTCTGCAAGGATACTTGGCCGAAGGATTTTCCTCTCATTCGCGACACGAACAAATGCATCAAATGTATGCGGTGCATTCAGGTATGCGATAAGATTCAGAATTTGCATATTTGGGACGTCGTAAACACAGGTTCGCGCACCAACGTGGGCGTTTCCAACGGCCGCACGATTCAGGAATCCGATTGTTCGCTCTGCGGTCAGTGCATCACGCATTGTCCGACGGGCGCGTTGCGCGAGAGAGACGATACGGACAAGGTTTTAGAGGCGCTCGCCGATCCGGAAAAAATTACCGTCGTGCAGATCGCTCCCGCCGTCCGTTCGGCTTGGGGTGAAAGTTTCGGATTATCCCGCGAATTTGCAACGACCAAGCGTCTTGTTTCCGCTTTGCGCCGCATGGGCTTCGACTACATATTCGATACGAACTTTTCCGCAGATTTGACGATCATGGAAGAGGGAAGCGAATTTTTAAAGCGTTTGCCGGAAATCAAGCAATCCGGCTTGCCCATGTTTACCTCTTGCTGTCCCGGCTGGGTAAGATTCGCCAAAGCAAAGTATCCTAAATACGTCTCCCGACTTTCCACGGCGAAGTCTCCCCAGCAGATGTTCGGCGCGATTGCCAAGAGTTATTACGCGGACATTTTGGACGTCGATCCCAAAAAGATTTTCTGTCTTTCCATTATGCCGTGCGTATCCAAAAAGCATGAATGCGCGCTTCCTGTCATGAGCGACGCTGGCGCGGGACAGGACGTAGACGTGGCTCTCACCACGCGCGAACTGGATCGTCTCATACGTGCGGAACACATCATTCCTCAGGATTTAAAGGAAGAGGAGTTTGATTCGCCTTTGGGCGTAGGAACGGGCGCGGCGGTCATCTTTGGAACGACCGGCGGCGTTATGGAGGCGGCGCTTCGATCCGCCTACTATCTTGCGACGGGAAAAAATCCCGATCCCGACGCGTTCTATGCGGTACGCGGTATGCAGGGTTGGAAGGAGGCAAAATTTGACGTGGCGGGAACGGAAATCTCTGTGGCTGTGGCGCACGGTCTCGGCAATACCGCAAGGCTGATGGACGCGATTGATCGCGGAGAAGCGCATTACGATTTCGTTGAGGTCATGGCGTGTCCCGGCGGTTGCGCGGGCGGCGGCGGACAGCCCGTTCATGAAGGCGAAGAACTGGCGGAGGTGCGAGGAGATAATCTGCGTAAACTCGATAGGGAAAACAGTATTCGGTTTTCTCACGAGAATCCCGCCGTGGTTCGTTGCTACGAAACTTATCTGCAAAAACCGCTTTCCCATCGTGCGCATCAGTTGCTTCATACCGATCATAAGGCTTGGCTGATGCCGAACGAATCGGAAAATTAATCGAAAGTATTCAACTTATAAAATGCTAAAAATTCCTTTGTCTCTTCATGGGGCGAAGGAATTTTTTTGTTCGACGTCGATTGTAAAAATGGGAGAAAATATATATTGACTTCATTCGTTCGCCGTGTTATAATTATAGTAAGATAAGCGTATCCTGCGAGAAGGCGGGCGAGCCTCAGCTTATTCAACGAGATGATCCTAAGACGGTATAGCCGACGAAATGTCGGGCAAGCGAAGCTTAGCTTATTTCAACGGAGATTAAATAAAGAATACGAAGGAAAAGACTATGGATTATATTTCCGAATATAATAGATGGTGCACGGACGAATTGTTCGATGAAAATACGCGAAAGGAATTGATGGCTCTTTCTGACGAAGAAGAAATAAAAGACAGATTTTACAAAAGCCTCTCTTTCGGTACGGGCGGGCTTCGCGGCGTAATCGGCGCGGGAACCAACCGAATGAATTTCTATACGGTAGGCAAAGCTACGCAAGGATTGGCGGATTTTATTAACGAAGATACGGAGAATAAAAGGGTAGCGATCGCTTACGACAGCAGGCGCTTCTCTTATGAATTTGCCGAGCGTAGCGCGCTTATTTTAAACGCGAACGGGATTCAAACCTTCTTGTTTGAATCTCTCCGCCCCACGCCGGAGCTCTCTTTTGCGGTGAGGGAATTAAAATGTACGGCGGGCGTCGTCATAACGGCAAGTCATAATCCCCCTCAATATAACGGCTATAAGGTTTATTGGGAAGACGGCGCGCAGATTACCGCGCCAAAGGACAAGCAAATTATCGAAAAGGTCTCCTCTGTGAAAGACTATTCCTGTATTAAGCAAATATCGAAGGAGGAAGCCGTTCAAAAGGGGCTGTTCCATATGATCGGCAAAGAGATTGACGATCGTTATATCGAGGAGCTGAAAAAGCTTATTTTAAATCCGGACGTCGTCAAAGAGCAGGCGGAAAATATAAAAATTGTCTATACGCCTCTTCACGGAACGGGAAATCTTCCCGTGAGAAGGATATTGAAAGAATTGGGATTTCAACACGTTTCCGTCGTTAAAGAGCAGGAACTTCCGGACGGCGATTTTACTACGCTTGAATATCCCAATCCCGAGGATCCGAAGGCCTTCGTTTATGCGTTAAAGCTTGCAAAGGCGGTAGACGCGGATATCGTCCTCGCAACCGATCCCGACGCGGATCGATTAGGCGTTTACGCAAAGGATAAAAGCGGAGAATATCGCTCGTTTACCGGCAATATGTCCGGCTTGCTCATTGCGGAATACGAGCTTTCTCAACGGGAAGAAAGGGGGCTGTTGCCCAAAAATCGCAAGGACGGCGCGTTGGTCACGACGATCGTCTCTTCCAAGATGGCGTACGATATGGCAAAGGAATACGGGCTTACGGTGGTAGAGACGCTCACCGGCTTCAAATACATCGGCGAACAGATTAAATTCTTCGAGGAAGCCAAGGCGAGGAACGGGGGGAAGCTTTCCTCGGAAAAGGGAGCTTATGAGTACGAATTCGGATACGAGGAAAGCTACGGCTGTCTCGTCGGCACGTATGCGAGGGATAAAGACGCGGTCATGGCGGTAGCGGCTCTTTCCGAGGCGACGGCGTACTACAAGAGCAAAGGCTTCACGCTTTGCGATCAGATGGAAAATCTCTACCGCAAATACGGATATTATAAAGAATCTCTCAGAACGGCAACCGAAACGGGAGCGGACGGAGCGGAAAAGATCAAGGGGATTATGAAAAAGCTTCGGCTTGCGCCGCCCGAAAAGCTCGGAGGGAAAAGCGTTCTCGCCGTAAGGGATTATTTATCGGGCGTTCGCACGGAGGGGGAGAGAAAGGAGAAAATTTCGCTCCCCGAAAGCAACGTTCTATATTACGAACTCGAAGGGGGATGGTGTTGCGTCCGTCCGAGCGGAACGGAGCCGAAAATCAAATTTTATTTCGGCGTTAAATCGAATAGCGAAAAAGAATCGGAAGAAGAGATAAAGCGTCTCGAAAAAGATCTCGTTTGTTTGGCAGGAGTCGAGTAATTATGAAGTGTTTTTTATTGGCGGGCGGAACAGGGAATCGTTTATGGCCGATTTCGCGAAAAAATTATCCCAAACAATTTATCGAGCTTCACGACGGAAGATCTCTCTTTCAGGAAACGATCGTGCGCAATATGCCGCTTTGCGACGAGTTTTATATTTTCGTCAACGAGCAATATATCAATATCGCAAAGGGACAGCTTTTTTATTTTCGCGATCTGAAATATAAATTATTCGTCGAGACGGAACAGCTGAAGACCGCCTTGCCTATTCTGATCGCCGCGCTCACTTGTCCTTCGGAGGAAAATATCCTGATCGTGTCCGCCGACGCGATGATCGGTCAAGGGAATTATATGGGAAGCGTTACCGAAGCGAAAAAGTTCGCTTCGGCGGGTTTTTTGACGCTGATTACCGTGCCGGTAAAAGAGATACGGAAGGAATATAAATATATTCGTTGCAACGGGGATAAAATCGAACGGTTCGTCGAGGACTTTTCTCAGATTGACCCCAACAAATTGGATGAGTACCGCTACGATATCGGCGTTTCGGTAAACCGCGCGGACGTTTTGCTCAATCAATTCCGCAAGGAATCTCCCGAGATGTTTTATAAGACGCAGGAGATTATCCGTCTCCGCAATTACGGCGGCGATGAGATTCTCCTGAATGATCGAGATTTTGAAGACGTTCCCAAGCTTTCGCTCGGAAAGGCGCTCAACCTCAACAGCGACGTCGCCCGTAACGTTTTGGCGGATTTTCCGTGGGATTGCTGTTTCAGCCTCGAAACCTTTTCGGGCGAGGGAATGAATCAAAATATCATCGTGAGCGATTCAAAAAACGTCTCCGTCATCAACAGCGATAAAGAAAAACTCGTCGTCGTTAATCGTCTGGAAAACGCCGTTGTCGTCAATACCAAAAACGCGGTTTATGTTTCGGCGAAGGATCACAGCTCCGATATCAAACAGATCATCAAACAAAATAGAGATCGATACGGTTATTTTTTCGACGAAAGCCAAATTTTTTATCAGCCGTGGGGCATTAAAGAATATCTGAGTCGGGGAAAAGGATACCGCATTACAAAGATGACGATATTTCCCGGCAAATTTTTGCAGGAACATTTTCACGAAAATCGAAGCGAGCATTGGTCGATCGTAAGCGGTTCCGCCAATATTCGGATCGGGGAGGATTGCCGCAATTACGGTACGGGAGAAAGCGCGTTTGCCGCTTGCGGCGTCGTTCACCGCGTGGGCAATATTACCGAAGAGAACGCCGTATTGATCGAAACGGCTCTCGAGCCGTCGTTTGAGGGGCTTCCCTTAGAGGAGATCCGCTTTTTCGGGGAGGCCTTTTTCCCATTGGAACCCGCCTATAAAGACTATTTTTGGGGCGGGACGAAAATTAAGGATTATTTCAATAAGAAGAGCGATTTTCCCATCGTCGCCGAAAGCTGGGAAATTTCCGCCCACCCCGCCGGACAAAGCGTCGTCAAAAAAGGCGAGTACGCCGGTTATACGCTGGGAATGCTTTTGAGTAAGCTCGGAAAAAAATGTCTCGGCTGGAAGTCCGAAGCGTTCGACCGTTTTCCGCTTCTCGTCAAGTTTATCGACGCGCATAAGAGCCTTTCCATTCAGGTGCATCCGGACGATGATTATGCGCTCATGGCGGAAAACGAATACGGCAAAAACGAGATGTGGTATATCATGGATTGTGAAGAAGATTCTTATCTGTATCTCGGCTTCAACAGGGACGTCACGTTGGAGGAGGTTCGCAGACGCATCCACGACAACACGCTTACGGAAATATTGAATAAAGTTCCCGTCAAAAAAGGAGATTGCTTTTTTATCGCCGCAGGAACCGTCCACGCCATAGGGGCGGGAATTCTCCTTTGTGAAGTGCAGCAAAACTCCAATTGTACCTATCGCCTCTATGACTTCGGAAGAAAAGATAGAGACGGACGGGAGAGAGCGTTGCATATCGATAAGGCGCTCAATGTGCTCAATTTCTCCAAAATGGAAATCGACGGTTCTCCGAAAGGCAAGATCGAAAAAGGGGAAGGCTATGAGAGTATGCTTCTATGCGAATGCAAGTATTTCGTGGTGGAAAAATATTCCGTCGTAAGCGAATGTACCCTGTATCTCGATGCTTCTTCCTTTGCGGGCGTCGTCATTTTATCGGGCGGCGGAGAAATCCGCGTTCAATCGACGAGTCAAAAATTTAACCGAGGAGATTCCTTTTTCTTCCCCGCGCAAAAGATCCCCGTCCATATCGTCGGCGAGTGCGAATTTATCAGGATCGGTTTATAAAAAAATGTTTTTTTAAACATTTTTTGCAAATTTATAAAATCCCTCTTGAAATTGATTTTTACTTATGCTATAATAATTGAAAATCAAGTCCATGGGGGATTTTTTATGTCTTTAAAGATCACAAAAGAATTTAACGGCGTCGTTTTTACGCCAAGAAAAGAGGAAGTTTATCCCAATAACAGCGGCGTGCTCTATCCCAGAGTCATCGAGCTTCACTATGCCGGCGAAGAAAACGGCACGTTGCTTGCGACGTTCGACCATTCCACGGTGAAGGAGCCTCCCGTATCTCCTATTATGAGAAGTACGGACGGAGGCAAAACGTGGGAGCATCTCAGCGATATGGTCGACACGAAGAACGGATGGGGTATTCGTTTCCAACCCGTTTTGTTTGAGCTTCCGAAACAGTGCGGCGATCTTCCTCGGGGAACGATCGTATTTTCCGGCAACGCCGTTCCTATACAGGCTTGCGGACAGGAAAATCCGCCTGACTTCATAGGGACCGAGCTTCAATTTTACATCAGTCGCGATCACGGCAGAACATGGGAATATCGTTCCTCTTTCGCTTACGGCGGCGTGCCCGTAGAATATAATTGGGATTGTCTCGGTCCTGTTTGGGAACCTTTTATCTACATTAACGCCTACGGCGACATCACCGTCGTATTTACGGATGAAAAGCCTCACGTAGACAAGAGATTCTGCCAGACGCTCAAAGTCATCGCTTCCAACGACGGCGGCAGAACATGGGGAGACGAGAGGCTCGTCGTCGCCATTCCCGACGGGATTCGTCGCCCCGGCATGGCGATCGTCACCCGCCTTCCGAACGGAAAATATTTTATGTGCTACGAAGTCGTCAACGACGATTGGCAGGGAATTCACTATAAATTCTCCGACGACGGCATGGACTTCGGCGATCCCGCCGACAAGGGTATTCGTGCGGAGACGGCGGACGGCAAATATCTCGGAAATATGCCCTATTGCATATGGACGAGCAAGGGCGGTCCGAACGGCACGATTATTTTAAGCGGACATCACGACGGCGGCTGGACGGGACTTCGCGATCCCGGCAACTTCCTCGTCAACTATCATCTCGGCGAAGGTCCTTGGGAAGAAGTTCCCATGCTCGTTTCTTACGATTCGAGAATGCTTCAAGCCGGTTGGAGTATGGGGATGACGACCATCGAGAACGATACCAAGCTCATCCAGCTTGCGCCCGTACAAATGGATCCTGTTTTGTTGCAGATCGCTTACGGCATCGGCACGCTCGAAACGGTCGGCGAACCCGAAGAATCAAACGATTGATTTTGACGATTAAATAAAACGAAAAAAAATAGTCATGTACCACCGGCTCAGCCGGTGGTACATGACTTTAAATCATTTTATTTGAGAGCTCGCGCTATGGCGACGGCGATTGCGCCGGGACCGATGTGGCAGGATACGCTGAGCGAAAGCGAATCCACGAAAGTAATCGGGATTTCAGGGAAAAGCTTTTCGACTTCTTCCCTAAATTTTTCGATTTCTTCAAAGCTTTCGGTGTGCGCAAAAGAGATCGTCATTTCGCCGTTTTTCGTATAATCGTAAAATCTTCCGTATAAGTCTGCCTTGATTGCGTCGATCATGGCTTCCTTTGCTTTGCCGATCGTTCTCGCAATGGCGAATTTATCGAGCTTTTCTCCCTGAATTTGCAAAATGGGTTTCAGCTTCAGCATGGAGCCGACCGCCGCAGCGGCGGGAGTAACTCTTCCGCCCTTTTTCAAATACTTCATCGTATCGACCATGATGTATATGCTCGAATCGAATTTCGTGGCCTCCAAATATTCTTTTATTTCGAGGGCGTTTTTTCCGCGCTTGACGAGCTCTATCGCGTCGAAGACGCTTTGCTTCATCGTTACGGAAATTCTTTGATTGTTTACGACCTGAATTTTTCCGGCGTAATCTCTTGAGAGCGCTTGCGCAGTCGCGCACGACTGGCTTAATCCGCTCGACATGGGAATATAGACCATTTCATCGTAATCCTTCAAAATGCCGTCCCAAAAGGAGAGAAGCTCGCCGATAATGGGTTGCGAAGTGGATACGTTGGCGTCGTTTTTCAGCTTTTCATAAAACTGTTCCCGCGTTAAATTGATGTCTTCGTAATATTGTTCGTCGTCGATCAAAAAGGGCATGGGAACGACAAAAATTCCGAGATCCTTTCCTTCCGATTGCGTAATACCGCTGTTACTGTCCGTAACGATAGCCGTTTTCATAATATCCAATTATCCTCCGATTTTTCTTTTGTATGCGTAAAATCTCGATCAATTTTCCGCATTCAATCTCATTCTGTATCCGTTATTATACCATTCTCGGAACAAATTGTCAATGATATTACATATGAAATCCGGCGAGTAAATATTAATAGCGCTGCAATAGTTCGGCGTGAGTTAATCCTTCTTCTTTTTTATGATTGAACGATATTTCGTCAAGCTTTTTTTGCATAATGCTTTTCAACATATCCGAAAGCTGATTTTTATTCATATCCTTATATTCCTCGTAACGGATTGCGGGAAGAATATGTATTTCCGGATAAATTTTTTTCAGAGAAGAAATGCTGTAAACCTTATACGTGTCATAGAGAACGATGGGGGTAATATCGCATTTGCTTTTAAACGCGGCGGAAAAGCCTCCCGTATGAAAATCCTGCAAATTATTTTTGTTGTCTCCCCAATCGCCTTCGGGAAAGAGTATGTGGCTTATGCCCTTTTTGATGTCTTCCGCCATCATATTGACTTGCCGGATGGCTTGTCGGGGGTCTTTTTTGTCGATCAGCTTGGCTCCTATTATTTTAGCGAAGGAGCTATATAACGGTTGGCTCGCCATCGTTTTATCCGCTAAAATCGAGCAGGGATAATCGCTTAAAGCGGTGAATACGGCGAGCCCGTCGTATTTTCCCTGATGGTTAGAGACGATCAACACGCCTTTTTCTCGGACGAGATTTTCCTTTCCGTATACGATGGGGGAGATCCTTCCGTATTTGTTGATATTCAATATAATTTTAACGCTTTTTGCGTATTTCTCTTCAAAGCTCAATTTCTCGTCTTTGATATATTTTTTCAATCGGATCGAGTAGGCGATAACGAGGGGAATATGACCGAAAATCGTATAGCCGAAGCGTAGCATGTTTCTCTTTTTTCGACCGGAAGGACGGGGATCGTTTTGTTTCTTGATTCCTAAATCGTATACGCATAGGACTAAAACGAAGCAGAATAATCCGAGAAAGATCCCGCCGACCAATTGATAGGGGGAAAAGACGAATCGATCGTTATCGATAATGCAGTCTCTGAAAACGACGAAAGGAGCGGAGACGACGAATCCCGCCGTGGCAAATTCCACCTGCACCGGTCTCTTCACGACAAGCTTTTTCACGGCTTTTGAAAAGAGAATCATTCCCGTGACGTTTCCCGCAAGATAGACGAGCAGAACGATCAGATTATGGAAGAAATTGGTAAAGGTGACCAAATCGGTTAACGCGCCGAGGAGGGAATAATAATATCCCAACGAAATACAAACGACCGCAAAATCGAGTCCGGGCATGATCGTCGTCATCGAGGTTACGAGTCCCACCAATCCGAGTTTGATATAGTCGCCGACCGTCATATCCGGATCGAGCGTGATATTTTCTCCCTTGATGTAGATTAACATATTCAAAAACACGACGGCGATGACGGCGGCGAAAATGATCCAATTCACGGGATTTTTCGTATAGGGCGAGAGCTTTTTCATCTGAGGAATCGCGCTGCCTATAATGGAACCGAATACGGCAAAGACAACGAGAAGGGGATAGGTTTCGTATAGGGCGTTCATGGAAAAAGCGCCGATTAACGCGCCTAACCCGAATCCGAGCATCAGGAAGAACAAAAAGCGCAGGCTCTTAAAAAAGTGCTTGAAAATTCCGCTCAAAGATTCGATCATCAGATAATAAGTGCCTAAAATAATGGCGAACGTTCCGGCGGAAAGTCCCGGAATCGCGAGGCTCACAAAACCGATTACCGTTCCCTTTAAAACGGTAAGCAATCCCTTTTTAAGCGTAAAATTGTCAATATTTAGTTTGGTTTCGTCTATCATGGCGTCCTCTATTGAGTTGAATCTGTCGATATTGATAATTTCTCACAAAATCGTTAAAAATATGTGAAAAACACGTAAAAAGAAATAATATTTTGTTTTTTTACAAAGGTTTTTCTATGTCTTTTCGACGCGGCGGAAAAATTATATTTTCGCTGTTTACAAAAAACGAAAAATATCCTCGTATACTTTCGCGTCCTCGTCGGAATACACGTCGAAGACGACGGTCAGATCGGCGTCGGGATTCTTCAAAAGCCAATTTTTGACGGTTCCCACCGCGATCTCGGCGGCTTGCGCTTTCGGAAAATTGAATATTCCCGTAGAAATGCAACAGAACGCGATCGATTTCAGCTGCATAGCTTTCGCTTGATCGAGACAGGAAATATAACAGCTTCTCAAATTTGCCTTGTCCTCTTCGGAGACCTCTTTTGTCGTCATGGGACCGACGGTATGAAAGACGTATTTGCAGGGCAGGTTGTAGCCGATCGTCACCTTCACTTCGCCGATGGGCTCGCTCTCTCCCTGATACGACATAATCGTCGCGCAATCTCTTCTCAGTTGCATTCCTGCCTTGGAGTGAACGATATTGTCGATACAGTTGTGCTCGGGAATAAAGCAGCCCAACAAATCGGCGTTCGCCGCGTTGACGACAGCGTCCGCGTCGAGTCTCGTAATATCCCCTTGCCAAAGGAGCATCTTTTGGTCTTTCTTTTTCAGCGTCGACACGTGAATGACGCCTCTTTTCAGCGTTTCATGCCAAAAGAGTTCGTCCTGCGCCTCCAAAACGGAAGGCGGAATCGGCAGAGGGGATCGCTCGTTCATATATGCGCGTATGACGCTTCGTTTGGATTCGTAAGGAGTGTTGAACGCCGCGATCATGCCCCGTTCCTTTAACAGGAATTTAAGGAGCAGGTCGCAAAGCTCGTTTCTGCGCTCGTTGGAAATAAATCCCGTGTTATGCCGATAGGGAACAAGGGGAATCAAGCTTTTGTATTGTTCGTATTTCAACATAGGTTCTTGTTTACGCGATCTTCCTTTATTTATTTTTGTTGAAGTTGATCAGGCATCCGGCGAGAATGATTTTTTTCTCGTCTTCCGTGAGGAAGCCGAAGCGTAGGACGATATCTTTGGTTTTTCCTTCGGAAACGTGCTTCGCGATAATTCTTTCGCTTCCCTGTTGAATGGCTTCGTCGATATTTTCTATGTAGACGTAATCGCCCGTCTTAAAGTCGTTTTTTTCGGTCAGGAAAGGGATCATCCCCCAGTTGATCAGGTTACTCCTGTAACGCTTCGTCGCATATTCGTTCGCAATGTTAGCTACGCCGCCCAAAACGCGTTGGCAGGAAGCCGCCTGTTCCCGCGCGGATCCGTCCCCCGGCTTGACAGCGCAAATAAAGCTTCCGTAAATCGTATTTTCGGCAACGGCGAGTCCGTTCAGTTCGCTTAGAACGCTTTCCGGAATTTTTCCCGTTTCTCTTCTTTCTTTTTCATCCTTTTGCACGTCTTTCGCTCTCTGTACATATAAGGGATCTTTGCGGGAGAGCGCAAAGGAAGCGAGCTTTAACGGATTGGAACGGTAGCTTGACGTTTCGCCCGAAGGAATCAGTTCGTCCGTCGTCGTCACGGGATCGGTAAGCACGCTCGCCGCTTTCATTAAAAGATTTTTTCCGAGCGCGATCTGTTCCGGCCAGTCGGCGATGTTTGGCCCGTACTTTAAATTTTCGTTCGCCTTAGGGCAACCGGCTCCGTAATATACTCTGTTTTTATAAATTTCTTGATCGAACTTATATTTTTTTAAGCGTTTGTTGTTATATTCCAAATCCATCGCGCTCGTAAGATAGCCTCCGTTTGCGGCGGTGGCGGCAATGCTTCTCGCGTCCATCAGCGCGACGGCGGCAAGCTGACCGTCTTTCGGTTTGGAACCTTCGCGATTTTCGAAGTTTCTCGTCGTGTGGCGGATCGAAAATCCGTTGTTGGCGGGCACGTCTCCCGCGCCGAAGCAGGGACCGCAGAACGCCGTCTTCACGATTGCGCCCGTCTCCATGATAGAGGATATATAACCGTTGTCCGTTAATCCTTTTAATACGGGTTGAGAGGAGGGATATACGCTGAGGGTAAATTCGTCGTTTCCTATCGTTTTTCCCTTTAATATTTCGGCGGCTTCCGCTATGTTTTCGTACATTCCGCCCGCACAGCCGGCGATGACGCCCTGCGTTACCCGAACCTTCCCGTCCTCCGTAATTTTATCCGTCAGCGTGAACGAATCGTCGCCCTTCAATTTCCTGCCTTCTTCTTCTACCTTTTTTAAAATTTCGTAAGGATTGGCGAGAAATTCTCTTATCGTGTAAGCGTTGGAGGGATGGAAGGGAAGCGCGATCATGGGTTCCACCTTGGAAAGATTGACGACGATCGCGCCGTCGTAGTAGGCGATGGACGCGGGGGATATCCTTTTGTAGTCCTCTTTTCTTCCGTGTACGGTAAAATATTCCTCCGTCTTTTCATCCGTTTCCCAAATGGAGGACAGGCAGGCGGTTTCCGTCGTCATTACGTCGACGCCGTTTCTGAAATCCATGGAGAGAGTCTTTACGCCGGGACCGAAAAATTCGAGAATCTTATTTTTTGCGAAGCCCTTTTTGAACGTCGCGCCGATTAGGGCGATGGCGACGTCCTGCGGCCCTACGCCGCGGCGAAGCTTGCCCTTTAAATATACGGCGATCACTTCGGGACGCTTGACGTCGTACGTTTGATTTAAGATTTGTTTGACGAGTTCGGGGCCGCCTTCGCCGACCGCCATGGTTCCCAACGCCCCGTAACGGGTGTGCGAATCGGAGCCTAAGATCATCGCCCCGCATTTCGCTTGCACCTCCCTCATATATTGATGAATCACCGCAAGGTGCGCCGGAACGTAATCCGCCCCGTATTTTTTTGCGGCGGAAAGTCCGAATACGTGATCGTCCTCGTTGATCGTTCCCCCGACTGCGCAAAGGGAATTGTGGCAGTTGGTAAGGGTATAGGAGAGGGGAAATTTTTTAAGCCCGCTCGCTTTCGCGGTTTGAATGATCCCTACATAGGTGATATCGTGCGAAGCTATAGCGTCGAATTTTATTTTCAGGTTTTCTTCCGTGCCTTTGTTGTGCGCGGCGAGAATGCCGTAGCTCATCGTTCCTTTGATCGCCTCGGCCTTTTGTTCCGACGTTCGGAACGCGTCTTTTTCGCGGACGAGCTTTCCGTCCATAGAGTAAACGCCGCCCTTGATAAGTTTAATCATCGCTGTTGCTCCTTGGAAAATAATAAGATACGATTTTATTTTACACCAATCGACGCGATTTTTCAAGTATAATGAAGAGGATTCTATCGAAAAATTGTTTGCTTTCCGAATGCGTTCATGATATAATATATGTATGAAGACGTATGAATATCAATTTACAAAGCTTATCAAGACGCTTATCTATATTTTGATCGTGCTTTGCGTGGTTTCCGTCGGGTTTTCCGTGTTTCGCTTTATCTCTTTTCTCCTCTCCGACAGCGCGGGATTGACGGCGAACGTCGTCATTCAATGCGCGGTATCCGTACTGGTAGGCGGAATTGGCGCAGTCGTCGCTCTATCCATGCTGAGAAAATCTTGTTACGAGCTCACCGAAAGGCAGTTGATTACCCGTTTCGGGCTCATCGTCAGCCGTTATGAGATAAGCGATATCGTCGCCGTACATCTTTTTACCAAGACGAATAAGCTCGCCGTCTATTTTAAGAACGAGCGCTACATGGTCATCGTCGTAAAGGAGGAATGGTATCGCGATTTTATCGAGGAGCTCATAAAACGGAACCGATCCATCGCTTATCAGGAATCGGAAGAAGACGAGAAATAATATTGAAAATCAGAAAAAAACGTGAATCCCGTGTTTCGGATTCACGTTTTTTTCTTGTCAGGAAGCGGACGTTTGCCGTTCCGCATTGTCGTCCGATGGATCGGCGTTGTCGTTCGTGCTTCCGTCTTCCGTATCGGGCGCGGGTTTTTTCTTACCATGTCGAGGATGCGGTCTGCAATGGTGTTTTCCTTCGTCGGATGCGCCGGGACAGTTTTCTTTGCCTTCTTCCTCCGATTCCGCCGGCTTTTCTTCCTTGTCCGATTTGTCTTTGGGTTTCAGGAAGTCGGGCAGCTCCAAAAATACGCGGCGATTGCCGTGCATTTCGTGAGGGAAATAGGGAAGAAATTCGCCTCTGCTTTCATGGAATCCCGCGTTTCTGTGCTCGATCGCAGGGGCGATGGGATCGGTTTCTGTTTTGTTGTCGTCGTTGCAGGAACAGAGCGTTCCCGCCGTGACGGCGAGCAAGGCGGCTGTAGCCGCTCTTATCAATAATTTGCTGTGTTTCATCATATCAATAGTTTGTAAAAAGATAAAAGAATTATTCGCTCTCCTTCAAAAGGGCGCGCGGTCTTTCTGTCGGCAGACGAGGCGAATAAACGGGAAAATTCCGACATAATATAGAGCATATTCTCCTTGGAGGAAGGTTATGTGGGAAAATATTGACGACAGGGCGAAAGTGTTGGCTTCGTATATCATCGAGACGGGCTGCACTGTCCGCGCCTGCGCAAAAAAGTTCGGAATCAGTAAAAGCACGGTACATAAGGACGTTTCTGTTCGTTTGAAGGGAATCGATTATACTCTATTTTGTTCGGTGAGAAAAATTTTGGAAAAAAATCTCAGCGAGCGGCATATCCGCGGCGGCTTTGCCACAAAGATGAAATATTTGAAAAGGAAGGGAAAATAGTTAATTTCGGCAACATATTTATTTTTTCGCGATATTTCTTGATTTTTCGCAAGGGGTTGTGCTATAATCTGTGTTGGAATAATAAAATACGGAATTTTATGAAGATGAATACGGGAGGTACGTGAAGATATGTTCAATTTGCTTGGCATAGACGTGGGATCCACCACGGTAAAAGTGACGGTCATCAATCCCGAAACGGATGAAATATTATATAAAAGTTACGAAAGACATTTTTCACGGGTAAAGGAATGCGTCCTTTCCGAGTTGAAGAAAATCTCTTCTTCTTTCGGCGCGCAATATAAGGCGTGCATTACGGGGTCCGCCGGACTCGGTCTTGCGCAACGCAGCGGCGTCTCCTTTGTTCAGGAAGTACAGTCGGCGTTCGGCGCGATCAAAAAATATTATCCCGATGCGGACGCCGCAGTCGAACTTGGCGGCGAAGATGCAAAAATTATCTTTATCACGGGGGGAACGGAACAGCGCATGAACGGCAGCTGCGCCGGCGGCACGGGCGCGTTTATCGATCAGATGGCGACCCTCCTTAATATTTCCGTTTCGGAGATGGACGAACTCGCCTCGCGAGCGGAAAAAATTTATCCCATCGCTTCTCGTTGCGGCGTATTCGCCAAATCGGACATTCAACCGCTCATCAATCAAGGGTGCAAAAAAGAAGATATTTCCGCCTCTATTTTTCAAGCGGTCGTCGATCAGACGATCGCGGGACTTGCGCAGGGCAGAAGAATTAAAGGGAAGGTTTTGTTCCTCGGCGGTCCGCTGTATTTTTTAAAAAGCCTGAGAAAAGCGTTTATGACGACGCTGAACCTCGATGAAGAGCACGCCGTTTTTCCCGAAAACGCGCCATGCTTCATGTCGATCGGTTGCGCGCTGTATGCGGCTTCGTCCAAAGAGGACAGCATCGAAAATATTATTTCGAAAATCGAAAACATCAACGAGAGCGACGATATCGTCATTGGCGAACCTCTCTTTAACGATCAGAAAGAGTATTCCGACTTCATTGAACGGCATAAGCAGACGGATCTCGCCTTTGAAGATATCCATACGTACGAGGGCGACGCTTATCTCGGCATCGACAGCGGCTCCACCACGACGAAGGTAATTCTCATCACGCCCGACTGTAAGATATTGTATTCGCACTATCAATCGAATAACGGTCAGCCGCTCGATATCGTCGTCAATAAGCTCAAAGAAATTTATTGGCTGATGGGGGATAGGATTAACATCAAGGGCAGCGCCGTCACCGGGTATGGAGAAGATCTCATCAAAGCGGCTCTCCGCGTCGATTTCGGCATCGTCGAGACGGTCGCGCATTTCAAGGCGGCTCTGCATTTCAATCCCAACGTCGATTTCATCATCGATATCGGCGGTCAGGATATTAAGTGCTTTAAGGTGAAAAATCATTCGATCGATTCCATTATGCTCAACGAGGCGTGCTCCTCGGGTTGCGGTTCGTTTATTCAGACGTTTGCAAAAGCCATGGGCATGGGCATCGAAGAGTTTTCCCGTCTCGGATTGTTTGCCAAGCATCCCGTAGAGTTGGGATCTCGCTGTACGGTATTTATGAACAGCTCGGTGAAGCAGGCGCAAAAAGAGGGGGCTACCGTCGAAGATATTTCCGCCGGCTTGTCTTCCTCCATCGTAAAAAACGCAATCTATAAAGTAATTCGGGCAAGGACGCCCGACGAGCTCGGCGAAAATATCGTCGTGCAAGGCGGAACGTTCATGAACGACGCCGTTCTCCGCTCCTTTGAAAAGGAACTTGGAAAAAACGTCGTTCGTCCGGGCATAGCGGGACTCATGGGCGCGTTCGGCGCGGCGCTATATGCCAAAGAAGCGCAGAACAGATATCAGATTACCAGCGATCTCATCAATCCTATGCAGTTGGAAACGTTTACCTATCGGTCGAAATCCACCAACTGCCACGGGTGCACATCGAAATGCAACATCAACATCATCTCTTTCTCCGACGGGAGAAAATATATTTCCGGAAACAAGTGCGAGAGGGGGGCGGGTCAAAAACTCGTCGAGAACCCTCTCGATATGTACGCTTATAAATACGAACGTTTGCAGAGCTGCGTAACGGGCAAGGTGAACGGCATGGTTCGCGGCGTGGTAGGGCTTCCGTTGCAACTCGTCATGTATGAACAGCTTCCCCTTTGGGCGGGATTCTTTGAAGCGTGCGGATTTCAGGTTCTATTAAGCGATAGAAGCAGTCGGCAACTCTATTATAAGGGACAGCATACCGTCGCCAGCGACACGGCGTGTTATCCGGCCAAGCTCATGCACGGTCACATCGAAAGTCTCCTCGATAAGAACGTGGATTTTATCTTCTATCCTTGCGAGAGTTATAATTTAGACGAGCACGATTCCACCAATCATTACAATTGTCCCATCGTCGCTTATTATCCGGAGCTGTTAAAAGCCAATAACGAGCGTCTGAACGACGATAATTTTTATATGCCGTATTTGGATCCGAATATGCAAAGTTCCATGGCGAAGACGCTCCATCGGATGTTGTCAAAATATAAGGTTCCCATGAGCCGCATAAAGGCGGGCTTGAAGGAGGGCTTCGCTCGTCTCGATCAATACCATAAAGACGTGCACGATAAGGCAATGTCCATCCTTTCGGAGGCGGAGAGAACGGGAAAGCAGGTCGTCGTTCTCGCGGGTCGTCCTTATCACGTCGATCCGGAAATCAATCACGGCATCAATAAGCTTTTAAATTCTTTGGGATTCGCCATCGTTTCGGAAGACGGCATTTTTTCCGAAGCCGATTATGTAAAAGTGAACGTTCTCAACCAGTGGACGTATCACGCCCGTCTTTATCGTGCCGCAGATTACGTCGTCAAGCATAAAAATATTAATCTCGTTCAGCTCGTTTCCTTTGGCTGCGGTATCGACGCCATTACCACCGACGAGGTAAGATACATTCTCGAAAGCAACGGAAAGCTGTATACGCAAATTAAAATCGATGAAATCAATAACCTCGGCGTCGTAAAAATCAGGCTTCGCAGTATGCTCGCCGCGATCGAGGAACAAAATTCTCACGCAGAGGAAAACTAAAGAGGAGGCGTCTCTAATGGAAGAAACCCAAAAAAAGACAATCGACTATAAAGAGGACTATCCTAAATTTAATTGGGAAGAACGCGATAAATACACGATTCTCATTCCCACCATGCTTCCTTACCATTTCGAGGTGCTCCAACACGTATTCGAGACGGAAGGGTATCATCTCGAAGTCCTCACCAACAGCTCCCGCGCCGTCGTCGACGAGGGGTTAAAGCACGTGCATAACGACGCCTGCTTTCCCGCGCTCTGCGTCATCGGTCAATTTATCGACGCGTTGAAGAGCGGAAAATACGATTTGAATCATACGGCGGTTTGCATGACGCAGACGGGCGGCGGCTGTCGCGCTTCCAATTACATCTCTCTCATCCGTAAGGCTCTCAAAGCGGAATTTCCTCAGGTTCCCGTTCTCTCTATCAATTTTGCGGGACTCGAGAAAGATAACGGACTGAAATTTACCTTTCCGTTATTGAAAAAGACGGCGGTCGCTATTCTTTACGGCGACGTCATCATGAGTTTATATAACCAAACGAGACCTTACGAAAAGAACGCGGGGGATTCCGATGCGACGAGAAGGGCTTGTATCGAACATCTCAATAAAGAATTTGACGATAACTCTTATCTTCATTACAAGAAAACGATAAAATATCTGATCGAAGAATTTAAAAAGGTAGAGATCGTTGACGAAGAAAGAATCAAAGTGGGAATCGTAGGGGAAATCTACGTAAAATATTCTCCTCTCGCCAATTCGCATTTGGAGGAATTTCTCATATCCGAGGGTTGCGAGCCGATCGTTCCTTCTCTGATGGATTTTATCCTCTATTGTATCGTCAATATTCTCAACGATAAAACGTATTACGGGCATAAAACGAAGTTTCGCTTTATTTATGTTTTCGTCTATCACTGGCTTTTAAAGATTCAGAAAACGATCAGAAATATTTATATCGAAGACGGGCGTTACGAACCCATGCACGATTTTAAGCACGTGAGAAAATGTTCCGATAAAGTAATCAACCAAGGCGTAAAAATGGGCGAAGGGTGGTTGATCCCCGCAGAAATCGCCGCCATGGCGGAAACGGGAACGGAAAATATCGTTTGCGCGCAGCCTTTCGGCTGTCTGCCCAATCATATCGTAGGCAAGGGAACGATACGTACCTTAAAAAATATGTATAAAGACGAAAATATCGTCGCCGTCGATTACGATCCTTCCTCGACGAAGGTGAATCAGGAAAATCGCATCAAATTAATGATCGCCACCGCGAGGGAAAACAAGAAAAATAAACAGACGCGGCCATAATCGTCGGCAAACTGTTCGTCAAGTCGCGAAAATCGGAAAATAGTACGAAACGCCGTCAATTTTATAAACCGTTCCTAAATGTAAAGTCAAAGAAAGCCCCTTCTGAATGTTTTCAGAAGGGGCTTTGAAGAGAGGAACCTTATATGGGTTATCTCCGGATTTTTCTTTGCGATTTGTCTTACGAGCGCGATTTTATCTTATTGCCGCGCTTCGTTCAGATGATCA
>CAYWKM010000030.1:0-15876 GCA_964459165.1 uncultured Clostridia bacterium
ACGCCCGCAAGAAGCCTTTTTTTAGCTTTTTGCGGGTTTTTCGTTTTTAGCGTTGACTTTTGGATTATACTATGCTATAATGACGATAATGATAATAGGAGTATAATAGAATGGCTAACATTAGATATAATCCCAATACAAAACAGAACGGAAAGGTGGTCTATAACGAGGGCATCGTAAACGGTATCGCCTCCCTTGCCGTGAGCGAAGTCGAAGGGGCTGAATTGGTGTCGGGGAAAAGGGGTATCCGCCTTTATTTTGAAAAAGACGGCGTGTACGCCGATATCTCCGTCATTGTCAGATACGGGTACAATATCCCCGAGCTGGCTTTCCGAATCCAGCAGTCTATCAAGCAGACCGTCGAATCCATGACCGTTTACAAGATCGCAAAGGTAAACGTTCATATTCAGGGGGTCGTATTCCCCGACGCGTCCGACGCGACTCCCACGCTTCCGGTGGCGAACGCCGAGAATAAACAGTAACAATAAAGAAAAAGATTTCCCTTTAACGTTTGTCTTTAAGGGGAAATTTTGCATTGAAAAGGGATATAGAAAGCTATGAGAAGCGAAGCGAGAGAAGTCGCGTTAAAGGTCTTGTTTGCCGAGCAATTCGGCAGCGACGACTTGGAAGGATTGAAGAACGCGCTTACGAAAAATTTGAAGGCCGAGGACGCGTCCTTTGCGGAGGATCTTCTTTCCGCCGTAAGAGAGCATAGAAACGAGCTCTTGAAGGAAATCGACGATCACATTTTTAATTTCAAAGAGAACAGACTGTATCGCGAGGATAAGTGTATCTTGTTGATCGCCATGGCGGAAATCAAGTATTTCGACGAGATTCCTCCCGTCGTTTCCGTCGACGAGGCGGTCAACCTCGCGACCAAATATTCGACGGAGCGCAGCCCCGACTTTATCAACGGGCTGCTCGCGGGAGTGATCAATCAATGAGCGCGGAGGTCATCGACGGGAAAGAGCTCTCTTTAAAAATACGGGCGCAGCTGAAAGAAAGGATCGCGGCTCTTCATCGGCAAGGCGTTTCCATGGGACTGGCGGTCGTGCTCGTCGGCAACGATCCCGCTTCCGCCGTTTATGTGAGAAATAAAATAAAGGCCTGCGAGGAGGCGGGGATTCGTTCTCTCTCCTACCTCCTTCCCGAATACGCATCCGAAGAGGAGGTAAAAGAGCTCGTTTCCTCCCTCGCGAACGATCCCGCCGTCACGGGGATCCTCGTCCAGCTTCCTTTGCCGAAGCATCTGAATTCCGAAGAGATTTTAAAATTGATTCCTACCGAAAAGGACGTAGACGGTTTTTCCGCCGAAAACATGGGAAAACTCGCCATGGGGCAGAAATCGCTCGTTGCGTGCACGCCGAACGGCGTCATGAGAATGTTCGAGGAGAAGAATATTCCCTTGAAGGGGAAGCGCGCCGTCGTCGTAGGCAGAAGCAATATCGTGGGCAAACCCATGGCGATGCTTTTAACGAACGCGGACGCTACCGTCACGCTTTGTCATAGCAAGACGGAGCGGCTAAAAGAGATTTGCCTTTCCGCCGATATTTTGATCGCCGCCGTCGGCAAGGCGAAATTTATCACTTCCGATATGGTAAAAGAGGGCGCGGTCGTCGTCGACGTCGGCATGAATCGCGACGAATACGGCAAGCTTTGCGGCGACGTGGAGTACGAAACCGTAAAGGAAAAAGCCTCTTATATCACGCCTGTTCCCGGGGGCGTGGGACCCATGACGATCACGATGCTGTTATATAATACCTGCCTCGCGGCGCTAAGGAGCAATCACCTTGACTGAATTTGATAAAAGATACGGCAAATATCTTACAATGTTTCACGCGACGTTGGAAGAGTATTGCGCAAAAATGAATTATCAGCCGAAAATTCTCGCCGAAAGTATGCGTTACAGCTTGCTTTTGGGCGGAAAAAGGATTCGTCCCGTTCTCATGCTTTCCGTCTCCGAAATGCTCGGAGGGAAAGAGGAGGACGTCCTCCCCTTTGCCGTCGCGCTCGAAATGATTCATACCTATTCGCTGATTCACGACGATCTCCCCGCGATGGATAACGACGATTATCGCCGCGGAAAGCTCTCCAATCATAAAGTTTTCGGCGAGGCGAACGCCATTTTAGCCGGCGACGCGCTCTTGAACGACGCCTTCGGCATTTGCATTGAAGAATGTTATAAGGGGAAGGCTTTCATCGAAGCGGCAAAATATCTGAGCGACAGCGCGGGCGCAAGGGGAATGATCGCGGGACAGTCCGCCGATTTGCTCTTTTCGGAACGCAAGGAATTCACCGAAGGCGATCTCGATTTTATCGATAAGCATAAGACGGGAAAGCTCTTGACGGCGGCGGTTGCCGTCGCTTCCATCCTTTCGGGTAAAAAATATTTTTCCGACTTGGAAAGGTTCGGCAATCTCTTCGGCGCGCTCTTCCAGATCACGGACGACATTCTCGACGTGACGGGTACTTTTGAACAGATGGGTAAGACGCTCGGCAAAGACAAGGACGAAAATAAACTGACCTGCGTCAGAATTTACGGATTGGAAAAATCCGTTCTTCTCGCGGACGAATGCGCGGAAAAATGCGATGCGATTCTCGATTCGTTGGACGCCGACGCTTCCTTCCTGAAGGAATTGGTAGCCTTTACGCGGACGAGGAAAAAATAATAAACCAAAAGATCAAAACGCACCATCCTGTGTTCGCGCGTGGGATTGTGCGTTTTTCATGACGGAATACCATTATGCTTGAAAATTTAAATGTTGACGATGTAAAAAGAATGGACGTTGATAAACTCAACGTTTTGTGCGACGAGATTCGCCGTAAAATAACGGATACCGTATTGGTCACGGGCGGACATCTCGCTTCCAATTTGGGAATCGTGGAGACGACGGTCGCCATGCACCGCGTCTTCGACTTTCCGAGGGATAAAGTCGTTTTCGACGTGGGACATCAGTGTTACGCGCATAAGCTTCTCAGCGGAAGGTATCGTCTGTTTTCCACCCTCCGTACGCGCGGAGGGATTTCCGGATTTCCCAAGCGGAGCGAAAGCGAATACGACAGTTTCGATACGGGGCACGCCGGCACTGCGCTTTCCGCCGCTCTCGGCATCGCCAAGTCGAGAGATTTATCCGGACAGGATTATTTTGTCATCGCCGTCGTCGGCGACGGCTCCTTTAACAACGGACTCGTTTACGAAGCGCTCAACAGCCTCTCCGTTCTGCATACGAGAGTTCTCATCGTTTTAAACGACAACGGTATGTCCATTTCTCCCACAGTGGGCGGTATGCACAATATTTTAGGCGAGATTAAAGAGGGGGACGACGTGCGCAGCTCTCTTTACGACGTCGCGCTTTTGGAACGGTTCGGATTGCGTTACGTGGGCGTCAAAAACGGCAACGACGTGGAAGAGATGATCGACGCGTTTGAGAGCGTAAAGCCGATTTTAAAGCATCAGTCGGCGCTTCTTCATATCGTGACGAAAAAGGGCAGGGGATATGAATTTTGCGAGGAACACCCTACCGCCACGCACGGCATTTCGCCCAAGGGCAGCGCGCAGCAAAAGGAATATTCGCAGGTTCTCGGCGAGACGCTCGGTAAAATCGCCAAAAAGGACAACCGCATCGTCGTCGTCACGGCGGCTATGACGGGAAGTCTCGGGTTGGACGATTTCTTCCGGCAGTATCCCGACCGTTCTTTCGACGTAGGGATCTGCGAAGAGCACGCCTCCGTCCTTTGCGCCGCGATGGCGACGCAGGGATTAAAGCCGTATTACGCCATTTACTCGACGTTTTTACAGCGCGCTTACGACGAAATCATTCACGATATCTGTTGCCAGAATCTTCCCGTCACGCTATGCGTCGATCGAGCGGGCGTTTCCGGATACGACGGGGAAACGCATCAAGGAGTATTCGATTTGTCCTATCTGTTGCCTATTCCGAATCTCACGGTGGCCGTTCCCAAGGACAGAGAGGAATTGGAAAGCATGCTGTATTTCAGCGCAAGCTATCGGAAACCGCTCGCCATTCGCTATCCGAGGGCGGGGACGGAGAGCTTCGGCAGGCATAAGCCGATCGTCGATACAAAGTGGGAATATTTGAATAAAGAGGGCGGACAGGTAACGATTTTAGCCTGCGGCGAACGCTGTCTTAGTATTGCCGCGAGTGTGAAGGAACGATTCCCTTCCAAAAAAATCGACATTGTCAACGCGAGGTTCGTGAAGCCTTTGGATAGAGAGCTCCTTTCAAAGATATCCTCTCCCGTCGTCGTTACGATCGAGGACAACATGCTCATCGGCGGCTTCGGCGGCATGGTCGAGGATTTTTATGCGGGAAGCGGCAAAACAATCAAGAAATTCGGTTACCGAGACGAGTTTATTCCGCAGGGCGGCATAGGCGAGTTGATGCGCGATTACGGATTGAACGAGGAAGAAATCGCGTCGTATATAGGGGATCGCGCATGAGAGCGGATAAGTTTTTTGCGGAGAGGTTCTCTTCCCGTACGAAGGCGGCGGAAGCCGTCGAACGCGGGCTCGTCCTTGTGAACGGCAAAAAAATAAAACCTTCGGACGAAGTCTCCTTCGCCGATACCGTCGAATATATACAGCCGGACGAATATTACGTGTCGAACGGCGGCTATAAGCTGAGCAAAGCGATCAGGGCCTTTTCCTTCGATTGCAAAGGCAAGATCTTTGCCGATATCGGCGCGAGCACGGGCGGTTTTACCGACTGTCTCCTGCAAAACGGAGCGAAAAAGGTCTACTGCGTAGACGTCGGGGAAAGTCTGCTCGACGAATCGCTCGCGAAGAGGGAGGAGGTCGTCGTCATGCAGAATACGAACGCGAGATATTTAAAGGCGGAGGACTTTGCCGATCCGCTCGACGGGTGCGTCGTCGACGTCAGCTTTATTTCGCTGAAGCATATCTTGCCTGCGGCGGCAAGTATTCTGCCGACGGGCGGCGTCGTATTGGCTCTGATCAAGCCGCAATTTGAATGCGAAAGAAAGAACATCGGCAAGAGCGGCGTCGTCGGCAGAGCGACGCACGCGAGAATCATCCGCTCGCTGTACGATTTCGCCGCGCAGCGCCGCCTTTACGCGCTCGATATCGTCAACGCGCCCGTGAGGGAAAGGAAGAACGTCGAATACGTCATTTTTTTAAAAAAGGACGCCGAGCGGTATCTTTCCGTCGAACGTATTTTACAAAAAGCCGACGAATTAAAATAAAAAAATTTTGAATCTATCTTGAATATATTCGTGAAAAGATGTATAATAAAGCCATGAAAGTAGGAATTATTTACAAAAAAGGAAAATTGAAGGACGAAAGCGTTCTTTCCTCTCTCATCGACGGCTTCCGAGAGCGCGGAGCGGAAACGAAGATGCTGAACGGGTACGACGAGTTGGTCGGGCTGGACGTGGTCGTCGTTCTCGGCGGCGACGGGGCTATCCTTCATTCCGCAGTCGTCGCGGCGAAAAATCATATCAAAATCGTAGGAATCAATTACGGCACGCTCGGTTTTCTGACGGAGTATGAAAGCAAGGACACGAAGCAGGTGATCTCCCTCGTCTGCGACGGAAATTATCGCGTTCAGAAAAGGAGCGTTTTAAAAGTGGAATGCAAGGGGAACGTCGCCTATTGTTTAAACGAAGTCTGCATTCAGCGCAACGCGTTAGCGCCCTCCGCCAAGCAGATGATCGAGTTCGGCGCGGAGATGAACGGCAGGCATATGGACGATTTTTTGTCGGACGGACTCATCGTGTGTACGCCGACGGGATCCACCGCTTACTCCCTTTCCGCCGGCGGCTGCATCATGACGCCCGAGACGAAGAGCTTTATGCTCACGCCCGTATGCGCGTTTTCTTTGAGGAGCAGACCGATTGTTTTTCCCGACGACGTCAGGCTTTCAATCGTCGTCAATCGCGAGAAGGATAACGTTTTATTGTTTTGCGACGGAAAGCTTTTATGCGAAGCGACTCACCTTGATAAAATTTCGATTTCGAAAGCGGATTTTACCGCCGACTTTATCACCGGAGAGGATTTCTCTTTTTTCGATAAACTGAACGGAAAATTCGGTAAATAGGAGGAATTTATGCAAAGAAGCGTCAGACAAGCCAAAATCTTGGAAATTATTTCTTCAAAAGAGATCGAAACGCAGGAAGAGCTTTGCGGGGAACTCAACCGTCGGAATATTCTCGCAACGCAGGCGACGATTTCGCGCGATATCAAGGATATGCATCTGATAAAGGTTTCGGGAATCGAAAAACGTTACCGTTACGTTTATATCGGGAAGGGGGAAAACGAGCTTCCGACGAGAATCCGCAATCTCTTTAAGGATTGCGTTTTAAGCATTCGCAACGCGGATAACATCATCGTCATAAAGACGCTGAGCGGCAACGGTCAGAACGCGGGAATGATCGTCGATAAGTTATCTTATCCGGAAATTCTCGGCTGCGTCGCGGGGGACGACACGCTGATCGTCGTGTGCGATTCGACGGACAGCGCGGTCGAGACGGTTGAAAAGCTCAACGATTTTTTACAGTAAACGAAAGGAAATGGCGAACGCATGATTTCTAAATTGACCATCAAAAACGTTGCTCTCATCGACAAGGCCGAGCTCACGTTTACCGAGGGGCTCAACGTTCTTTCGGGCGAAACGGGGGCGGGAAAATCCGTTATTCTCGATTCCGTCAATTTTGTTTTGGGCGCTAAGGCGGACCGTTCCATGATTCGTTACGGAGAGACGGAATGTTTCGTTAAAGCGGAGTTTAAAATAGAGGAGAACAGTCAGGCTTTTAAAGAGCTGGAAGAAATCGACGTCGAGCCGGATACCGTCGTCGTCATTTCCAGAAAGTACAATACGGACGGAAAGGGAAGCATAAAAATCAACGGAAACGCCGTCTCTCTTGCCATGCTCAAAAGGGTTACCTCCTCCCTCGTAGACGTGCACGGACAGAGCGAGCATTTCTATCTTTTAAAAGAATCCAACCAGAGGAAGGTTCTCGACGGTCTTATCGGAACGGCTTTCGTTGAAGAAAAGGAGAAGTTGTCTTCTCTTTTATCGGAATACGGAGAAATAAAGAAACAGCTTTCCGTATTCAGCGGCGACGTAAGGGAAAGAAACAAGAGAATCGACATTTTAAAATTTCAGATCGACGAAATAAAATCCGCTTCGCTGAAGGACGGCGAGGAGGAAGCGCTCAGAGAAAAGCGCGAGCGGATCAATCACGCGGAAAAAATCGCCTCCAATCTCAGAGAGGCGGCGGAATATTTTTCCTCGGAAGGGGGCGGACTCGATTGCATGAAGAACGCGAAGAGAAGCCTCGGCGCCCTTTCCCGCTATTCCAAAGATTATTCGGAGCTGAACGATCGAATGGAAAATCTTCTCGCGGAAGCGGAGGATATCGGCGACGCTCTTTCCGATCTGTTGGAGGACAGCTTCTTCGACGAACGGGAAAGGGAAGAGACGGAAAACCGTCTCGACCTTATCCAATCGTTAAAGAGCAAATACGGGAACGATATCGGGGAGATCAACGAATATTTGAAAAAATCCGAGGAAGAATACGAGCTTCTCGTCAATTGCGACGAGCAGTTCGAAAAATTGGAGGGGCAGAGGAATCAGCTTTTAGAAGATATCTATCGGGTATGCCTCTCCATGACGGAATTAAGAAAAGAGACGGCTTCAAAATTTTCCCGTCAGGTCGTCGAAGAGCTCAAAACCTTGAATATTCCGAGAGCTTCCTTTTCGGTTGCCTTCGCCTCCTATTCCCGATCGGACGCGGAGAGGGCGACCGAAAACGGGCTGGACGAAATCTGCTTTATGTTTTCCGCCAATGCGGGAGAACCGTTGAAGCCGCTCGGAAAAATTATCAGCGGGGGCGAAATGAGCCGTTTCATGCTCTCCGTCAAGGCGCAGCTTTCGGAAATGAACGGGATTTCCACTTATATTTTCGATGAAATCGATACGGGAATCAGCGGCAAGACGGCGAAGGTAGTCGCCGAAAAGATAGCGAAAATCGCAAAGAATACGCAGGTGATCGCCGTTTCTCATCTGGCGCAGATGGCGGCGATGAGCGACAATCAGATATACATCGAAAAGAGAGAGGAATCGGGGAAAACGCTTACGCGCGCGACCAATTTAGACGAAGCGGGAAAAACGAGAGAGATCGTACGTCTCCTCGGCGGCGATGCGAGCGGAGCCGCTTTACGGCACGCGGAAGAATTGCTTGAAAACAGTAAACGATACAAAAATTCCCTTTGAAACGAGCGGAGAAAATCGAATATAAAAGATAAGCTTGCACAAATTATCTTCATGGAAAAAAGTAATTTACGCAAGTTTTCTTTATATATGTGCGCTTTGTCGTCCGCGTTGTTCCTTTCCGTTTGTCCTTTCCTCTCCCTTTCGGTCGAAGCGGAAGAGGTTCAAAGCAGAACGGTTTATGTCGGAGGCAAGGCCGCGGGGTTCGTACTTAGCGCCGAGGGCGTGCGCATCGTAGGCTTCTGCGAAGTGATGACCAAGGAGGGAGCGAAGTCGCCGGCGAAGGATTGCTCCTTCAAAACGGGGGATAACATCGTAGAGGCCGACGGCTTCGTCATAAAAAGTACGGAGGATTTGAACGCCGCTCTCAAAAAGAGCGGAGGCAAGCAGATGACGTTTACCGTTCTGCGCGGCGGAGAAAAGGAGACGGTTTTCGCCTGCCCCGTGACGGACGTCGGCGGCGAATATAAATTGGGATTATTGATTCGCGACAGCGTCTCGGGCATAGGAACGGTGACGTACGTGCAAAAGGATAATCTCAGATTCGGCGCGCTCGGACATACCATTGTAGACGAAAATTCCGTACAGCTTTCTTTATCGGACAGCAACGTATACCTTTGTTCCGTCGTCGGCGCAAATAAGGGCGTGCGCGGGAAGGCGGGAGAGCTGAAAGGGCTGTTCTTGGCGGATAGCGTCTTTGCAAAGGCGGATACGATCGCTCCGACGGGCATTTACGGAACTTTTGATCCGGATTACGATTTCTCCGGCGATCTCTTAACGGAAACCGCCGAGGCGGAGGACGCTCATATGGGGAAGGCGACGATTTATTCGACGATCAACGGAACAAAACCGGAAGAATACGAGATTTCCGTCGTCAAAGTGGATAAGAACAATAAGGAAAATAAAAATTTCGTCATTAAAATAACGGATAGAGAGCTCCTCGACACGACCGGAGGCATCGTGCAGGGTATGAGCGGCAGTCCCATTATGCAGGACGGCAAATTGATCGGAGCGGTGACGCACGTATTCCTGAACGATCCCACGCGCGGGTACGGCATCGCCATCGAAAATATGATAGGAAATTGATAAAATACGGAAAGGCGCAGAATCGCTTTTCCGCTTTTTTCGTATGAAATCCCGAAAAAAGCAAAGACTGAATAATATGAAGAAGAAAATTTTAACATTATTTTTTGCGGCCCTTTCGCTGTTTGCTTCGGCGGAGGCGGGCGTAGGAACGGGCGGGAAAACGACCTTGGCGGAGAGCGAGATCGGAGTGAGCAGTAAAGCCGCCTATCTCATGGATTATGACAGCCGGACGGAAATTTTTTCCTATCGGGCGGACGAGAGGCTTCCCATCGCCAGTATGTGTAAAATTATGACGCTCATTTTGTGCTTTGACGCGATTGCCGAGGGGAAGCTTTCCCTTGAAGACGAAGTACCCGTAAGCGAGCGCGCTTCCTCGATGGGCGGCTCGCAGGTATTTCTCGAAAGCGGAGCGAGCTATAAAGCCGGAGAGCTTATCAAAAGCATTGTCGTTTGTTCCGCAAACGACAGCTGCGTCGCCATGGCGGAATACATTGCGGGGAGCGACGGCGTTTTCGTCGCCAGAATGAACGAGCGGGCAAAGTCGCTCGGGGCGAACGATACCGTGTTTGTCAATTGCACGGGATTGCCGAAGGAAACGCAGTACTCCACGGCGCACGACGTGGCCTATATGTTGAAAGAACTCCTTTCGCACGACGAATATTATACGTTCAGCGGCGTCTATACGGAAAATTTCAAGCATCCGAAGGAGCGCGTCACCGAAATGACGAATACGAATAAACTCGTTCGCACGTATTCGGGGTGCGACGGCGGAAAGACGGGATTCACCAATCAGGCGGGCTTTTGCTTGGCGGCGACGGCGAAGAGGGGAGATATGCGCGTCGTATCCGTCGTCATCGGCGCGGATAGCAGTAAATCCCGTTTCGAGGATACGACGAATTTGTTCGACTACGCCTTTGCTAATTATACCAATAAAATCGTCGTCGACGATGAGAATCCTCTCGCGGAAAAAGTCGCGGTGAAGGGCGGTAAATACGACGAGATTTCCGTCTGCGCCGAAAGAAAGGGCGCCGTGTTTTCGCCGAAAGGAAATAAAAACGAGGACGTCGATATTGAATTTCTGCCCTATAAAGAAATTCAGGCTCCCGTAAGAAAGGGAGATCGGGTGGGAGAGATGATCATTTTTAAGGATAGCGTCGAATATTCCCGCATTCCCGTTCTCGCGTACGAGGACGACGAAAGGGCTACGTTCGGCGATTGCGTTCGCCGCGTCGCCTCCGGTTGGGAGCTGTAATAAATTTAGCGGCTTTCCCGCCGTTATTTGCCTTGACATTGTATTTTCGATTTGTTAAAATATCTGTAAATATACAATGGAAAGGACAACGGCAAATGAATACAAGAGAGACTCTTAAAGTCAATGAAAAAGGTCACTTGGAAGTCGGGGGAGCGGATTGCGTGGATCTCGCCGCACAGTTCGGTACTCCGCTCTATGTTTATGACGAAGCCTATATCCGCTCTATGATGCGCGTTTACCGCGATACGATCGCTTCCGAATACGAGGGAAACGGCCTTGTCCTCTACGCCTCGAAGGCGTTCTCCTGTATGGCGATGTACGCGATTGCGAAGCAAGAGGGAATCGGCGTGGACGTCGTCTCCGGCGGAGAGCTTTATACGGCTGTCAGAGCAGGGTTTCCCGCGTCGAAAATCTATATGCACGGCAACAATAAATTGCAGAGCGAAATCGAGTATGCGCTCGACGTTCAGATCGGTTGCATCGTCGTAGACGCATATTCCGAAATCGATAGGATCGACGATTTGGCGGGCAAACGCGGAATGGTTCAGGAGGTTCTCATTCGTATCAATCCCGGCGTGGAGGCGCATACCTTCAAGGCGGTTCAAACCGCTACGACCGACAGCAAATTCGGTTTTTCGGTAAACGACGGCACGGCGGAAAAGATAACCGCTTACGCCCTTACCAAGAAAAATATTCGCTTGAAGGGCTATCACTGTCACATCGGATCGCAGATCTTTGAACGGCAGTCGTTTGTGCTCGCCGTCGAGAAATGTATGCAATTCGCCTTCGAGATGAAGGAGAAATTCGGTTTCGCCATAGAACAGCTGAATATGGGCGGCGGGTTCGGCGTCTGGTATACCGACGATGATGTAAAGATCCCTGCGGAGGGCTATAAGAGCTATTTACAGGCGATTATCAGGACGGTTAAGAGCAAGTGTTCCGAATATGGATTGGAGAAGCCCTTCCTTCTCGTCGAGCCGGGTCGTTCGATCGTGGGGGAAGCCGGCGTTACGCTCTATACGGTGGGGACGATTAAGGAGATTCCCGGCGTTAAGAAGTACGTGGCGGTTGACGGCGGTATGTTCGATAATCCCAGATATGCATTGTACGGATCGAAGTATACGCCCGTTTTAGCCAATCGCGCGGCGGAAGAAAACGTAGAAATCGTCACCATCGCGGGTAAGTGCTGCGAGAGCGGCGACATTGTCGCGGCAAACGTAAATCTTCCGAAAGCGGAGGAGGGGGACATTTTGGCGATTCTCTCTACGGGCGCTTATAACTATTCGATGGCGATGAATTATAACAGGAATTGCATCCCCGCGGCGGTTCTCGTAAAAGACGGAAAGGCGGAATATATCGTTAAAAAGCAAAGCTATGAGGACCTTGTCAGAAACGACGTAATTCCCGATTCCTTAAAATAAACATAAAAGGAAATAGCGCCGGTCGCATGATTTCCTTTTTTGTTGAAGCGGATAAAATTTTGTATAATACGCTCACAAAATATCGAACAACGGTTGCATTTTTTGTTCGCTTATGATATACTAATCCATGGATGATTATTATCGCGGACTATGTGTATTCGTGCTTTTATTGGATTTTATCACACGCTTTCGACCCTTTGCATAAGATAGAAAAGCGATCAATCATCGGTTAAGGACGGATTTTTATGGGTAGATACTTCGGTACAGACGGTTTTAGGGGAGAAGTCAATAAAGATCTCACAGCCGATCACGCTTATAGAATAGGAAGATTTCTCGGTTGGTATTACCGCGAGAAAGAAGAAGAGCGGGAAAAGGAGAAGGAAAAAGAGCGGGAAAAGAGGAGCTGCCGTGTCGTCATCGGAAAAGATACGCGCCGTTCTTCTTACATGTTCGAGTACGCGTTGGCGGCGGGACTCACCGCTTCGGGCGCGGACGCTTACCTGCTTCACGTCACGACGACGCCCTCTGTTTCCTATATTACCCGTACCGATCAATTCGATTGCGGCGTCATGATAACAGCCAGCCATAATCCCTATACGGATAACGGGATTAAGCTCATAAACCGATATGGGGAAAAGATGGAAGAAGCCGTCGTCGAGCAGGTGGAGGATTATATCGACGGCAAGTTTGAAATTCCGCTCGCCGTCGAGGAAAAGGTGGGCGTCACCGTCGATTATATCATGGGAAGAAACCGCTATGCGGGATATGTCGTAAGTCTTTCCCAATATTCCTTTAAGGGAATCCGCGTGGGGCTCGATTGCGCCAACGGAAGCTCATGGACGCTGGCAAAGACGATCTTCGACGCACTCGGCGCAATCACCTATATGATTAACAATCGTCCGGACGGACTTAACGTAAACCGCAACTGCGGATCGACGAACGTGGAATCCCTTCGGAAGCTCGTTTTAAAGGAAAAGCTCGATATCGGCTTTGCCTTTGACGGGGACGCCGACAGATGTATCGGCGTCGACGATAAGGGAAATGAAATCGACGGCGATACGATTTTATACGTATGCGCTCGCTATTTGCAGAAAAAAGGGATGCTCGCCCGCAATACGGTCGTCACGACGGTCATGAGCAACATCGGACTTTATAAAGCGTTCGACGAGGCCGGTATTTTATACGAGCAGACGGACGTCGGCGATAAAAACGTATATGAAAGTATGTCGAAAAACGGTTATTGCCTCGGCGGAGAAAACTCCGGTCACATCATTTTCGGCAAAGTAGAAACGACGGGCGACGGCATCGTCACCGCGCTCAAAGTCATGGAAGCGATGATCGATAGCAAAAAGAAGATGTCCGATCTCGCGTCTCCGCTAAAAAAATATCCGCAAAAGCTCGTCAATCTTTGCGTAACGGATAAAAAAGCCGTTATGGAGGACGAGGGAATCAAGGACTTTATTCGCGAAGAGAGTCTCGCGCTGGGCGATAGCGGCAGGGTTTTAGTGAGAAAATCCGGAACGGAACCCATCGTTCGGGTCATGGTGGAAGCAAAGACGGAATGGATTTGCAAACGAACCGTCGACAGAATATGTAACGCGATCGAGAAGAAAGGTTATGTATATAAATAAGAAAAGTAAAAGTCGGTTCCTTTTGCTTTGCTTAAAAACGTATTTTATGCGTTTCAATGTTTTTTACGAAAATATTTTTTTATGGTAAATGCTGCAATGAAAAAAGCTTTAATAACAGGGATAACGGGGCAGGACGGAAGTTATCTCGCCGAGTTTTTAATTGAAAAGGGGTACGAAGTGCACGGAATCGTCCGTCGCGCATCCCTTTCCAACACGGCGAGAATCGATCATCTCAGCGCTTCTCGTTCGGTCGTTTTGCACGACGGAGATCTCTCCGATTCGTCTTCGATTATCCGCATCATCGAACTTGTTTGTCCGGATGAGATTTATAATTTGGCGGCGCAGAGTCATGTCCAAGTGAGCTTTGACGTTCCCGAATATTCCGGAAACGTGGACGCTCTCGGCATTTTAAGGATCGTGGACGCCGTTCACATGTTGCATATGGATAAAACGTGTAAAATTTATCAGGCTTCCACCTCGGAGCTTTTCGGTAAAGTGGAGGAAGCGCCGCAGAAGGAAACGACGCCCTTCCATCCGTATAGTCCGTATGCGATAGCCAAGCAATACGGCTATTGGATCGTAAGAGAATACCGCGAGGCGTACGGTATGTTTGCCGTCAACGGAATTTTATTCAACCACGAGTCCGAAAGGCGGGGAGAAAATTTTGTCACCAGAAAAATTACCTTGGCGGCGGGGCGCATCGCCGTCGGCCTTCAAGAGACGCTCGAACTCGGAAATCTGAACTCTCTGCGCGATTGGGGCTACGCCAAGGATTACGTAGAATGTATGTGGCTTATCATGCAACAAGAAAAACCCGACGATTTCGTCATTGCTACGGGCGTTCAGCACACGGTGAGGGACTTCGCCGAAAGGGCGTTTGCGATCAACGGCATTTCCCTCAAATGGCGGGGAGAGGGCGTTCATGAGGAGGGCTACGATACCGCTACCGGCAAAGTCAGGGTAAAGGTCAATCCGAAGTGGTTTCGTCCCACAGACGTGGACAACCTCTTAGGCGATCCGACAAAAGCGAAGACCGTTTTGGGGTGGAATCCGCAGAAGACCTCTTATGAGGAGCTGATCCGAATCATGGCGGAACACGACAGAAAACTCGCGGAAAGAGAATTACGAATATCAAAAGGCAAGCTTTGATGTGATGGAAAAAGATTCAAAAATATATGTGGCGGGGCACAAAGGAATGGTGGGAAGCGCCATTGTCCGCGCCCTTGAAAAAAACGGCTATCGCAATATCGTATCGAGATCGCATCGGGAACTCAATCTTTGCCGACAGGAAGAGGTAGAGAATTTCTTTGAGGACGAAAAGCCCGAATATGTTTTTTTGGCGGCGGCAAAGGTGGGGGGCATCGTCGCTAACAGCGAAGCGCTCGCCGATTTCCTGTACGAAAATATGACGATTGAAATGAACGTCATTCATTCGGCTTGGGAAAACGGGTGTAAAAAATTGATGTTCCTCGGTTCGAGCTGCATCTATCCCAAAATGGCTTCTCAGCCCATGCGGGAAGACTGCCTTCTTACCGGCGAATTGGAAAAGACGAACGAGGCGTACGCGCTCGCAAAAATTTCCGGACTCAAATATTGCGAATTTTTAAACCGTCAATACGGCGCGGATTTTATTTCCGTCATGCCTACCAATCTTTACGGACCCAACGACAATTATCATCCGACGCACAGTCACGTCCTTCCGGCGCTCATTCGCAAATTCCATGAAGCGAAGGTAAGCGGGGCGAAAGAGGTCGTTTGTTGGGGGACGGGCGCTCCCCTGCGGGAGTTTTTGTATGTGGACGACCTCGCCGATGCGTGCGTCTATCTGATGAATACGTATAGCGGAAACGAGACGGTGAATCTCGGAACGGGCAAGGAGCTTACGATTAAGGAGCTTGCCGAACTCGTGGCAAAGATTATCGGGTATACGGGAAAGATTCAATGGGACGCTTCCAAACCGGACGGCACGCCGAGAAAGCTTCTAAACGTTTCCAAACTCGAAAGTCTCGGTTGGCATTATAAGACGGAGCTCGAAGACGGAATACGTCTCGCCTATAAGGATTTTCTCGAAAATCCGGTGCGGGCGGAAAGATAGCGAAGATTGCGTTCGAGCGTCGCGCAAGAGAGACGAAACGGCAATGAAAGGCATAAAGAATTCGTCGAATTTAAGGAGCGAATTTTTTTGCGGAGCGGGAACGCCGCGTCTCGGCATTGTTGGCGGGTATGATCGATTC
>CAYWKM010000030.1:15976-21639 GCA_964459165.1 uncultured Clostridia bacterium
GATCGATTCTCTGCGGAAAAAAGCCGATTAAGGGTAAAAAATTTCAATTTCTATATATTCGTTTGATAATAAAAGTTGGTTTAAGGAGAAATACACATGAAAGTCGTTTTGCTTGCGGGCGGATTGGGAACCAGAATTACAGAGGAATCGCAATATAAGCCCAAGCCTATGATTGAAATAGGCGGTATGCCTATTTTATGGCATATCATGAAGTATTACTCTTCCTACGGCTTTAACGAATTTATCATCTGCGCCGGCTATAAGCAGCAGGTGATCAAAGAATGGTTCGCCAATTATTTCATCTATTCTTCCGACGTTACGTTTGATTTTTCAAAGGGAAACGAGGTCACCGTGCATAACAAGCATTCCGAGCCTTGGAAGGTTACCGTCATCGATACGGGGCTGAATACGGGAACGGGAGGAAGGATTAAGCGAGTGAGAGATTTTATCGGAGACGAAGATTTTTGCTTGACCTACGGAGACGGCGTTTCCGACGTTCCGCTCGACAAGCTCGTGCAGTATCATCTTTCGCACGGAAAGCTCGCCACGCTCACGCTCGTAAATCCTGCGGGGCGATTCGGAGTTACTTCCGTCGACGGGGAGTGCAATATTATATCCTTCAAAGAGAAGAGCGTCGAAGAATCCGGTTGGATCAACGCGGGGTTCATGGTTTTAAAGCCCGGGGTCATCGACTATATCGAAGGGGATCATACGATGCTGGAACAGGAGCCTTTGCAAAAGCTCGCCGAAGAGGGACAGCTGAAAGGCTTCAAGCATGGCGGCTTTTGGCAGTGTATGGATATGCTGCGGGATAAGAATAAGCTTGAGGAGCTTTGGAACGGCAAAAAGGCCGCTCCATGGAAAATTTGGGAGGAATAACCTTTCGTAAGCCGTGGGATCCCCGCGGTTTTTTCTTTGAAGGGGAAAATATCGGGGAGAATGAGCATAATTTTTATCTATCGCGGTATTTTTACGGAAAGTCGGTTGCTTTTTTTTTGCAAATAAGTTATAATTTTTACCATGAACAATCTTATATATTATCTGGCAAGTCTGATTGCCGTGACGATCGTTTTGACCTTTCACGAATTTTCTCACGCGTTTGTCGCCGTCAAATGCGGAGACCCTACGCCGAAAATGAACGGAAGGCTTTCGTTGAATCCGTTAAAGCATTTCGATATCTTCGGCCTTATCCTGTTCGTGCTTGTCGGATTCGGTTGGGCAAAGCCCGTTCCCATCAATCCGTATAATTTTAAAAAACCGAGGAAAGGCGTCGTTCTTACCTCGGCGGCGGGCGTCGCGATGAATTACGTCATGGCTTTCCTTTTCTGTCCGCTTTATATTCTCATAGCGAAGAGTATTCCTCAGGAAAATATGCTTGAAATACTCGTTATAAGGACGTTCCTCTTGATCTACCGTTACAGTCTCACTTTCTGCGTATTTAATTTGATCCCTTTGTATCCGCTCGACGGCTACAATCTTCTGGAAGGAATTTGCAAGGGAAGAGGAAGGGTCATTCGTTTTCTGCGTAAATACGGGTACTATATTTTGATGGGACTCGTCGTCGAAAGCTTTCTTTGCAATCTTTTATCCGATTTTATTCCGTTTTTCGGCTATATCAATATTCTCGGCTATATCATGACGTTTGCCGTCGGCGTTTTCGGATGGCCGATCGGCGCGTTTTGGGGATTGATTTTATGACGGATGAAAAGTATTCTCTTGATAAGTTCGATTCCGACGTCGATTATAATACCGTTCTCGACAATTTTGAAGGACCTCTCGATTTTCTTTTGTTCCTCATCAATAAAGAGGAGATCGAGATAAAGGATATTTTTGTCTCGAAGGTAACCGATCAGTTCCTTTATTATGTAAAGAATATGCCTAAATTGGATATGGAAAAGGCGAGCGCATACCTGAATTTGGCGGCGACGATCGTCAATATCAAGGCTAAAAGTCTCGTCCCGTCCGAGGAAGAGGAAGATACGGAAGAGGATTTCGTCGACGAGGAGGACGGCAAGGCGAAGCTGATTCAGGCGCTCGAAGAATATAGGCTGATCAAGCGGGAAACGGAAAAGCTCAAAGAATTGGAGACGGTCGGCTATTATTATAAGAAGCCGGATAAATCGGTAGGGGAAACGAAAATCGTTTACAGAGATTTTAACCTCGACGGCCTATTGAAGGCTTTTACCGAGCTTATGATGAAGCGCGAGGGACTGACGAACAGCGATAACGGCATAAAAGAAATTCCTCGCGATCAATTTACCGTAGCCGATAAAATTTTCTTTATCCGTAATACGGCGCTCGAAGCCGGAAGGGTGAGCTTTGCTTCCCTCTTCGATAAGGATTGCACGAGGTCCGAGATCATTACGACTTTCCAAGCGTTGCTTGAGCTTTTAAAGCATCAATACATAAAAGTAAAACAGGACGGTATTTTCGGCGATATCGATATTACGTTGAATCCCGACCGGAAGGAGGACGATACCTTTGGAGAAATTGACGAATATAATTGAGGCGGTGCTCTTCGCTTCCGGGGAAAGCGTTCCCGTCAAGGAAATAGCGGAAAAGCTCGACGTCAATGTTTCCGACGTGCGAGTTAGCGTCGAGGAGATCAAACTGAAATATCCGCCCGAAAGCGGAATTCAGCTCTTGTCCTTCAACGGGAAGCTTCAGCTGTCCACCAATCCCTTATACAAGGACGAAGTGTCTTGCGTATTGAATCCCATCAAGGAGAAGGAATTTACCCGAACGATTCTCGAATGCGCCGCCATCGTGGCCTATAAACAGCCGATTACGAGGACGGAATTGGAGGTAATCCGCGGCGTCAATTCCGATTATGCGATCCGAACGCTTCTCGAATTGGATATGATTTTTCCGTGCGGCAGAAGGGATTCGATCGGAAAGCCCATTATGTACGCCACGACGGATAATTTTTTAAAGAGATTCCGCTTAAATTCTCTCGACGATCTTCCCGATTACGAACAGCTCATGGAGAAGATTGCCCGCGACAGCGCCGAGCGCCCCGATAATTATTTATATCGAAAAGACGAGTATGTGGACGAAGGCGATAGGGCGGAGGAAAGCGTGCAAACGGAAGGAAAGGAAACGGAGAACGGATTTGAAATCCCCGATTTTCTTAAGAATCTGGGCGAAGACGATCTTATAAAAATCGAGTGACTTTCTTGAGGAAAAAGGAATGATTTACGGCGGCTGTTTTAGGGAGCGGAGATGAAAAGGTCAAAGATATTTTTATTGATATTGACAATGCTTTTAGCGTGTTTCGTTTTTACTTCATGCGGACAGATGTATATCGATTCGGAGACGGTCAAATACGACGATCCGTGGAACGGCAGTATATGGGAGAAGGCTTATTCCAATCTCGTGACGGAATATCGATACGCTTCCGATTACCATACGTTTCGGTCTGCCTGCAAGCTTTTAGGCGGCGACAACGTCGCGACGAACGGGGAGACAAAAGAAGGCGTCCGTATTTCTTCCGTGCAAAAACAAACGGACGACGTCGTAGATATTTATACGCTCGCCCTTACGAACGGTTCCGATTATTCGTTTGCCGTTTTAAACGTTACGCCGTCGAATTCTTCGCTTTCGGCTTATCATATTTATAAGACATATTACAAAGGGCTCTCCATGAGCGAGACTTCCTTTGTCTCCAAGTTTTCTCGTGCGGACGTTTATGCGGAGTTTACGATCTATTTGAGCGGAGGGGATTATAACGGAAATACCGACGAAAGGACGTATACAAATCTTTGCGGCTATGAATACGAATTGTTCGCGCCGGAAAGGGCGGGTTATGTTTTCGACGGGTGGTTTTACGATAGCGAATACGGCAAAGAGGTGCAGGAAACAACGATAACCGTCGATTACGACACGGAGATTTACGCGCTCTGGCATGCGTACGATTATGCGAGCGTCGATTATACCGCATGGGATAATCTCGTCAAGGGCGCCCCGTCCTGTATAACGGATTACTATACCGCGACGATGAAGGAAAAGGTCGCCGCCCTCGTTTCCGAGGCGGAGGAGAAACGCGGCGCAATGACGCAGAGCGAAGTAGACGGGTATGTCGCGCAATTGTATTCTTTGACGAGATATGCCGATTTCATTGAGACGGATATTCCCCGTATCTATATCAGTACGGGAAACGACGTCAATAAAGAAACGTACGTTTCGGCTTCCGTCGCCGTCGCAGATGAAACGTACGGCGGCTTTTACGACGCAAACTGTCAGATCCGCATTCGCGGCAACTCTACGTCGACCGCGCCGAAGCTTCCCTATAATATTAAATTTTCCGGTAAGGTTTCGCCTTTGGGTATGGTAAAGTCGAAAAAATGGGTTTTGCTCGCCAACGCATTCGATAAAACGCTGATGAGAAACGCCATCGCTTTCGACCTGTCGAAGGCGTTCGGGATGGACTATACCTGCGATTACCGCGTCGTCGAGGTTTTCGTCAACGGGGTAAACCAAGGGTGCTATATGTTGGTGGAATCCATTGAAGTGAATTCCGATAAGGTAAACATCAACGTCAATAACGGCGACGCTCTTCTTGAACTGGAAAACGACCCCAATCGTTATGAGGAAGGAACCCCCTATATTTTTACTTCGACCTACGGATTGAGCTTTGTCGTCTCGGAGCCGGAGTCACCCTCTTCCGAGCAGGCGATCGCTCTCGCGCAGCTGATTAACGAAGCGGAGGAAGCTCTCTCATCGAAGGATTACGACGTCATTTCCGAAAAGTTCAACGTCGATTCCTTCGTCAATTCTTATCTCGTACACGAATATTTGAAAAATGTAGACGCATGGCTGACCTCGACCCGTATCTATATAAAGGACGGCGTCATTTATGCCGGTCCCGTATGGGATTTCGATCTGACGGCCGGAAATGTCAATCGGTCGTATTATTCCTCTTACTATGATTCGACGTCGGGCAGCAGCGCCGACGGAGAATGGGCGATAAAATTCGCCTGGTTCAATTGTTTGAAGCAGTGCAAAGAATTTAACGAGGCTTTAGCTGAAAAATATAAAGAAATGCAGCCTTATATTACCTCTTTGTATTCGGGCGAGGATAATTACGTCGATCGCTTTACCGCAGCGTACGGCGCCGTTATCAGCCGCAATTACGCGTCCCTTGCGTCGGGCGGAGCGGGTTGGAGCGTAAACGTAGCGACCAATCGATATGAACGAACGCCCGATTCGACGTATGCGGCAAACGTTTCCTTTTTAAAATCGTGGTTGGAAAAAAGAAATACTTGGATGCTTTCCTATCTCGGGATTTCTTAATTGACGGTATCTTTGTTTAAACAGAAAAAATTTTATGACGCTTATTGAGACACGGCGGCTGCTTCTTTGCAGCGTTGCGGAGAAGGAAGCGGAGGCATATTCGATGAATCGAATCGACGAATGTGCGTTCGGTATCGACGCGATCGAGAAAAGGATTCCGACGGCGCTTCCTCGTTGATACGGCGGCGTAAGGACGACTGTATTTCCGTTGAAGATCCGTTTATGCGAGCCGTTGCCCTGAAATCCGCCGATGAGACGGCGGGGAACTGTCGTCCTGTCGAAGGGTGTTCCGGTCTGTCTTCAAGAAAAACAATTTTTGCATAAAAACGCGCTATCCTTCATTTTTGTGAAGGATAGCGTTGCTTTTTGTT
>CAYWKM010000031.1:0-20981 GCA_964459165.1 uncultured Clostridia bacterium
TTTTTGTCGTAAAGAGCAGATACGTATCGGCAAAAGACGGAGCGTCCGCCTGCCAAGGGAAGACGAAAACTCTCCTTAAAAATCTTCTTTTGCGGACAAATAAACAGTCCGCCGCCTTCGCTAACGAAGGCGGCGGACTGTTTTTTTATACCGTGAAAGGAACCTCTCTCCTTTTAGCTCCTACATTCTGATATCCTGATACGGCTAAGCTATACGGCCGTCCGTGTCGTCCGATGGGATCATGGAAAATTCGAACGCCGTTTTTTATGATTTTATCCTCTCTATCACTTCATACAATTCTTCATCGTAAAAAGACACGTAGCCGTTCGCTTTTACGGCGTTCGCGCCGTCCTCGTCCGTGATCCCTACGCCGTGAATGCACACGTCCGACAGCGGCCAGAAAATATGCGCCGTCGTAATCTTAATCGCGTCGCCCTGCAAAGCGTTATAATAAGTCGTCTGCATAATTCCCTTGCCGTAGGTCTTCGCCCTTCCGTTTAATTCGGATAAATAGATATCCGAGTAGGCGATCGTTCCGTAATCGAGCATCGCCCCCAAAAGGCATTCCGACGCGGAAGCGGTATTCACGTTGGCAAGCACGGTAATTCTGCTTTCGTCGGAAAAATATTTGCCGTAAGAGTTTCCTTTCGCTTTGAACTTTTCCTCGCTGCCGTCGGAGTACCTCGCAACCGCCACGACGGGAGAATTCCCCTCCGCCCCTTTTAAAAGGAAGGAGGCGACTCCGCATAACACTTCCATATCTCCGCCGCCGTTGTTGCGCAAATCCAAGACGAGGTTCGTCTTTCCCTCCGAACGGAAAATTTCAAGCGCGAGCTCCATCTGCTTTACCGCATTCCCCGCAAATTGAGAGAACCGAATATAGGCGGTATCGTCGGGCAAGGTTTCAATCTCTCCCTCGTAGGCGGTTTTATCGAGCGCTTTTTCTCCGCCGAAACGATACGCGCTCGCATTCGAGCGGTAAAAGACATAATTTTCCGCATACGCCTCTCTCTGCAACGTATAGACGCGCGCGCCTCCCCCCTCGGCGTTTTCCGCCGCCACGAGAACAAAGGGTTGCTCGTTGGGTATTTCCGAAAAGAAAGCGATAAAATCCTCGTAAGAGGAGGAATACGTAATCGCATCCTCCGTCGTCCCGAATCCGATCACATACATTCCGGCTTGAATCCCCGCCTCTTCGGCGGGAGAATTTCCGGCGACTTTATACACGAACATATTGCCGTTCGCCGTGAGGAAGCTGATTCCGATCCCTTCCTGATTTCCCTTCGAACTCGCCTTTGCCTGTTCGTATTCGGCAGGCGTGTAATAGGTGGAATAAGCGTCGAGCGCGTTATCGACGCCGTCGATCGCCGCTTCGAGAAATTCTTCGTCCGTCATTCCGTCGTAATAGTGATTCTCTATCTTGTCCTTCACCCATATCAGAGAGCGAATACTGTCGTCAAGCGTCAGGCGATAAGTAAAGAATCCGGCGAAAAAGACGGCGACGACAACCGCTAAGGCGAGGACGATTTTTATTGCTTTTTTGAAACGTTTCGTTTTTTCATCTGAATGAGTTTCCAAAATCAATCTCCTTTCGACTGTTTCAATAATTTATACAACACCGTAAGCACGCGAAAGGAAATCGCGTCGGAAAATTTTCTGATATTCATCCCCGTGATCCTTTCGATTTTATCCAAGCGATACATGAGCGTATTTCTGTGCATAAATAAATTTCTCGACGTCTCGCTGATATTCAGGCTGTTCAGAAAAAACTCCTCCGCCGTGTTCAGCATATCCTCGTCGTCGAGAAGCTCTTTGGCTTCCTCGTTTAAAAGCTCGTTCATATATTCCTGTTTCCTGGCTTCCGGAATCTCTTCGAGCATCTTAATGAGAAGGTACTCTTTATAAGTATGAACCTCCCCCTTGGAATTGAACGTCTTGCACATTCTCACCGCCGTAGCCGCCTGTCGGTAGGATAATACGATTCCCGAAAAATTTTCCGCTCCGCTGCCCACGCCGATGACGGGACGCTCGCCCGTCTCCTCGAAGATGGACTGCGCGAGGAAGCCTGCGTAATCGGAAGCGGACTGATAATCCGAATCGTTGCAGTCGAACTTTACGAGCGCGCTGTTGTTTTCGTCGATATGTACGATATAATCGAAGGAATTCGTCATCGCCTGCGCGACCACGTTTTCCACTTCCTCCATGTGCTTCGCGGTATGGAAGCAGAGCGCGTAGCAGGGGAGGTCCGGAACGGCGTACTTTTCCGCGAAATCCTCGACGGCGAAAGAAGGCTCTTTCCCCGTTAAAATATTTTTCAAATACTCGTTTTTTGAGAGCGGAACCGTCGCTGCGGGCATTGAGCCGATCAGCTTTACGAGCATGACCGCATAGGTGTATTCCGTCGCCCCGCAGCCGGACAGATATCCGATATAATTTTCCCCTCGGAAAACAAAGCGGAAAAAGGTGACGTTCTGCTCCTCGTCGCTCAGCGTCTCGTCGAAGGGGCGCTTCGGGAGAAGCGTTCCGCCCGTCTCCGCCTCTTTAAAATAAGAGACCTGCAACCCCGTTTTTTCTTTTAATTCCTGCAATAAATTTTCAAATTCGTTCATAATTTTCCCCGTACCCTATTATAACTCGTTTCCCGTTAAAAGACAACAGGAAATACGGAAATTTTAAGAAATAAAAAGACGATTCTCCGTTTGCGAAGGGCGGCGGAGGGCGTTTTTCCGTTTAAAAATGAGGCGGCGCCTTTGGCGCCGCCCCCCCATGATATGACCTTCGGAAACCGCGCGGACGGCTTTCCCGCTCGGCACGGCAAAAAATAAACCGGAAGCGATCGCTTCCGCGTCGTATGATCAAAGAGGCATTTTTCGGCGGAATGTTATGCGGCTGCGGTATAAGCGAAATATCCTCTTTTGCGACCGTAAACATGAAAACGCCTCCTTCGATTATGGGCGTACATCGGTTCAATCCCGATCTGCGGATATGACGGAAATCATTTCCCGATCGGATCGAGCCCTTCGTCCAATCGCTTTTCGGCAATTACTCTTTATAGTTTGTTTTAACGACGACGCAGATCGCCCCGTCGCGGGTGAACGAACGCTTTTCGCTGACGCGATCGACGATGTAAAGCCCCCTGCCGCTCTCGGCGTATACGTCGGAGCAGACGCATTTTTCCGGCGGGCGGTAGGCGTTTTCAGACTTTACCTGAATACAAATTTTCCCGTCGACGATTTCCCCGCTTAAAAAAGCGACCTCTCCCGCGTGCTGAAACACATTGCTTACGAGCTCGCTCGTAACGAGCTTGCTGTTGAAGATGCTCTCCTCCGAAACGTTGAAGGATTCCAAAAAAGAGCAGAACTCCTTCATCGCTTCCTTTAACATCCCGTAATCTTTCAGTTCAAATTTCATACCCCTTTCACCCGTTTCGCCTATACGCAATCCTTCAGAAGCTCCCTAAGCTTGGCGAGGATTTTCCTTTCCATACGCGAAACGAACATCTGCGAAACCCCCAGCCTCTTCGCCGTTTCCGCCTGCGACAGCTCTTGCCCGAAGCGCAGGGCAACCAGTCTTCTCTCCGTTTCGTTCAACTCCTTTAGCGCGGAAGCGACGGCTTCCTTGTTTTCAAAATCGTCGAAAAAATCTCTCTTGTCGGGAATATAGTCATACTTCGATCCCTCTTCGCCGCTCTCGTCGGAGGAAGTCGTCGCATCGAGAGAAACCGTCCCCCCTACCTCCTGCGCGCGGAGAATATCTTCCTCGCTCACGTTCAGCCTCAGCGCGAGTTCCTTCGCCGTCGGCTTTTTCCCCGTCTCGAAGAGAATTTCGTTCTTCGCCCGATTGATCTCCGAATTCAGCCATGCCACCTTGCGGGGAAGCTTAATCAATCTCGATCGGTCGCGAAAATAATTTTTTATCTCTCCCGTAATCGTCGGCGTAATGAACGTGGTAAACTCGATCCCCATATCGGGGTCGAATCGATCGATCCCCTTTAACAGGGCGAGCGAAGCCACCTGATACAGGTCGTCGTATTCGATCCCCCTGCCGACAAATTTTTTGGCGAGAATCTGTGCGACGTAAAGATATTTTTCGACGATTTTATCGCGTGCGGAAGCGTCCCCGCTTTCCTGATAGATTTTGAAGAGATCTTTGATTTCCTGTTCCATTATAAACTCTTATGCAAAACGATTTCTTTGACGACGCCGCTATCTTTCCTGAACTCCACGTCCTCTACGAGCGCGCCGAGAAGCGCATAGGAGATCTCATCCTCTATGTTATTTTCGACAGGCGGTTCCAAACAATCTCCGCTCACCTTTGCGACGAGGCCGTCCTTTTCCTGAAAAGACACCCTCACTTCGTTACAGCCGTTTCGTTTCAATATGAGCATACTCTCGGTGACGCACACCTTGAAATCCTCCGTATCGTCGAGATCCAGACCCGCTTTTGCGCATAAACCGCTTACGGTAAGCCTTACCGTGGTAAAATATTCGCTTGTCTTAACCGGCACATTGATAAAGAATTCCATTTCTATTCAATCTCCATGATCGTATCGAGAGCGCATATGGTAAAAAGTTTTTTGATCTTCGGTTTGAGCGACAGCAGCTTCATCCTCTTCCCCGCCGTCTTTACCCTTTTAAAAATTTTAACGAAAGTCCCCAGCGTGGTGCTGTCGATAAATTCCAGCTTCTCGCAATCAAAAACAACGTCCTTGGGATCTCTTTCAAATTCGCTCATGACGCAACTGAAAAATTCCTCGGCGTTCCCCGAATCGATTTCTCCTTTTAGCGAAAATTTAAAAGAACTCCCTTCGTCGAGATAATTGATTTCTTCCATAACTTTTTACTCCTCGAAGATTTTTTTATCTATCTATATTTTAACACAAAACGGCGTTCGTTGAAACAGCTTTTATAAAATTTTTTATTCGTCGATCAAAATATTCTATCTCTCGCTTGCGTTTTTTCTATATTATAGGGCGTTTAAAAATTGACAATAAACTTTTGTTATGTTATAATGAAATTATATAAAAAATTTTTATAATCAAGGAGGCGCTATGGATAAAGAAAAAAACGCGGAATTAAAAAATGCAAAAATGATCGCAGAGCTCTCCGCCCTATCCGAAAAGAACGTTATCGATCAGGATCTCTACATACAGAACGACGTAAAGAGAGGTCTGCGGGATCAAGACGGCAAGGGCGTGCTTTGCGGACTCACCGAGGTCTCGGAGGTAAACGCTTTCCGCATGATCGACGGCGTAAAGACTCCCATCGACGGAGAGCTCATATACAGAGGCGTCGACGTAAAACAGCTCGTCGAAAATTGCGTATCGGAAAACAGATTCGGCTTTGAAGAAACCGTCTACCTCCTCTTGTTCGGCGAGCTCCCCAACCAAAGAACGTTGAGAGAATTTACCAATCTTCTTTCCGACTTCCGCCCTCTGCCCAAGACCTTCGTGAGAGACGTCATCATGAAATCCCCCTCGAGCGATATCATGAATATGCTCGCGCGGTGCGTGTTAAACCTATACTCTTACGATTCGAACGCCGACGATACCTCGCACGAAAACGTGCTCCGACAGTGTTTGAAGCTCATCGCGCAATTTCCCCAGCTCGCCGTCTATTCCTATCGCGCCGATCAATATTACAACTCGGGCTCCTCTCTCATCATTCATCAGCCGGTACCCGAATATTCCTGCGCGCAAAATATCCTTCATATGCTGAGAAAGAACAATCGCTTTACCGACCTCGAAGCAAAGACGCTCGATATCTGTTTGATTCTCCATGCGGAACACGGCGGAGGCAACAACTCCACCTTCACCACGCACGTCGTAACCTCCACGGGAACGGATACCTATTCCTCCGTAGCGGCCTCGCTCGGCTCGCTGAAGGGTCCCAAGCACGGCGGCGCGAACATCAAGGTCATGAATATGATGGAAAACATCAAAGAAAACCTGCATAATAATTGGAGCGAAAGCAATATCCGAGACTATTTAAACAAAATTCTGCGGAAAGAAGCCTTCGATCGGAGCGGACTCATTTACGGCATGGGGCACGCCGTATATTCTATAAGCGATCCCCGCGCGGAAATTTTAAAGGTATTTGCCGGAAAGCTTTCCATCGAAAAGAGCATGGAAAGAGAATTTGAACTTTATAATACGGTTGCGAAAATCGCCACGGAGCTCATTGCCGAATCGAGAAACACGGTAAAGCTCGTGTGCCCCAACGTAGATTTTTATTCGGGCTTCGTATATTCCATGTTGAATTTGCCCCGCGCAATGTATACGCCGATGTTCGCTATTTCCCGTATCGCCGGTTGGAGCGCGCATCGCCTCGAAGAGCTTACCAACGGCAACAAAATTATACGTCCGGCTTATATGTGCGTAAAGCCAAGAAATCTTTATATCCCCTTAAACGAGAGAAACTGATCCTTTTTATCTGCGACGCTCGAAAACCGACCGTCCGGACGATATTCGGATTCGCCCCTCCAAATTTGAGACTTTTCCCGATTTATATTCGGGAAAGGTTCTTTTTTGTTAAACGAAAGCGTCAAAAACCCCGTCTGCATATCAGAGACAGACGGGTTGATTTTTTATTTTCCTTCGACGATATCGAGATATTCGTCATAGGTGCAATTTTTATCGAATACTTTGCTTCCCTCGATTTCGATGATACGATTTGCGACGGTGTTCATCAGCTCCTGATCGTGCGAGGTTAAAAGCATACACCCCTTGAACGCCGTAAGACCGTTGTTGAGCGAAGTGATCGATTCGAGGTCGAGGTGATTGGTGGGCTCGTCGAGAATGAGGAAATTTCCTCCTTCGAGCATCATCTTTGCCAACATACATCTGACCTTTTCCCCTCCGCTGAGAACTTTGGCGTGTTTTAACGCCTCTTCTCCGGAAAAGAGCATTCTTCCGAGCCAACCTCTGAGGTACTCCTCGTAATGATCCTTCGAGAACTGCGAGAGCCATTCCACGAGAGATAAATCGCAACCGTCGAAGAATTCGGAATTGTTCGTGGGAAAATAGGAAACCGTGATCGTTTTTCCCCAACGGACGCTCCCTTCGTCCGGCTGCGCCTTGCCCGTCAAAATATCGTAAAGCATGGTAACGGTCGTGCTCTTTTCGGAAACGACGCCGATCTTTTCACCCTTTTGAACGGTAAAGGAAAGATTTTCAAAATATCCCTTTTTGGTAAGTCCTTCGACGAAAAGAATGTCGTTGCCGATCTCTCTTTCGAACTTGAAATCCACAAAGGGATATTTTCTCAAAGACGGCTTGAAATCGTTGATCGTGAGCTTTTCGAGTTCCTTTTTTCTCGCCGTAGCCTGTTTGGATTTGGACGCATTCGCCGAAAAACGGGCGATAAATTCCTGCAATTCCTTCGCTCTCTGCTCGGACTTCTTGTTCTGCTCCTTTTGCTGTCGGGCGATCAGCTGACTGGTCTGATACCAAAAATCGTAATTTCCGACGTACATATTGATTTTTCCGTAGTCTACATCGCAGATATTCGTGCAGACCTTGTTCAGAAAATGCCGGTTATGCGATACGATGATGATCGTATTTTCAAAATCCATCAGCTTATTTTCCAACCATCTTACCGTCTTGATATCGAGGTCGTTGGTAGGCTCGTCCAAAAGAAGCACGTCGGGGTTGCCGAATAACGCCTGTGCGAGCAGCACGCGCACCTTTTGCTTACCGTCGAGCTCCGCCATCGTCTTTTCATGAAGAGCGAGAGGAATATCCAACTCCATAAGGAGCTGCTGCGCCTCCGTCTCGGCGTCGTACCCGCCCATTTCGGCAAATTCTCCTTCGAGCTCGGCGGCTCTCACGCCGTCCTCCTCCGAAAAATCCGGCTTCATATAAAGGGAATCCTTTTCGTCCATTACCTCGACGAGCCTTTTATACCCTCTCATGACGGTGCGGATGACCGTTTCAAAATCGTAAGCGTTGTGGTTTTGCTGCAATACGGACATTCGCTCGTTTTTATCGAGCGTCACGTCGCCCTTGTTCGGTTCGGTTTCTCCCGAGAGGACTCTCAAAAAGGTGGACTTCCCCGCCCCGTTCGCCCCGATGATCCCGTAGCAATTTCCTTTCGTAAATTTTAAATTTACATCCTCGAAAAGTTTTTTCCCTCCGAACTGTAAACTGACGTTGTTTACCTGCAACATTTTTATCGATTCTCCGTTTTCTAATGGTTTCCTTTACTCTTTTGCCCAAAGCGCTATCAAGAGCGGGTACCGCTCTCTTCGCGCATTTGCTTTATTATACCATAGCGGGGAAATAATGGCAAATAAAACAGTGGAGAAAAGCCGTTAAAAGTCCTCGATTTTCCGAATTTTCTCTTCCGCAAACAACATCAGAATCATATACGCGACGACCGCGAAACCGATATTGAGAACGGCAAGAACGACGGCGGCGAGGACGGCGTTGACGAACGCCGAACCGACGGAGAAGCCGACAAAGGCGATCGTAAGACCGAAATCGACGAGCATGGAAACGACGACGGCGGCGGAGTTTTTCACGACCTCTTGTTCGTTTATCCATTTCAATTTATAGTAATTCAGATTGATGAGAAGCCCCGTACAGCTCGCGCCCCAAATGTAAAAGAGAGGCGTTACGACGATGAGGACGCTCACGACTGCGTTCGGCTTGCAAAAGACGATGCAAAGAACCGAGGCGACGACGGAAAAGATTCCTAAAATGAGTTCCGACAGACAGAGCTTTACCCGAACGAGCGTCTTATAAGCAATCGGAAGCGTCTTGATCAGCCAAAAGCTTCTTCCCTCCATCGATATGGAAATGGAAGCGGGCGTCGCTATCCCTATCGCAAAGATGATAACGAGCGTTCCGGCAAAGGCGTATTCGCCGAGCCATTGTCCCATTTCCGCGTCCTCAACGCCGGAAAAAGAGAATCCCATGAAAAGGACGAGCGCGATAGCGCAAATTCCGGAAACCATGGTATTGATACAATACAATTTCGAAGAAAAATACCGCTTGATCTCATGGCGGAAGAGAGCGGAAAACAATCCCTTCCGTCGCAAATCCCTCTTTACATATTTTACGGAGCTTGCCGCGCTGTTCGCGAGCGCGTATACGATATCGAACATTTTAGCGATAAACGCGACGGCAACCGCGAGCGCGACGACGTTCGTCCCGATAAACGCGAGATACCAAAGAGGATTTTTCGTAAAGGCGTACTCGACAAAGAGAAGAGTGGGATTGAGATATTCAAGCGCCCCGAATCCCGTAAAGGCGACTTCCCCCGTACCCTCGTCCATAATGCCGGCGATTCCTCCGCCCGTGTAGAAAGAGCAGGCAAAAATGAGGATAAAGAAAGCGATATAAAAAATAATGGAAAGAAAATTACCGATTTTCGTCCGATCGGCAACGAGCGCCACGAATATGCCGAGAACGCAGCCGATGATGACGGGAAGCCCGGGAATCAGAAGCGTAAGGACGATCGACGAGAGAAAATAGAAAATATTCCCGCTGAAAACGGCGGCGATGACGCCGTTCGGCAACATCAAAACCGCCGCATAAAGAAGCTCGATCAGATACATGCCGATAATTTTTGACCCGACGATCTCGCTCTTTTTCAAGGGCATACTGCGAAGCATTTCGTAATCCTTCGAAACGTAGATGCTCTTAGTCCTTACCGCGGAAGTAAAAAGAACCAAAAAAGAGGCGACGCCGCCGATAGCGACCGTCGAGTGAACGGGATCGAGCTCCCCTTCGAGACAAATCATGACGAAAGAAAGATTATAAAACGACGAAAACACGACGGCGACGACGCCGACGATGATTAAAAGAGCTAAAAACGAAATCGTCCTTCCTCTGTTCTCTTTGAACTGCCGCGTATCGAGCGATTCGCGCAAATTGGTCTTTACGAGGGTAAATAGATTGCTCATTCGAATAATTCAAGGAAGATCTCTTCGAGAGAAGAATCGCCCTTTACTTCCTCCGTTACGCCGCTGACGACGATTTTTCCGTTTTTGATGATAGCGATCTTATTGCAGAGCTTTTCGACGACTTCGAGCACATGAGAAGAAAAGAAGATCATCGCCCCCTCCGCGCAGAACTCCTTCATCACCTCTTTCAGATCGTGCGAAGCCTTAGGATCCAACCCTACAAACGGCTCGTCGAGAATGAGAAGCTTGGGCTTGTGCACGAGCGCGGCGATCAAAGCGATTTTCTGCTTCATGCCGTGAGAATACGTTTTAATGGGATCGGCAAGTTTTTCCTCGATTCCGAACATGACCGCATATTTATGGACGAGCTCGTTCTTTTCTTTTCCGACGCCGTAAACGTTGCATACGAAGTCAATGTAACCGATTCCCGAAAGATGTTCGTATAAATCGGGATTATCCGGTACGTAGGCCGTCTTTCTTTTGCATTCGAGCTCGTTTTTACGAACGGAAACGCCGTCGAACAAAATATCGCCCTCATAATCGTGAATCCCCACGATACATTTGATCGTCGTGGACTTTCCCGCGCCGTTGGGACCGATAAAACCGTAGATATCCCCGTCCTCGATCGTCAGATTGATATCGTCGATCGCCTTCGTCTGCGATTTACGATAAGTTTTACTTACATTCCTTAATTCAAGCATAAATTCTCTCCTAAATTGATAGATCGATTCCCCGCATGCGCCGTACGCCGAACAATGCCGAAAATCTGCCGCAAGCAAAAAAAATGAACGCGGAAAAAGGGCGGATTACTCTTCCTTGTCTCCGCCTTTGCCTTTCCTCCTTTTTACCGCCAAGGTTAAAAGATATTCGATTTGTCCGTTGAGCGAACGGAAGTCGTCCTCCGCCCAAGCGGACAAGTCGTCGAATAAGGTCTTCGATATCCTTAAAGGCACCTGCTTTCTTTCGTTGTTCTTATCGTTGCCTTTTTCGTTCATTTCTTATTGACCGGCGCAGCCTTATCAATACAGCGAACCGCTGTTCACGATGGGCTGCGCGTCCTTATTTCCGCAGAGCACGACCAAAAGATTGGAAACCATTTGCGCCTTCCTCTCGTCGTCGAGCTCGACGATATTATTTTCCGAAAGCTTTCTTAAAGCCATGTCTACCATGCTGACCGCTCCGTCTACGATTTTCTGCCTTGCCGCAATGATGGCGGCGGCCTGCTGACGTTGGAGCATCGCCGCCGCGATTTCGGGCGCATAGGCTAAATTGGTGATCCGCGCGTCGATGATTTCGAGTCCGGCGAGATCTACCCTCGTCTGCAACTCCTTCTTTAACATGTCGGCAATTTCCTGCGAAGAACCCCGCAAGGACTTTTCGTCTCCCTTGTCCGAAACGTCGTAAGGGTACTGACGGGCGATCTCGCGGATCGCGCTGTCGCATTGCGTCGATACATAAGTGACGTAATTTTCCACGCTGAATACGGCCTTCGCCGCGTTTCTCACCTTCCATATGACCATCACGCCGATTTCGATGGGATTTCCCTCGAGATCGTTTACCTTCTGTTTTTCGTTGTTCAGCGTCTGCGCCTTTAACGAAACCTTCTTTTTCGCCCCTTCCGATCCGGATGATTTCCCTTTTTCCGTCGAAGCGACAACCTGCTCCTTCGCCGTATTGAACGCCGTCAAAAAGGGATTGACGAAATAGAATCCGTCGGTATTTACCGTGCCGTAATATTTTCCGAAAAGCGTAAATACGTAAGCCTCGTTGGGGGAAAGCACCTTATACCCTGCCGCCATAACGATCGACAAAATCAAAACGACGCCGCTTGCGACGACGAGAACGCTTCCCGCCGTTTGGGAAATTCTTCCGTCGTCCATTCCTTGAGCCCCGAAGACGATAGCCAAGACGGCGGCGATAACGACGACGAGATGGAGGATGAGAATCCCGCCCGCTTTTTTCGGATGAAGAATTTTTTCTTCAATGACTTCTTTTGTTTCTTCCATATACCCGATACCTGCTCCTATTTTTATTTTTTGATATCAAATTGATATCATTATAATTCATCGTTTGCCTTTTGTCAAGACTTTTTTAAAAAAAATCCCCGTCTTCAACAAAAAAACGAGGAATTTATTTTTATAAAATTTTTTTCGCCGTTTTCGCCAGCGTTTTTTCGTGCACGGGATTGATCTTTCCGTTCTCAACCAAAAGAAAATCGACCGTTCCCGCCTTTTTATCGGGATAATCGGCGGTCAGCGTCGCCTTATCGACGAGGAGTCCCCCTCTGATCGCTTCGTCAAAATATACCAAAAGCGCTTTGGCGAAGCATTGATAAAACTGAATGTCGCCCTCTTCAAGGCTTACAAATTCGTCGAAGTTGAGGCGGAGAATACGGTTGGGTTCTTTTCTTTCGAAAAGGGAAAAATTCTTTCCGTTTTTATGTCTGAATACAAGCTCGGCGGTAAGAGGAAGATTCAGAGAGAGATTCTTCTTTTCCTTTATCTCCTCGTATTGCCTCTGTATGAGAGCTTTTTTTACCGCTCCGCGCACGGCGAGGAAATAGCTCCAAAACGCAAGCTCGAACAGGACGACGCATACGATGATGATGAAAGCGGCAAGCTTGGTTCCCTCGAACAATCCCGTATCGTCGCCCGCACCGGCAGAGAGGAATATCGCCACGACGAGAAGCAACAACGGAAGGAACGTTAAAGCAGAGCCCGCCTTATGAACGGCTTTATCGCGAGCAAAAAGCCCGACGTATTTTTTTGAATCAAATTTTTTCATAATCGCCTCTTTTCTTTTTATACGGCAGACGAAGCCCTGCGGGGTCTGCTTTCTTTCAACGCTTATCCCGTCGTTCATGCCGTATTATATCATATCGACCCTTCTTTGACAACCGATTGGGCGCAATTTGTTTTTCGTCGATTTTTCCCGAATCGCATGAGCGCCTCCGATAAAAGGAGAGCCGCCGAATATCGGCGACTCTTGCTTTTTTATTCGATGACGAAAACGTTTACGCTGTTGTCTTTCAGGATATAACCGAATTCGTCGCCTTTGACCGAGAAGCTCTCCTGCGTGGGGACGCAATTTTCCTTCATGCCGGACTTGGGAGAAATTTCATTGATTACGTTGGGGTCCTCGTTGTAGAGCTTGGTGACGGTGACCTTTCTCTTTTCTCCGAAGTTCCTTAAATCCACGTGCATGATCTCGTCCTTGCCCGAGATATTGACGACCTTGAAGTAAATCCTTTCGTCCTCTCCCACGGTCGCGGAATGGAAGATTCTCTCGTTTACCTTCCAAACGTGCTTGAAGAGAATTTCATGCCATTCGCCGCCTTTATAGATGTAAGCGGTGAGCGTCTTGGTCGTATAAACGAGTTTCATCGTATTGCCGTCCGCATCGTATCCGAAGAACTTATCCTTCCCCATCATTTCGCAGACGGTGCGCATGAAATCGACGCGCTTATCGAAGGAAACGTCGTAGCCCTTATGATTTTTACCGTATTGGCAGGAAATGGAGAACCCCGCGTTATCGACGGTTTCCGCATTGCGGACGTCCGCCACGCCGACGCCGACGATGAAGCTCTGTTCGCCGTTGAGCCTTCTGAAATCCACTTCCACTTCGCAGTTTTCAAATTTTCGATCGTCGAAATACACGCCGTTGAACGCGTCGTTGACGGGAATAATGAGCTCCCCGTTTTCGATATGAATGCCGATACTGTTGGGATAATCCTTCCAACCGCCAATGCCGTCCTTGAAGTTATGACGGTAAATGATTTCGCCCGAAGCGATATCCTTTACGCGCACTTCCTTCACCGCGCTCGCCGTTCTGTGTCCGCCGATGAGAATGCCGCCCGCGTTGCTGTCGTTGACTTGCCCCACGTCGGTGAGCGTATAGGAACCGACATTGCTTGCGTACATCTGCTGAACGAAGTAGCTCGGCGTTCTCATGATATCGCGCGCGTTAAACCAAATCATATTGGGCGTCCAGCGGTAATTGTTCGTAGACGCCCAAAGGGGCGCGTAACAAGTCATTTTCACGACGTCGGAATTTCTCTCGCAGCCGGTGAGGAACGCCGCCTCGGCGAGAGCGGCTTTCAGGTTGTTTTCCCCGTTTAACCTTCCTCTGCCGTCCGCTTCGGTATGCATGGAATATTCTCCCATGAATACCTTTGCGCCGGTCCTATCGTAGCAATCGTAACGCTTTGTGTTATCGATGAACCACTGATAGGAATTATAGACGTGTTCGTCCACGATCATATCGCGATACTTTTGATTAATCGTCGCCCAAGAGGGGTTTGTGTCGGAAGGGCGGATGTCTACGCCCGCCGTCGTAACGACGGTAATATTGAAAAGCTTCAAAAGATCCGTCTGTTTCCCCTTGTATTTATAGGCTCTGAGCCCGAGCAGACAGGAATGTAAATTATCGAAATACTCGAATCCCCAGTTTTCGTTGCCGATGCCGATAAAGCGAAGATCGAACTTACCGGGATGCCCCATATCCGTGCGCACTTTTGCCCAACGCGCCTCCTCGGCGTCCTCGCTGTCCGCGTCGCCGAGCGCGAAAAAGATAAGGTCCGCGACGTTATCGATGACTTCGATTTTAAACCGCGTCGTGCCGGGCATGATCCGCTGATAAGCGGTCTTTCTCTGTTCACCCATACGAATCTGACAGATAAGCCCGCAATGAAGCACGGGGAGCGGCGCCATATGTAGGTCTTCGCAGAGGCAGAAATATTCGTAAAATCCGATCCCGTAGGACTGCATATAGCGCCAGACGTTACAAATCTGCTTCCTCGTTTCCAAAGGTCCCACCGTATTTCTCCATCTGTATTGATGTTCGAAATCGACGTCTCCCTCGACGACGCAGCCGCCGGGAAAACGGAAGAAGGAAGGGTGACATTCCTTCAACACGTTGACCATTTTCGCAGAGAATTTTCCGTTGCGGTAAACGTCGGGATCTCCCCACGTATCCGAAGGAATCAAAGAGACCATGTCCACGCCGATTCTGCCGTTGCCGTTAAATTCGATGACCAAACGCGCCATATCGGAAGATTTCGCTTTAAAAGAGCAAGAAACCTTCTCCCAATCCTTGCCGTTATCTTCGACGATAATCTCGCCCGCTTCCGAAATGGGAGCCGTAGAGCTTTTCAGCCATACTTTCACGTTTCCGTTATACCCCATGTGCTTTACGAACATGGAAAAACGGTACGTCATACCGGCTTCCGCCGGCATACCGAAACGGTCGAACGCGCCGGAAGTGTGGAATCCCGGGTTCTCCATATGATATTGTCCGCCCACGTTAAGCGCGACGTAGCTGGGATTCGTGGGAGCGATTCCTCCGCAATCGCAAACGCGCATGGGACCCGCGCCGTAAATATCCCAATGGGTAAGCTTGGCTTTTCTTATCTCTACGGGAGATTCCGCATTGTAATCGTCATAAGTAAAATACTCGAACTCAAAAGAGTTATTGATAACCATTTCGGCGTTTATGCCGCCGTCCGCCGCCTGGTTTATATCTTCGAAGAATAAACCGTACAATTCTTTACTGACATCTACGCCCCGTTTGTTTTTATCAAGCGTATAGTTAATCATGATATGTCTCCTTATATCCTTTGATCAAGCGATTTTTAACGTCTTGCCATCGGGTATTATATCACTCCGTTTTGCGTTCGTCAATCTTATATCGATCAATAAACTTAAATAAATTTTTAAATTTTCAAAAGTTTTTCGACCATGTTTTCGGCACGAACAGCAAAAGGACGGGGAATATTTCCAGTCTTCCGGCGAGCATGAGAAAAATTTCCACGATTTTCGAAAAATAAGAAAATCCGGCAAACGTTCCCCCGCTGCCCTGAAAATATGCGCCGAAGCCGGGTCCCATGTTATTCAGGCAGGAGAAAATCGCGGAAACCGTAGACATCGCGTCCTTCCCGTCAAAGGAAATCAGCAGAAAGGCGAAAGCTAAAATAACCGCATAAATAAGAAAATATCTCTCCACGGAAGAAACCTCTTCGCGCGAAAGAGCCTTTTTGTTCAGCTTTACGATCTGAATACTGTTGGGGCGAAGAACGTGCAGGAGATGTTGATAGGCGGATTTCATTAAAATGACGATACGCGAAACTTTAAATCCGCCGCTCGTACTGCCCGCGCAGCCGCCGAAAAACATACAAACGAGAAGAATGGAATCCGTCATCGTGGACCATTGCGTAATATCGCAGGTGGAGTATCCGGTACTGGATGTGAAGGAGACGACGGCAAAAGAAGAATACCGAAGCGACGTGAAAAAATTCCCGTAAAAATTAAGGTTGCAAATCGTTACGGCGACGATGGAAAGAACCAGATAAAACGCGTAAAAGTGCATTTCTTCGTCCGCAAAAGCCGCCTTAAACCGCCGCAGCAACATCAGATAATACAAGTTAAAATTGATGCTGAAAATAAACATGAACGCCATGACGACGATTTCCACATACAGGCTGTTAAAACTCGCGACGGAATTCGCCGTGGCCGCAAAGCCGCCCGTACCCGCCGTACCCATGGCGATAATAATGCTGTGAAAGACCCTATCCGGTCCCTTGATTCCGAAGAGCAAAAGAAAAAATTCTAAAAGAGTAAAGCCGAGATAGATCCCGTAAAGAATGGCGGAATTGATTCTCACCTTGCTCACCAACTTGCCCACCTGCGGACCGGGCGCTTCAAAGCGGAACAAATGGAACGTGCTTCCGTCCGTTCCCGGCATAACGGCGAGGATAAACACGAGAATGCCCATGCCGCCCAGCCAATGGGTAAAACTGCGCCAGAAAAGCATACATTTGGGGAGTCCTTCAATATCGGTGAGAATCGTCGCGCCCGTCGTCGTAAAGCCGGAAACCGTTTCGAAGAGCGCGTCGATATAATTGGGAATACAGCCGTCCATGACGAAGGGCAACGCGCCGACGGCGGAAATGACGATCCACGCGAGTCCCACGACGGCAAGTCCCTCTTTGTTCCCGAGCTTTTTCTTCCCCTTCTTCGTCAAGAACGTCAGGAGAAGCCCCAAGAGCTCGTACAGAGCGGCGGTGATTAAAAGGAAGTAAAAATGACTGTATTCCTTATAACAGAGCCCCACGATGACGGGCAACAGAAGAAAGGCCGCCACGACCTTTAAAATCTGCCCGATATAGTAACCAATAACCTTATAATTCATATCTCTTCGTTCTTACGTTCTTACGTTTTTTACGCCTTCAACAGATCTTCGAGCTTGGAAATCGTCCTGCCCACCGAGGCGATGAGGATATTGTCGTTATCTTCCAACATAGTCGAACCGTCGGGAATGACGGACATTTCGTTCTTTTTCGCCGATTCTCTCGAAATGGCGACAACCAAAAGCCCGTCTTTCATTTTTACATTCAGATCGCGTATACTGTGACCGACGAACTCGGGATTGCGCCCCACGTTAAAGACGAGTCCTTCCGCCTTTCCCCCCATGATCGGCTGCATGGCGATGATTTTACTGTCCTTGGGGACGTCGATGCTCCGCACGCATTTCGCGATTTCGCTTCCCGTCAGATCATAGGGAGAAACCACGTCTTGAAAGTCCCTCTCCGAGAGAATCCCGTTGTAGGAATCCTTATGCAAAATCGTGATCACTTTCGTCACGCCCTTGCTCTTTGCGTAAAAAGACGAGACGATGTTGTTCTCGTCGTAAGAGGACATCGCCACGAGCGCGTCGGCGTGTTCGATTCCCTCGCGATCGAGGACGTCCTTATCGGTAAAATCAGAGCAAACGACGTTGGCTTTATCCAGCTTTTCCTTCATTTCCAAACACTTGTCAGCGTTCTTTCCGATAATTTTTATGGTAAATCCTCCCGCCGAAAGGAGCGATTTCGCGAGATAATACGCGTCGTCGTCGCTTCCGAGAATCATAACCGACCGAATTTTATACTTGCCGAAGCCGAGATGAGAAAGGACGTCTCTCATTTCATAATGTTTCGCGCATATGCTCACGACGTCGCCGTCTTCGATGACGGTGTTTCCGTTAGGAATAAATACGTTGCCCTTTCTTTCGACGGCGACGATGAGGAAGGGCATTTTACTGTTCGATTTCAGTTCGATCAGCGTCTTGCCGCACAGCTTATGCTCCGCCGTCGCCTTCATTTCGGCAATCTGCAATCTTCCCTTGGCAAAAGAACTTACCTTAATCGCCGAGGGGAAATTGAGAAGGTTGGCGACCTCGTCGGCGAGCGTCGCCTCAGGATTGACGAGCAGCGTTATTCCGAGCGTTTCCTTCATGGAATCGAACTGAAAATAGTAATTCGGATCGCGGACGTGAGCGATCAGATTCGTCACCCCGTACGTCCTTGCGATGATGCAGCAGAGCAGATTCAGCTCGTCTTTATCCGTTACGGAAATCAGCAGATCCGCATCCCTCACGCCCGCTTCGATGAGAATTTTTTCATCGCAGCCGTTTCCGGTAATACACTGCACGTCATACTCCGCCATGATATCGGACAGCAATTCTTCTTCGGTATCGATTGCGACGATGTCGTGTTTTTCCTTACGTAGCTTTTTAATGATATTTCTGCCGGTTCTGCCGGCTCCGACGATAATGACTTTCATTGACGTTCCTTTTCACGGTAACGTTCGGAATCCGCAAAAAATTCTGTATTTTACCGCGATATCGTAATTATAGTCTATTCCTCCAAAAATGTCAACATGAAAAGAAAGAAAACGCCCTCCGTTCGATTTTTGCCCTTCCGATTCTTTCATAAATAAAAATATTCGCACGCCGCCTGCTTTGATAAACGCCGTGCGAAAATTTCAAATTTATTTCATTTCCTCGTCGCGAACGATCTTCTGTTCTCCCGATAAATTGACGAGGACGATCCCCGCGCCGACGAGCGCCAAAGCGACGAAGCAGAGAAGCGCGTTCGCCTCTTCTCCGAGCCACCACGCGGAAAGAACGACCCCGAACACGGGATTTAAGAACCCGTAGACGGCGACGCGCGACGGACGATTATATTTTAAGAGAATCCCCCAAAGGGTATAGGCGCAGGAGGAAACAAACGCGAGATAGAGGAGAAGGAGAACGCCTCTTGCGTTTCTCAGCTCTATGCGTCCGCCGAGACACACGCCCGCAAGGGCGAGCAAAATCCCTCCCGCCATGAATTGATAGGCGCACAGCGTAACGGAGTCTTCCTTTTCTGAAAATTTTTTAATCATGCAGGAAGAGAAAGCGGAGGACAGAGCCGCGAGGAGAAGAAAGCCTTCCCCCGTAACGCTTACGGAGAAATCGAGTCCTTCGAAATTGACGAGGACGATCCCCGCAAACCCGACGACGCACCCCAACAATTTTACGGGCGTAAACTTTTCCTGCCGAAAAAGAAAAGAGGAAATCAAAATCGTAAAAAAAACGCCCGTCGCCCCGACGACGGAACTCTTTACGCCGGTACAGTGGGAAAGTCCGATATAAAAAAACAGATATTGCACCGCCGTCTGCGCAAGACTCAGCGAGCCTACGTATCCCCATGAGGTTTTCTTCGGAAACAAAAATTTCTTCCGCAAAAAGCTCCCCGCTGCGGCGATGAAAACGCCCGCGAGCGTAAACCGAAGTCCGGCAAAGAGAATCGTTTCTCCTATGCCGTCGATCTCAAACAGGCGGTAGCCTATTTTTATCGTCGGAAACGCGCTTCCCCACAAAAAGCAGCACAAAAGAGCGAACAGGCAGACGAAATAAGATTTTTTAAACAGAAAAGTTTTATCTTTCATAAGCGAGAATCCACCCGCAAAAAGCGAGTGGAATAAAAATCAATAAAACGTCGCCACGACGTTTTCAGGCTCTTCGCACCGCTCGACGGAAACCGCTTTCAGAACGGGGCCCTTGCCCTTATATACCTTGTTGTTTTCAATGCTGACCTTCGCTTCCACGACGACCCAATCCTTCGTCTTCAAATTCAGCGAAGGCTCTTTGGAAACGCAGGCGAGACCGCTGTACTGAATATCCGCCTCGCAACAGGTCATGACGTGTCTGCCGACGACGAAGGTACCGGCGGGAAGACGCTTATCGCAGGCGACGAGCCCTTTTAGGCGCACCGTCTTTCCCTCGTAATTGCCCGTATTTTCGGCAATATCCCGATAAAAGAGAGCGTAATCCCTATCCTCGATCTCGACGACGGGGGCGTTGAGGTCGAAGGGAAGCGGATCTTCGATGCTGTCGAGCTCCGTCTGACCGTTCTTCTGCTCGTAAACGATATCGCAGCGGCGGGAAATCGCGCGGATCAGCTTATGAAATTCCATCTTGTCGTCCCTTTCCGGATCGAAACGGTTGAATACCGCCATTTCCGTATATTGGATTTTATCGAACGTCTGCTGACGCATGTTTGCGTTGTAGGAAAGGAAGGTCTGCGAATCGATAAAGGTCATGACCTGATTGATAAACCAACCCTCGGGCATAGCGTCGAAAAACTGTTGCAGCATCCACATACCGTTATATTCCACCACGACGCGCTCGATATCGTGCTCCAATTGAAGACCGGCAAGCTTCGCTTCGGTCATGTCTTCGGGCTTTTCGATATACCGAACGACGGCGTGCTTTACGGCAAATTTACTTTCGTCGTATTCCTCTTCCCCTTCTTCAAAAACGAGGAGAAGCGTCTTCTCTCCGGATTCGAAACGGGGATCCTCCATCGTCTCTTGAATAAACTTCGTTTTGCCCGATTCGAGAAAGCCGAGGAATAAATAGACGGGCGTTTCGTCGGGTAATTTTTTTGCCATATATCCTCCGTTCCTGTTTATCGCCAGGTGCAAAAACAGAATTTAAGCTTTAAAAAGCTCCTTTAACGACTCTTCGTTTAATTGACAACCGATCACGCAAAGCCTGCCCGTCACGCCCGCCGCGCCGTGCCTTACGTCGGGTTCTTCGGGAACATAATCGAAATGAATCCACTCTCCCTCGGAGGAATCCACGATTCCCTTTGCCCGCAGAACGATCCCGTATTTTTCCTCGTCCTTCAGTGCGGAGAGAATCGCGGCGATTTCGTCGGAGGTGTATTTTTTCGCCGTCTCTATCCCCCAACTCGTGAACACTTCGTCTGCATG
>CAYWKM010000032.1:0-14408 GCA_964459165.1 uncultured Clostridia bacterium
GGCGAAGCCCTGCGAAGTCTGCGCGTTGAAAACAAGCGTTCATAAAGAAAAGTAAGAAGCGCTTAAAAATTTCTGTATTTTTTGCCGATGGTTTAACCGTAATTTTCATTTGTTCAGGAGTACTTTTTTATCATGGAACCCTATCTTCCCGTCATCATCGTTGCCGCTTATCTCATTATAGGCGTCCTTCTCGGAATTTTGAGCGAATCCGTAGCGAAGAAAAAAGGTTATGCGGGTCAGATTTATTTCGCCCTCACGATCTTCTTAAACGTCTTCGCCCTGATCGCGACCTGCGCCCTGCCGGACAAAAAGGCGATGCAGGAGATGACGGAAGAATTGAAGAGCGTCAATAAAAAATTATCTTACCTCCTCGAAGAGGTGGACGAAGAGGCAAGTTCTCCCTCTCAGCCGGTGAAAAGTTCGGAAGCCGCTAAGGAGGTCCGCCCTCTTCCTCCGTACGGACAAGAGCCCGAAAATATTCCCGCTCGGACGGATTACCGCCCTTCTTACGGAAATCGCGCTTACGAGGAAGAAGCTTCGCCGAGGACCTACCCTTCGGAGGAGCTTTACGGACAACGCCAAAGACAATATGATTATGATTCGGGCTCGCGGTACGCTCCGCAGGAGACTTATTCGGGAGAGGAACCGTTGACGAGAGGAAAAAGCTTCTATTCCTCCGCGCCCGTCGGGAGGGAGGCTCCCTCTTTCGATTCCGCTCAAAAAGAAGGGTATTCTTCGCCGACGAAGGGCAGAGAGGCGAGCATCGTCTACCGCGACGGCGTGGTTTGTTGTTCCGCGTGCGGGGGAAGGATCAAGCTGAGCGCGACGGAATGTCCTCATTGCCGTTCGAAGATCATCATGTCCTCGGGCGCGAGCGGGCTCGGTTACATGAAGCCCTTGGATTTTGACGATAAATAAAAGGAAAAAGAAGGTTCGATCTTCGTTCGGAAAATATCCATAAAAAAAAGACCGTATTTCGGATGATACGGTCGTTTTTTTAATTTAAGAATTCCCTCTTTTTGCGATCGACTTCACGATATTGAAGACGACGGAAAAGACGAGAACGACGGCGGCGATTGCGAGCAACGCATAGGAGAGCGCGACGACCTCGAAGAAGTACGCGACGATCGCGCCCGCGCAGGGGAGGACGATTCCCAACGTGCAAAGGAGAGCCGCCGCGAGGAAGAGCTTGTTTTCGTTCGTCTCCTCCTTTTTATCGGAAAAGAAGCTCACGTTCTTTTTTCTCAGGCGCAGAACGGCAAAATAGAGGACGGTTCCCGCTATCGCTACGGCGACGAGCTGCCCCAGTCCGATCCAAAGCGCGTTGATTAAATAAAGGCTCTTCAAATCGGTAACGGCGAGATAGGTAAAGGGAACGACGATCGCGTTGAAGAGAATGGGAGGAATTTCTCCCAAAACCAGTCGTACGATCTTGCGCTTTATCAATCTGCCGATAAAATAGGTCGTAAGCGCGGCAAAGAGGGTCGTCAGCGTGCCGAACACGAGATCGAGAATCCCGTTGCCGATCAGATTCGCAATCAGACAGCCGATCGCGAGTCCCGCGACCGCTTCGGGGAAGAAGAGGGGGAGCACGGTCAGGGCTTCGGATACCCGACACTGAAATTCCCCGTAGGAGATGGGAGCGAGTACCATGGCGAGAGCGGCGTACAGGGCGGCGACGATCGCCGCGCGGCAGATGCGTTTCGTCGTAAAGAAGCTTTTCATATTCAATTTTAAACCTCGGTTTTTTTATTCAGAAGTGTTCTCCGAAAACCTTCTGTGGGAATATAGTATCATAACGCGCCGTAAAAAATCAAGCGAAAAGCGACCGCTTTCGCTTGATTTTTAAAAAAGGAGTCTAATGAATATTCTTGAAGGGCTTAAAGGCGATCAGCCAGAAGAGCATCCATAGCGCGGCGATTCCCGCAACGGACAAAATCGCGCGATAGACGATTTCATTGCGGAAGCATATCCACAGGAGAGGATCGAAAGAGGTCAACGCAAAAACGCAGAGATCGATCCCGAGCGCAATAAAGTAAAGGAGAAACAGCAAAGAAGTCGCTTTCATACCTTTTCAGTATGCTTTTTTCGAGGAAGAAAAATTCGAAAAATTTTAACCGTCAAAGAAAAAAAACGTCAACCTGCGGTTGCGGAAGGTTCAATCGATATTTTCTATCCACAAAAAATCGAAGTCGATCGGCTCGACAAAATCATTTTCCTTAAATTTCACGTGTCTGAATTTTGCAAAATCCATGACGTGCGACTTTAACAGCACGGGCGTGGGAACGTCAAGCTCGTGGCAGATATCCATTAAATAGCTTAAAAGGTGCGAATAGGTCAGCTTCTCGTCCCTTTCGTAGGAAAGCTGTCGCACCGTTCGTTGTTCTTTTACGATTTTTACCCAAATCCTCATGCGCACATTATACAGGAAAAGGCAAAAAAAGAAAAGGGTTTTTTATCGGAAAATTCAAATCTTCTTTTTTTCTGTTGACTTTAAGGGGGAATCGCTATAAAATAATAGTATCCTATTCGTTTTAAACGATTCAAACCGATAAAGGAGTGACATCATATGGACAAGCTCGGAAAAGAAATCCTCGACGTTCTCGGCGAAGATTGCCGATATTCCGCCGAGAAGATCGCCGTCATGCTGGGAGAAGAGACCTCGGCGGTAGCGGCGAAAATAAGAGAAATGGAGGAAGAGGGCGTCGTCGTAAAATATACGGTCATCACGAATCCCGAAGCCGTAGACGACGAACGGGTGGAGGCGCTCATCGAGGTCAAGATGACCCCGCAGAAGGGACAGGGTTTCGACTATCTCGCCGAGCGCGTTTCCGAATATCCGGAGGTAAAGGGACTTTATCTCATGAGCGGCGCATACGATCTCGCCGTATTTATCGAGGGAAAGTCGCTTCGCAGCATTTCCCGCTTCGTATCGGAAAAAATTTCCACGTTCGACGGCGTTCTTTCCACCGCGACGCATTTTATTTTGAAAAAATATAAAATAGAGGGAGCCGTCACCAAGAAGAGGAAGGAAGAGATGAGGTTGTCCGTTCAACCATGAGAAACTTTGTCAATCGGAGAGCCGCTTCGTTGAAGCCCAGCGGCATCCGCAGATTTTTCGATATCGTTCATGAAAAGAAGAACGTCGTTTCGCTCGGCGTGGGCGAACCCGATTTTATCACGCCGTGGGACGTCCGCGACGCGGGAATCCGCTCCGTTCAGAGGGGAAGAACGCAGTACACAGCCAACCGCGGTCTTCCGGAATTGAGGGAAAATATTTCCCGATATTTGAAGACGAGATACGACGCGGATTATCCGGCGGAAAACATCGTCGTGACGGTGGGAGCTTCGGAGGCGATCGATTTGACGCTTCGCGCCGTCTGCGAAGAGGGCGACGAAATTTTAACCCCCGATCCCTGTTACGTCTCCTATGCGCCCTGCGTTCAATTGAACGGCGCGAAGCCCGTCCCCGTAAAATGTACGGACGAGAACGGCTTCATTCTTACGCCCGAATCGCTCGAAAGGGCGATCACTCCCAAGACGAAGGCGTTGATTCTCGCCTATCCGAACAATCCCACGGGGGGCGTTATGACGAAGGAGCAGCTGGAAGCCATCGTTCCCGTCGTAGAAAAGCACGACCTTCTCGTCGTTTCCGACGAAATTTATTCGGAGCTCACCTACGGAAGCAAGCACGTTTCCTTTTCCTCCCTCCCCGGCATGAAGGAGCGGACGGTTCTCATCAACGGCTTCTCCAAATCGTTCGCCATGACGGGCTGGCGCGTCGGCTACGTGTGCGCGCCGGAGCAAATCGACGCGGCGATTTTCAAAATTCATCAGTACGGCGTCATGTGCGCGCCGACCATGAGTCAGTACGCGGCGAATTACGCGCTGAAAGAGGGATTTGAAGACGATTTTTCCGTCGTCGAGGAAATGCACGACGAGTATAACAGAAGGAGAAGATTCATCGTAAAGAGCTTCAACGACATGGGGCTGAAATGCTTCGAGCCGAAGGGCGCCTTTTACGTGTTTCCCTCGGTGGAATCGACGGGACTCGACGGGGAGGAATTTGCGACGAGACTGTTATACGGATACGACGTCGCCGTCGTTCCCGGCAATGCGTTCGGCGATTGCGGAACGTATCATATCCGCGCTTCCTACGCGACGAGCATGGAGAATCTCAATAAAGCCGTCGACCGGATCGATAAATTTCTGAAAGAGTTGAAGGGCTGAAGGGCAAACGGCTTGACAAGAAGGGAAAAACAGAGTAAGATAAAAGCGTATCGCGGCGGAGCCCGTTTCCTTTCATGGGATCGGTTCGCCGTATTCGGTCTTTTCCCCGCAAAATTTTACGGGATGAAAGGAACGGCGAAGAAATTGATTTCGCAGCCTCTCCAATCGGAGGACTGCGGGCGTATTTATAAAAGAAAGAGCATCAGAGGTAAAACAGTATGGCAGATAAATTTTTTATGACCAAAAAGGGTTACGAAGAAGCCGTAGAAAGATTAAAGTATCTACAAACGATTAAACGCCAAGAGATCGTCGAACGTATCGCGGAAGCGAGGAGCCACGGGGATCTTTCGGAAAACGCCGAGTACGACGCGGCGAGGAACGAGCAGTCGGCAAACGAGGGAGAGATCGCCGATCTCGAATATAAAGTAAAGAACGCCGAAATTATCGAGGAAAACAACGATTCCACGACCGTTCACCTCCAATCCTTCGTCACCGTTTACGATATGGAGCTCGAAGAGGAGGAAACCTACGAGATTACCGGCTCCACCGAAGCGAACGCAATGCAGAATAAAATTTCAAACGAATCCCCCATGGGAGCGGCTCTCCTGAAGCATAAAGTCGGCGACAAGGTGACCGTTCATGCGCCCGACGGAGATTATCAGGTGAAAATCGTTTCGATCAGATAAACGGTTCCGCGCCGATTTCGTCGCGGAAAAAGCGAATCGTCCGTTTAAAGAATATCGAAAAGCAAGGAATGAAGAGATGGAAAACAAGAACAACGTCCCCCCTTCGGCGGAAGAAGAGCTGAAACAGCTTGCCGAACAGGAGAGAATTCGTAGGGAAAAGCTCGCAAGGATGCAGAGCGAGGGCAACAATCCTTACGCAAAGGTAAAATACGACGCGGACGCAAAGTCCGAAGAGATAAAGGAAAATTTCGAGAAATATGAAAACAAGGAGGTTTCCGTAGCCGGTCGTCTCATGAGCAAGCGCGTCATGGGGAAAGCGTCTTTTTCGACGATTTCCGATCGGCTCGGACGCATTCAGATTTATCTTTCTAAAAACGATCTGGGAGAGGAGGACTATACTTCCTTTAAGAAAGATTACGACGTCGGCGATATCGTCGGGATCAAAGGGTTCGTCTTTAAGACGCAGACGGGCGAGATCACCGTTCACGCGCAGCGGATCGAAATGCTCTCGAAAGCTCTCCGTCCCCTTCCCGAAAAGTTCCACGGTCTCGTCGACGTCGACATGAAATATCGTCAAAGAGACGTCGATCTCATCATGAATCAAGAGACGAGAAACACCTTCTTCAAGCGCACTGCCGTTTTGCGGGCGTTGAGAGAATATCTCGACGGAAGGGGCTTTACGGAGGTGGAAACGCCCGTCCTTCTCCCCATCGAAATCGGAGCGGACGCGCGTCCCTTTAAAACGCACCATAACGCGCTCGACATCGATATGTATATGAGAATCGAAACCGAGCTTTACTTAAAGCGCCTGATCGTCGGCGGACTTGAAAAGGTTTACGAAGTCGGACGCATTTTCCGCAACGAAGGAATGGACTCGACGCATAATCCCGAATTTACTTCGATAGAGCTCTACGAAGCCTATAAGGATTATAAATATCTGATGGATCTCGTCGAGGATATGTATAAATTCGCGGCGAATAAAGTGTGCGGCACGACGAAGATTTCCTATCAGGGCGTGGAAGTGGATCTCGGGCATTGGGAAAGACTCTCCATGGCGGAAGCGGTCGAAAGGTATTCCGGCGTCAGGTACGCCGATTGGAAGTCTACGGAGGACGCTCTCGAAAGCGCGAGGGCGCACCGCGTGGAGCTGTCCGACGACGAAAAAAAGGACAAGGGGCATATCTTATCCGCGTTCTTCGATGCGTTCGTAGAGGAGCATCTCGTCCAGCCTACCTTTATTTACGATTATCCCGTCGAAATTTCGCCCTTGGCGAAGAGAAAGAGGGACGATCCGTCCATGACGGAGCGTTTTGAATATTTTATTTGCGGACACGAATACGGCAACGCCTTCTCGGAGCTCAACGATCCGATCGATCAGCGGGAGAGAATGACGAGGCAGGCGGAAGAAAAGCGCGCGCAGGGAGCGAACGCGCAGGTAGACGAAGAGTTTATCGCGGCGCTCGAATACGGAATGCCTCCCACGGGAGGACTCGGCTTCGGCGTGGACAGGCTGGTCATGCTTCTTACGGACAGCGCGACGATTCGGGACGTATTGCTTTTCCCCACCATGAAACCCAAAAAGAAACCGTAAAGGAACGACTTTGACGTTACTTCGGATTCACACAATTAAAAAAGTTGTTTCGGGTGCGGAAAATACGGTTTCCGCACCCTTTTGCCGATTTGTTTGTTAAGAAACGCACAAAAGAAAAAATTCCGAAAAGGGAAAAGCTTCCGATCAAAAAAACGAAGAGAAAACAGGAATATCAATGGATGCAAGAATAACAAAATTGAGATTACAAAACGTTTTATCCTACGACTGGATCAAAATCCTCGTCACCGTCGTCGCGGCGATCTTCGGCTGGGTTACCGTCCTCAGCCTCGCATCGACGAAGCCCGCTTATCAGCAGCAAATGTATTTTATTTACTACGAGGATATTTATCGGGGAGACGACGCTTCTACGCTGGAAGAAAGGCTCGTCGATACGAAGGACGTCGACGGGGTGTTTTCTTACGAAATTATGGACGCTTCCTCCTTGTATATGTCTTCCAGCTCAACTTATGCAAGTCTCGCGCTCTCGGCGAGAATGGCGGCGGGACTTTATTCGATGATGCTCGTCTCCGACGCCGTCGCCGACGAGGAAGCGCAGACGACCTATTTACAGGAGTTTTTAGGCGGCTATTATCCGCTCGTCGAAGAGATCGACGAATATTTCTCTGCGGCGGAAGCCTATCTTTCCCCCTTTTACGACGGGGATATCGAGAACGGAACGCTGAACGCTTCCTATCTCGAAGAGCAGTTCCGAGCGAGAAACGAGAAGGATAAACGCTACCGCACGGAAAAGAACGTTCAGGCGGGACTTTTAGACGAAGCGAATCGGATCGAGGAGACGAGGGACGCGCTCTTCACCGTTTTGTCGGCGATCGACGAGGGGATTCTCACGCTGACGGAAACGCAATTCACCGATTTTGAAAAAGAGGAAACCGTCGGGGGAACGTACGCGATTTGCCTCGGAACGCCGAGAATGGCTTCCATGAGAAAGCTCATGTATCTTTACGACGAAGAGACGGCGACGAAATACGTCGACGGCGTCAACGTTTGTTTCTTTAAAATGTCGGAGGAAGATCAGGAATATATGCGCTTCGAAAAGCTCTTGTACGTCGCTTATCTCGTGAATACGTACGCAGATAAGATATGAGGTTGAAAAGGAGCGTTTTAAAAGACTGCCGCATTTACGGTATGTTGAAAAAAGCGAAGAGGCATACCTCCTTCCATACGCCCGGACACAAAATCGGAAAGTGGGATCTGACCGAGCTTTCCTTTACGGATAATCTGTCCTCTCCGTCGGGCGTTCTTTTGCAGACGGAAAGGGATCTCGCCAAGGAATTGGGAGCCTTTTACAGCTTTCTGCTCGTGGACGGGAGCACCTGCGGCGTTCTGTCCATGATCTACGCGAGCGGAGCAAAGCGCATATTGATCGCTCGCGACAGCCATCCGTCGGCGTATCACGCGGCGGAGCTGATGGGGATCCGTTTAAAAATTGTGGAGAACGGTCGTATCGGAAGCATCGGTCTTCCCCTTACGCTCGCGCAGATCGAGGAAAATTTGTCGGAGGACGTCGAGGCGGTTTTCGTCACCTATCCCGATTATTACGGCAATTTGTGCGATTTGCGCGGAATCAGGCGCTTGTGCGAGCGGCGCGGCGTTCCCCTTTTGGTCGACGGGGCTCACGGCGGTATGTTTAAGGGAACCGCTCTTCACGCGAGCAATTTCGCCGATATCTGGGTGGACGGAATCCATAAAAATCTGCCCTGTCTCACACAGGGCGCAACCGTCAGTTGCCATGAGGATTTTTTCGAGCGGCTGAAAAGAGCGGTTTCCGTCTTTCGAACGACGAGTCCGAACTATCTTTTGATGGCGAGCGTGGAATACGCGGTAAAATATCCTCGGAACATAAAGACAGAGAAATACGCCGAAGCGTTCAAGGAGCGCAACGCCGCCTATCGGAACGGCGATTGGACGAAGGCGGTCTTTTCGTTTGGAAAACGGGCGGCGGAGGCGGAAAAATTTTTTGAGAAAAAGGGAATTTATCCGGAGTTTTGCGACGGCGAAAATATCATGTTTTATTTTTCGCCGGCGACGAAAAAGAGGGAGATCGATCGGCTTGAAAAAATTTTAAAAATCTGCCGCAAGCGATTTCCCGCCTCCCTCGAGCCCGCCGAAGAGGAAAATACGGAGAAGGCGGAGCGGAAAAGCCGACCCGAATCCGGAAAGGGAAAGGAGAGGATTCCCCTTTTCAACAGCGTCGGCAGGATCTGCGCGCAAACCTGCGGACTCTTTCCGCCCTGCGTTCCCCTCGTCCTGGAGGGGGAGATCGTCACGGAATGCGCAAAAGATCGTCTGTCAAAAGCGCGGAGTACGTACGGGCTGACGATCGTCAAGGGCGAGAAGGAGGAGAAAGAAATTCGCTATATCGAGGTGTATAAAGAATGAGGGGAAAATTTGTAACGTTCGAGGGCTGCGAGGGGTCGGGAAAAACCACTCAGCAAAGGCTTCTGGGCGATTATCTGAACGAGAGAGGGATCAGACATATCTTCACGCGCGAGCCGGGCGGAAACCCCGTCTCCGAAAAGATCAGAGGGATCATTCTCGACAATAAAAACGCCGCCATGACGGACGAATGCGAGGCGCTCCTGTACGCCGCCGCGCGCGTTCAGGTTCTGCACGACGTAATCTCTCCCGCCTTGGAGGAGGGAACGCTCGTCGTTTGCGATCGGTTTATCGATTCCTCCTTCGCCTATCAGGGATTTGCGAGGGGCTTGGGGTTCGATTTTATCGCAAAAATCAACTCTTACGCGATCGAACGCTTTCTGCCCGACGTAACGGTTTTTCTCGATATCGATCCCGAATCCGCCTTTATCCGCAAAAACGGCGCGGAGAAGGACGACAGAATGGAGCAGGCGGGCGTCGCCTTCCATAAGCGGGTATACGAGGGGTATAAGCTTCTCGCGGAAAAGTACCCCGAACGGTTTTTTTCGGTAAACGCGTTCGATTCCGCGGAAAATATTCATAAAAGCATCGTAGGGCTGTTAAAGGAAAAGGGGGTTTTATGAGGGAGCTTTTGTCCCGTACGGGCGCGTACCGCATGATAAAAAACCAAGCGGCGAAGGGGGAGCTCTCCCACGCCTATCTCCTCGTTTTTCCGGACGAGAGGAATCTGCGCTTCGCCTTAAAGGAGTTTTCCAAAATCATTCTCGGCGCGGACGACAGGCAGAAAGCTCTGATCGACAGGGAATGCTTTTCCGATTGCTCGCTTTTCCCCGAAGAGGGCAAGAGGCTCTCTTCGGACAACGCAAATACCCTTTTGACCGATTGCCGAATAAAGCCCGTGGAAGGGGATAAAAGGCTGTTCGTCCTCGACAAATTTCACGACGCGAACGCTTCCGTTCAGAATAAGCTTTTGAAGATTTTGGAGGAACCGCCCGAGGGCGTTTATTTTCTTCTCGGCGCGACGAGCGAGTTTTCCATTCTGCCCACCGTCAAATCGAGGGTGATCAAATTGGAAATCCCTCCCTTTTCCGAAGGGGAAATCGCCCGCTTTTTGGAGCGGAATTATCCCGACAAGACGGGCTTTTCCGATTTTGCGGCGGCGTGCGGCGGCGTCGCGGGGGAGGCGCAGAACCTCGTCGAGGGGACGTATTACGGCGAACTCCTCTCCCTCTCGTTGGACTTTGCCGAAGCGGAGGAACGGGATATCCCCGTCCTTTCGGCGAAAGCGGCTTCCGTCAAGCAAAAACAAGAGTTTTTATCCGTTTTAAGACTTGTATTTCGCGATATTTTGATGTATAATTTAAATAGAGAGCCCTTATTGAAAGGGTGCAAGGAAAGAATAAAAAGGATTTCTTTACAATATTCGCCGTCGGCGGCGATAGCGGTTCTCGAAACGCTCGCAAAGGCGGAATTCGACGTAAAATTTAACGCGAATTTCCCCATGCTGACGGAAACGACGCTGATGCGCGTCAACAAGGAGAAAAATAAATGCAGAAAATAGTCGGCGTAAAATTCAAAGACGGAGGCAGGGTTTATTATTTCGCCCCGAACGCCAAGGACGTTTATCAAAAGAACGCGGGGGTTATCGTCGAAACGGCGAAGGGAATCGAGTACGCGACGGTCGTCTATCCCTCCCTCGAAGTGGAGGATAAGGACGTCGTAGCCCCCTTAAAACCCATTATCAGAATCGCTACGCAAAAGGACGAGGAACAGAAGAAACGCAACGTCGAAAGACGCCCGCAGGCGTTGAAAATTTGTCAGGAAAGGATTGAAAAGCATCAGCTCGACATGAAGCTGATCGACTGCGAATTTACCTTCGACGGAACGAAAGTGGTCTTCTACTTTACGTCCGAAGGAAGGGTGGATTTCAGAGAATTGGTAAAGGATCTCGCTTCCGTTTTTCATTTGAGGATCGAGCTTCGCCAAGTGGGCATTCGCGACGAAACGAAGATGCTCGGGGGAATCGCTCCCTGCGGAAGGGTATGCTGCTGCGCGAGCTGTATGCCGGACTTCCGAAAGGTGAGCATCAAGATGGCGAAGACGCAGGGCTTGTCTCTCAATCCCTCGAAGATCAGCGGTCTGTGCGGAAGGCTGATGTGCTGCCTCGAATACGAAAACGATTATTACGCCGAGGCGGGGAAGAAAATGCCCAAAATCGGCGCGGAAGCCGATTCTCCCGACGGGAAGGGGACGGTCATCGCCGTGAATATGCTGAAAATGGAAGTCAAGATGAAAATTCCCGTAGGGAGCGGAGACTTTGTTTACCGAGAGTTCCCCGTGGAGAAAATCAAAGTGAAGAAAAACGCCGTCGGTTGCAATAACGCGAACGGCAAAAAAGCGAAAAACGGGAAGAACGACTCCGAGGAGGACGACGACATTCCGGAAGAGCTCAAAAACATGGAATAAAAGAGGACGAGACGGTCTTTGGGTCGAACCTCAAAAGAAAACGCTCGCGGAAAATTAAGGAACAAAAGCGTCGAAGAATAAAATTTGAATACAAAACAAACAGAGCGTTCGCATAAAAGAGTTCGAGGAAAAATTCGAGCTCTTTTATCAATCGACGGGAAGGAAAAGCTTGTTTTCCTTCCATTGTCTTTGTCCGCAAACGATCGAAAAAAGCGACGATCCGTTTTTGGAGATCGACGCCGCGCGAAAAAACGCCGTTTTTTCGGACGGACGATACGGAAAAACCCGACGGCGGCGTTACCGATCAAGGATCGCGCCGAGGAGGAAGGTTTGGGGTCGGAGCTTCCCCAAAGAGCGTCGCGGACGATTTGAAAAAATCGGGATTTATGACGGAAACGGGTCGCGCCGTCAAAAATCCCGATTACGAACGTATAAAACTTTTCGAGCGGAGCGTCGCAAAAAATTTACCCCCCCGCAGCTCTTCGTTTCGATTGCGACCGCTTGCAGAATCCGATATCATTTCAGAAGATAGGTGTTTTTCAAAGAATTGGGAGGCTTCGATGGAAGAACTGTTAAAAAAAATCATTCCGCTCGTCGTTCGTTGGCATAAAGAGAACAGAAAAGCCCTTCCGTGGCGCGAGGATCCCACGCCTTACCACGTTTGGCTGTCCGAAATTATGCTCCAACAGACGAGAATCGAAACGGTCATTCCTTATTATCGCCGATTTTTGGCGGAAGCGCCCACAATCGAAGCGCTCGCGTCGATCGACGACGAAAAGCTTTTAAAGCTATGGGAGGGGCTCGGCTATTATTCCCGAGCGCGAAATTTAAAAAAGACGGCGCAACTGCTGGTTGCGAAGTATAACGGAAAATTACCCGAAGAAGCAAACGAATTAAAAAAATTATTCGGAATCGGCGATTATACGGCGGGGGCGATCTCCTCCATCGCCTACGGAAGGAGCGAGCCCGCCGTCGACGGAAACGTTCTGCGCGTCTTTATGCGAATAACGGAAAACGACGGCGATATCGCCGAAGCGTCGACAAGGAAATACGTGACTCAAACGCTCAGAAAGGTATATCCGAGCGGACGGGAGTCAAGGCTGCTGACCGAAGGGCTCATGGAATTGGGCGAGCTCGTCTGTATCCCGAACGGCTCGCCGAAATGCGAAGTATGCCCGCTTTTTTACGAATGCCTGTCCCGCCTGCACGAAACGACGGGACGATTCCCCGTGAAGAGCGAAAGGGCAAAGCGTAAAACGGAAGAGAAGACGATTTTTCTTTTACGTTGCGGGGAAAAATACGCCCTTAAAAAGCGTTCCGACGGCGGTCTGTTAGCCGGACTTTGGGAATTTCCCTCTGTCGATAAAAACGCGTCGCCGATGGAAATCGACGAATTTTTAAAGGGAAAGGGGATTTTTCCGCTCTCGGTGGAGCCGTGCGGAAGCGCAAGGCATATCTTTACCCATCTCGAATGGCGCATGACGGGCTTTTTGGTTGAATGCGAAAAGCCCTCCGACGCCTTTACATGGGCGAGCGCGGAGGACATTCGTCTGCATTATGCCGTTCCGACGGCGTTTTCATATTTTCTGAAACAATTATGACGCTCGTCCCGCTCGGCGAACAAAAAGACGCGCGGCATTATCAAAAATTCCCGGGACGGTTATCGGCGCGAAATTGTTGACCGATAAGAATCCGTTTTAACCCATCATATTGCCTGTGGTAACATACCTTTCCCAATTCAAGCAGTCGTCGCTCTCCGTGACGTAGGAATGGCTGTTCCACGAGCCAAAGGTCTCCCCGCAGGCTTTTTCCCTCGCGCAGATATCTACCCCTTCGTATGCGCCCGCGTAATAATCCCTGTAATTTTCTTTTGACGTAATAATAAAATTCGTGCAATACAGATAGCCGACCTCTCCCTCGCATTCCATTGTTATCACGGAGAAGAACTGCCAATCGTTTTTCACATCAAATGTTTCGCCGCATTTCCGGGTAACGTTGATACAAAAACGACATAAATCCGCGTCGTCTTTGGTCATATTTCTTGCCGTAAACGAAAAATCGGTAGAGAGATCCCACTCCTGTTCCACCGTCACGCCTAACAGGTTGACGTACTTTACTACGACCTTTTCAATTTCCAGATCCGAAACGAGCGAATCGGTAAACACATCGATCGCCTTCAAGGTGAGCGTTGTCAATTTCCGTTCCTCCGCGTTCTGTCCCTGCGATATAGAACACATATACGAGCAGGTGTAGGTATCCTTTTCGATCGCAGGATTGCTGCTCTGATCCGAGCCTGCAATAAGCCAGCCGCCAAGTCGCACCGCATAGCCGAACTTATACTCTCCGTAGATTGCCATCTGATCCCCAAAATAGTTGGTGTAGGTATACCGCCCGAACGTGGAGCGGTTCGTCTCGCCGTTATAGGACAAGTCCACCTCGGTGACGGAAGCCCCCTCTTCATACGCGGAGCCGTCTTGCGGAGCATAATATTTGAGCGTCCCCGCAAGATACTGTTCATAACCGCTTTCCGACAGCGTTCCTTGGGGATCGGAAAGAACGTCGATATAGTACGCCTCTGTCACCTCTCTCATGGAAACATAATAACAGTATATTTGGGGGATCTCTTCCGCGATCTCGTTATATCGCGCCTTCCATTCCTCAATTTTTGCAAGATATGCCGATTGATCGTCATAATAGAGTTCATATAGCTCTGACCAATCCGCGTTGTTGTATTCCATAAACAACTCCAACATATCCGTTTGTTTTATGCTTTCGCGTACCGGAGTAGGGTCTATGTTTGTCCTACTCATATCCCAACGGATCATTTCGGTGATCGATACGCAGTAATAGAAAAAGCTGTCGACCACTTCGAGCTGCAATTGCGAAAAATCCAAGGGCTCGGCGCTGAATAAATACCCGGCCATTGAAAAGAAATAATTAAGATCGCGATAGTCCGACAAAAATACGGGCTCTTCGGGCGCAGACGGGATATAGTACCCGTTGGAGGCTTTCCGTAAACTCACGCCGTCGTCGTCTCC
>CAYWKM010000032.1:14508-20152 GCA_964459165.1 uncultured Clostridia bacterium
CTCCTCCGCTGTAACCGTCGCAGCCCGACAAGCATAAACCGCAGCTAAGCAACGCCGCTAAAACAATTGCTAAAATTTTCTTCTTCACGATCGTCCCTCCTTTCGTTTATTGCTTCTTTGCCCGACGAACAAGCTCTCCGTCCTGCAAGCGGTAAATTGTCTCCGCCTGCGACGCGGCTTCCGCGTCGTGCGTGATCATCACGATCCCCCGACCCTTTGCGTGTTCTCTTTGGAATAAATCAAACACGATCTGTCTGTTCACGGGGTCGAGGTTGCCCGTCGGCTCGTCCGCGATCAACAGCTCGGGGTCGAGAATGAGCGCGCGAGCAATGGCGACGCGCTGTTTTTCTCCGCCCGAAAGCACGGGCACGGGCGCGCCGAGCAAGGATTCTATGTCCAGCGTTTGCACCACATAGTCCAAATTCTCCTTTCCCTTGCCCGCATACAGCGTAGGGAGCAGAATATTTTCCTTGCAAGTCAGCGTGGGGACAAGGTTGTAGGACTGATAGACAAAGCCAAATTTATTCAACCGCAGCAAGTTATAGTCCTTGCCCGATAAAATCTTCTCTCCGTCGAAAAGGTATTCCCCGCCATCGAAGCTCTCCAAAAGCCCTAAAATATTCATCAGGGTAGATTTCCCCGAGCCCGACTTCCCCACGATCGCCGTGTAGCTTTGGTTGTTCAGCGCGAGGTTAATGTCTGTCAACACGGGACGCAGGTAGCTCTTTCGGATATGTTCGAGTTTGATTTCAAAGCCGTTCATTCTATTCTCCGTAATAGCTCGCCGCGCCGCTGTCGAGAAGAGTATTTTCGTCGATTCCCGCCGTGATCATCGTATATTCTCCGTCCGAATAGCCGACGCCTACCACCTGCTCGCCGACGACGACGCCGTTGGCGAGCGTCTTACGCACGCACCAGTCGCCCGAATTGTTCCGATACAGACAATTATTCTTGACCACCAGCACGTTGGAATATACCGTGCCCGTATAAATCTTGAAGCTGCCCGTCTTGCCGATTTCGCCCGTCGTACCCGTTTTCAGTCGCACGAACACGGCGCCGTCCGAACGGATTTGCACGGAGCGGAACAACAGTTCTACCTTATCGCCGTTTTCGTCCGTCAAAGAGCCCGACATTTGAGACAGGAGATTCGCGTAACTGACGGAGACGTAGCACTCAAGCGCCACTTCGTTCAAATCGGTCATACGGATATAGCCCTCCGAACGGTTGATCTCCGTAACAACGGCGTTGGTTTCGGCAAGCAGCGTATTGCCGTTCCGATCGAAGCCGATCTCCTGACCGAGCGTGACTTCGTCGCCTTCGTCGACGGATAAAAACAAGCCGTCATAATCGGACAAATCAACGAAAATATCCTGATATCCCGCGTAAACGCCCGAAACGGACATATACTCCGCCATGGTCATGCGCGTAGGCGTGACGACCGAGCCGTAGGCATACTCTTCGCTGAACGAATATCCCGCAATGGGTTCATATTCCCGCTTTTCCGCCTGAGAAAGACTGATCACAAGCCCCACGGGAAGGGCGAACGCGATGAGAAACGCAACGCAAATCAAAATGGTTTTTATTTTTTTCATGATAGTTTTCTCCTTTATTCCGCTCTTAAATTATCTATGACGTTGACCTTCGAGGTCTGCCATGCGAAAATGAAACTGAACAGCAGAGCGAGCGACAAGCAGACGATCAAGAAGCCTGCAAGCGCGCTCCAACCGAGGTAAATCGTCCATACCACGCCCTGCGCATGATATAGAATAGTTTTATAGATCAGAAAGCCCGTCAGCACAAGATAGATTGAGAGCAACATATTCCCGACAACGACAAGCAAGCCCTCGGTTAAAAACTGCCTGATAATGCTCTTCTTCGACGCGCCGATCGCCCGCTTCACGCCGATTTCAAATTTTCTGTCGTTCAAGGCGTTTCGGAAGCTTCCGTAAAGATTGACCGCGAGTACAACATAGAAGAAACATAGCAGCAACGTCCTCTGTTCGATTGCCTTCTGCACGTTTTTCCTCGCCGCATTGATCGTTATAACGTTATACGAGCCGTATCCGCGAACGACGTCGGAATCCTTCGCATATTCATAGATGGATTCCTGATATTCCGCGGGCGCATAGGCGACCATAAAAGCAAAGAGGTCTGCGGGCGTGCCCGACTCCGAAAGGCGGACAAGCGTAGAAGTTGGCAAGAGCATTTTCACATTTCCCGTTAGATTGCCGTTTTCATCCACGGTGGGCGCGCCGTATCCGTTATCGTAGAACGTCGTCCCCACGATCTTCACCGCCAATCGCGTGCGCGTATTATCCGCATAGACGTAGTCGAAGGATACGGTCGGCTCTTCTTCTCCCATGCTCTCCCGTATCCAATCGTAAAAAGATTGATTGACGAGAGCTTCGCCGTCCTGCAACGCATTTTCCAACGGTTCGACGTAGAGGTTCCCGGCCGTACAGTAGGCAAAGCCGTGATCCTCTACAAAGGAGAGGGAGAGCGTGCATTTATCCCGTAACGTAAGCGAGCCGATTGAAGAGTACGTCATCGTCGTCCTGCAATCCTTGATATGCGAGAGATAACTGCGCACCTTCAACGCGCCCGACTGCATATTTTTAAACGTGTCCGAGGCGGAATAAGAGCCGTCGTCGTTTAACGAAACGATTTGCAGCGTACTGATTTCGGGATCGAGCGAAAGAGCTTTTTCATAATTATTGAACGTTACGCTGTCCGCATAAATCAAATAAAAAAGCATAAAGCAAAAGGAAAGCAATACCGTCATGGAAAGAAACAGATAGCTCTTGACGTTCTTTGCCGCCATCCGCACCGAATGCTGTAACTCTTTGAAAATTTGCATTTAACACACCTCCGATCGCCGCACAATTTGTTTTGGGAATCGCCGCCGCTCTTATGGCGGTATCCTTAATTCCGCAACGCTCGTATCCTTAAAAGAAGAAAAGGAAAGTCATATTATCTTTTTCCTAATAGAGGCGTTAAGCCTCGTTTTCAAAACTTCTATAAATTTTATTTCCCCTTTCGCCGCCTCATTTTGCGGCGTTCTCCTCCGCTTCCCTCGCGGAATTTTCAGCCGAGGGGTCCTCGCTCTCGGGCTCCTCTTCGGTGAGAGAGGGCTTTCCGATTCCCACCGCGTCGACGACGGGAAGGGCGAACGCGATGCCCTGCCCGGGGGTGTCCAGCCCCGCCTCGCGGTAGATCGAATGAAGGATTTCCTCCTTGATCTCGGCGGGAACCAAAATCATGACGACTTCCTTTTCGGGCTGAATGGAAATATGGAAGCGCTTTTCCGCGACCTTATTGGCGGTTCCGCGCGCGCTCAGTATGGTTCCGCCCCTCGCGCCGCTGCGCTTTGCCGCCGTCATGACCGCCTCGCTGTAGCCGTCGTTTACGATACAAAAGATAACCTCGTTCTTATATTCCATTGTCAATTCTCCTTTACCGCTTTGCGGTTATTGCTTAAAAAACTGTAAATCGCCACGCCGATCGTGCTCGTCAGCGGCACAGTATAGGCGACGCCTTTGCCGTTGTTGACCGTTTCAAATTTTTCTTCGAGCGTCTTCATGATTTTTTCCGCGTTGTCTTCCCGTATAACGGTGAAGATCGCCCGCTTTCCCTCGCTGGTAAGACCGAGATATTGAAGCATCTCCGAATCCGCCGTACCCCGCGCGTTGACGCTCACCTGAAGATTCGCCTCCATTTCTTGAAGGATATCGATATAAAATTCTTCCTTGCTGCGGTTGACGATGAGGACGAGCATCAGCAGCTTTTTCGGCGCGATATCCGGTTTCTTTTTGGGAGAAGCTTCGTTTCCCTTCGGACTGAGCTTTCTCAAATTCTGATTGATGGTATTTTCAAATTTTTCAATCGGTTTCATTTTATTTTTCGCCATACGTTCCTCCTTACATAAAATTGATGATTTGTTCGTCGTCCGCGTCGAGAATGCGCTTCATGGCGATGTTTTCCCTCATTTTATTCGCAACGACGGCGCGGAAGCCGAGGAGCTGAATGGTGATGAGGGGAGTCATGGCGACCATCGCCACGAGTCCGAACGCGTCGGTGAGAATTTTCGATTCGCCCTGTAAAACGGCGCATACGCCGATGACGAAGGGCAGGATAAAGCTCGACGTGAGCGGACCGCTTGCGACGCCGCCCGAATCGAACGCGATAGCCGTATAAAGCTTGGGGACGAAGAAGGAGAGCGCAAACGAAAGGCAATAGCCCGGGATGAGATAGAACAGAATGCTGAAATCGAAAACGACCCTTATGACGGACAGCGCGATAGAAATTCCTACGCCGATCGAGAGGGCTATGAGCATGGAGGTCTTTTTCACCATGCCGCCCGTGACTTCCTCCACCTGAGTATTTAAAACGTGAATGGCGGGCTCCGCCAATACGACCACCATACCCAGGATAAAGGAGACGACGATGATGACGGCGGCGGGGTTCTCCGCGAGCTCTCGCCCCATTTTATAACCGATGGGCATAAATCCGACGGATACCGCAGTGAGAAAGACGACGAGGCCGAAGAAGGTATAAAAAATCCCCACGAGGATCTGATAGATTCTCGACTTCGGCAATTTTAAGCAGGCGAATTGTAAAATAAAGAAGAAAGCGACCACGAGGGCGAGCGCAACGCCGACTTCCTTCATAACGGAAAGAAGAGTGGGCAGAAAGTTTTCTCCGAGGTGCGCCTGTATCGAATAATCGGGGATTGAGTATGTAATGTCGCTGCGGATCGTCGCGCCCAAAATCATGACCGCGATGACGGGTCCGACGGAGCAGAAGGCGACGAGACCGAAGCTGTTGCCTCTGTCGTTCTTGTCGCCGAGCGTTCCCGCGATGCCCACGCCGAGAGCCATGACGAAGGGAACGGTGATCGGTCCCGTCGTTACGCCGCCCGAATCAAACGCGAGCGATAAAAAGCGCTCGTTGCCGAGCACGGCGACGAGCGCGGTAAAGGCAAAGAGGACCAAATAAAAGAACATGAGCAAGGCCGAAAGGCTCTGGCGGAAGACGATCTTTATCACGGAGAGGGTGAGGAATAAGCCCACGCCGATTCCCACCACGACGATCAGGAGCGTTCCGTTGATGACGTCCGAAACCTGAGAGGCGAGAACGGAGAGATCGGGCTCCGCAATCGTAATGGCGAGTCCCATGACGAAGCAAACGAAGAAGAGGAGCTTTAAATTTCCCGTTTTGGAAAGTCCGCCCCCGACGTGTTCGCCCATAGGGGTCATGGCGAGATCCGCGCCGAGGTTGAACAGACCGATTCCGATAATCAGAAAGACTGCGGAAATCACAAAGACGGCGATCTCTTCGCTCGTAAAGTCGACGAGCGGAGTAAGGTTGAGGACGACGACGATCATCGTCACCGGCATGACTGAAAACAGAGCTTCTTTTATTTTCAAAAATAACGCTTTTTTCAAAAAATTTCCTCCTTTTTACATATTAATTAATCTATTTCGACCTCTGTCGAAATTATGAAAAAAATCTTTTATCCATTATATATTAAGTCGGCGGTTTTGTCAATACCCATTGCCGAGGAGGAGCGTCCGATTAAGGGAATTTAAAAAAAATCAATCAATGAAAAAGGAACGTCGCGGTATTTGCGTAAACGCTTACGTTC
>CAYWKM010000033.1:0-19102 GCA_964459165.1 uncultured Clostridia bacterium
GGCTTCCTCTGAGGAGCGGCGTCTCCGATAACCGTTCCCGCTCGGATTTGCGCGCAGGCGGAGGGGAAACAGCTTTCATTGTCCGAATAGAGAATGGCGATCGTATCGCCGATTCTGACAAAATCGCCGTATTTTTTATAAAGAACGATTCCCGCGTACGGATCGACGGTATCGGAAACCTTGACTCTGCCCGCGCCGAGGAGACAACAAGCCGTACCGTATTTTTCCGCATTCTGATGTTGAATAAACCCGTTTTTCGTCGCTCGTATCTTGACGTAATATTTTGCTTTACGAATGCGTTCGGGATGATCGACGAGGCTTGCGTCGCCGCCTTGTTCCGCAATCATGTCTCGGAATTTTTTGAAGGCGCTGCCGTTTTCAATGGATTTCAAAGCCATTTCGCGGCATTCGTCCATGCTCCCCTTTTCGGATAAGCGAAGCATATTGGCGGCGAGCTCGATACACAACGTTTTGAAATCGGCGGGGCCGTCGTCTTTGAGCGTGGCGATTGCCTGAATGACTTCGAGAGCGTTTCCGATCGTATTGCCGAGAGGCTCGTCCATATTCGTGATGAGTATACAAGCCTTTTTGCCGGATTCCTCCGCTATCCGATACATCGTGTTTGCAAGCATCTGAGCCTCGGAATAAGATTTCAGGAACGCGCCGCTCCCCGTCTTTACGTCGAGAACGAGCGCGTCGCTCCCCTCCGCTAATTTTTTACCCATAATAGAAGAAGCGATCAGAGGAATTTTTTCTACCGTAGCGGTGACGTCGCGGAGGGCGTAAAGCTTTTTATCGGCGGGAGCCATCTTTTCCGACTGACCCATGATGGCGAGACCGTTCTTATTGACGTTGAAAATAAATTCGTCGTTCGTGAGGCGCGTCCTAAACCCGGGGATCGTTTCGAGCTTGTCGAGCGTACCGCCCGTGTGTCCGAGCCCTCTGCCGGCAACCATGGCGACTTTTGCGCCGCAAGCCGCGGCGATCGGCGCAACGACGAGCGAAGCGCCGTCTCCGACTCCCCCCGTAGAATGTTTATCTACGATAATCTCGTGCAAAACGGAAAAATCAATCGTTTCCCCCGAATCGCGAATGGCATAAGTGAGATATTTCGTTTCGTCAATCGTCATATCCTTCGCATAAATCGCCATGAGGAGGGCGGATACCTGATAATCGGGAATAGAGCCTTCCGTGTAACCTTTCACGAAAAAATCGATCTCTTCCTTAGTAAGTGAAAAACCGTCGCGTTTCTTTTTGATGATATCGTACATTCTCATAACAAAACTCCGTATTAAAACAGGCTTTCGCCGTCAATGATTTTACAGTGATAATTTTTTAAAATGAAAGCGGAAACGTCGGCAAACGTCTTTCTCGTGCCGAGGTTTTTCGCCGGCAATCGCTTTCCGTACATGAGGAGCGGAACGCATTCTCTGGTGTGATCCGTTCCCTTAAAACAAGGATCGCACCCATGATCCGCCGTTATCATGAGAAGGTCTTCCTCTCTCATATCGGGCAGGAACGTCCCTAACCAATCGTCAAATTCGCTCACGCAGGAAGCATACCCTTTTACGTCCCTCCTATGCCCGTAAACGGAATCGCCGTCGACGAGATTGACAAAGGCAAGGCCGAAAAAATCTTCCTTCAAAAGAGCCGCCGTCTTTTTCATGCCGTCGGCGTTATCCTCATTTACGCCGAGACTCTTCGTGAGCCCCTTGTCGGCGAAAATGTCCCCGATCTTCCCTACGCCGATCACGTCATAGCCGGCGTCTTTCAGCGAATCGAGCATGGTATGGGGCGGAAGCAGAGAAAAATCGTGTCTTCTCGGCGTGCGGAAAAAATTCCCCTCTTCACCGAGGAAAGGCCTTGCAATCACCCGTCCGACGCGGTAACGCTTATCGAGGAGCTCTCTTGCGATTCTGCAATATTCATAAAGCCGTTCCACGGGAACGATTTCTTCGTGGGCGGCAATCTGAAAGACGCTGTCGGCTGACGTATAGACGATGAGAGAGCCGCTTCTTCTATGCTCTTCGCCGTAATCGGCGATGACCTGCGTGCCCGAATAAGGTCGATTGCATAAAACCTTTACGCCCGCTCTCTCTTCAAACTCCGAGAGAAACGATTCCGGAAAGCCGTCGGGGAAAACGTCGAAGGGTCGATCCGTGCGAACCCCCGCGATCTCCCAATGACCCGTCGTCGTATCTTTGCCCGCCGAAGCCTCCTGCATGCGAGCGTAGGAGCCTATCGGCTCATTTTCCCTTTCGCCGAAAGAGACGCCGTCGATATGAAAAAGCCCCAATTTTTTTAGGTTTTTATGGCGAAATCCGAAACGATAAATACTCCCGAGCGTATCGCTCCCTCCGTCGCCGTATACGTCGGCGTCGGGCGCGCCGCCGACGCCAAAGCTGTCGAGAACAATCAAAAAGATTCTTTTAAAAGGATTCGTCATAAGAATTCGCCGTCTCCAACGCGAGAATGATCATATCCTTGAACGAACGTTCCCTTTCCGCCGCCGTCGTCTCCTCCCCCGAGACGAGGCTGTCGCTCACGGTGAGAATACCGAGCGCGTTTTTTCCGCACCGCGCGGCGTTCATGTAAAGGGCGGCGCACTCCATTTCCACGCACAAAACGCCCATTTTCGCCCAATCGAGAGAAGTTCCCGCGTCGCCGTAAAAGCGGTCAGAGGAGACGACGTTGCCCACATGATAGGATAATTTTCTCTCTTCCGCGATCGAAGCGGCTCTCTCCAAAAGGGGATAGGAGGCGACGGGCGCGAAGCTTCCGGGCAAAGCGAACTGCGAAGCGTAATTGCTGTCGGTACAAGCTCCCTGCGCGAGGACGACGTCGTAAAGATTTAAATTCCTTTGAAGCGCGCCGGCGCTTCCCACGCGAATGATATTTTCCACGTCGTAAAAATGATAAAGCTCATAAGAATAAATGCCGATCGAGGGCATCCCCATGCCCGAAGCCATGACGGATATTTTCTTTCCTCTATATTCTCCCGTATATCCTTGTACGCCGCGAACGTTATTTACGAGAACGGCGTTTGCTAAAAAATTTTCCGCAATAAATTTTGCGCGCAGAGGATCCCCCGGCATGAGAACAGTTTTTGCGATTTGTCCCTTTTCAGCGGAATTGTGCGGCGTGCTCAATTTTTTCCCTCCCGTTCCTTTGCTATTTTCACGATTCTGCTCGTTCCAAGGCGATCGCAGCCGAGCGAAAGAAACGCTTGCGCGTCCTCCAATGAAGAAATGCCGCCCGCCGCCTTCATTTTTACCCCTTCCCCGATATGGGAAGAAAAGAGCAGAATATCTTCTTTCGTCGCTCCCGCCTTCGAAAAGCCCGTAGAAGTCTTAATGTAATCCGCGCCGGAATCCGTTACGATCCTGCACATCGTTATCTTCTCCTCTTCCGTAAGGAGACAGGTTTCGATAATGACCTTTAAAATAATTTTCCTGTCGAGCGCCTTGCCTCGCTCTTCACACACGCCTTTTACCCGCTCGATTTCCTCCCGCACGTAATCTTGGTTGCCCGCTTTCAATTGTCCGATGTTCATAACCATATCGATTTCATCGGCGCCCTCTTCAATCGCCTCGCGCGCTTCAAACAGTTTTACGTCCGTCGTTTGATATCCGTTCGGAAAACCGATAACGGTGCAAATTTTTAACCGATCTCTTACATATTCCTTCGCCTGCTTCACGTAGCAGGGAGGAATGCACGCGCTCGCCGTCCGATATTTTATCGCGTCGTCCAGGACGGTCTTTACCTCGTCGAAGGTCGCCGTCTGCGTCAGCAACGTATGATCGCAGTGATTCAATATATTCTGAATATCCATATTTTCCTCCCTATTTAATCGTCTGCCGTTATTATACATCAAAGAAAATTATTTTTCAATACTTTTATCAATTTTTTACTCAACCGCTTTTTTTGGGATCCATTTAAAAATCCCGAATCGGCAAATTCGGGATTTTGCGTTTTTATTTTCAGGATTCCTTGTCGGGAAGATATTTGAGAGCGAATACTTCTTTGGCGTCGATATCCTCTCTCGCCCTGATCCTTCTCCCCTTGGAAGAGAGAGGTTCGATGGAGATGCGCTCCGTGGAAAGCAGGGAGAAGCTGTCGTCCCGATTGAGAACGGCGAGCATATAAGGAGTCGTGACGCTTTCCGCGAAGATAACGCTTTCGTCCTCCTTCATCTCCATAACCTTATTGCCCTTGCGGTAACGACGGGAAACGTCCATTTGCGAAGCGATGATCTTTTTGAACTTGTTCGCGTTGCTGACGAGAATAACCTCCCCCTCTTCGTTCATCTGCGAAACGTGAACGACCTCGTCGTCGGAAGAGAGCAATATGCCCTTTACGCCTGCGGAAATTCTGCCCTGCAAAGGAATATCGTCCGTTTCCGCATTCAACCCTACGCCCTTTTTGGTGACGAAAAACATGGTGTTTTCCTTCCCGTTAAAGGGCTGAACAGAGATAATTCTATCGCCGTCGTTGACCTTCGCAACCTGAAAATACGCTTTGTTCAACGCGTATTCGCTCCACGCCGTGCGCTTTACCATCCCCTTTGCGGAAAAGAACAGGAGCTCTCCTTCGGGGAGAGGATCGTATTCGAAGAATGCGATCGGCGTCTCTTCTTCGGTCAGTTCGGGAGCGATTTCCCGAATGTCGAATCCCTTGGCTTCTATCTTGCACTCGCATTTATCGATATCGATCTTATGCAAATTTCCTTTATCGGTAATGAGGCAAAGCTTCTTATCGGTCATGGTATTGACGACGGAGGAATACACGTCGTTTAACGAGTCGGGTCTTTTTTCGGCACGGTTAAACTCGTCTTCGTCGATTACCTTTACTTTGCCCGCTTTCGTATAGACAAAATAACAATTTTTACCGGGAGCTTTTTCGTCGAGCCGACGGATGGAAATGTCTTCTTCGCTTGCAACGACTTCGCTTCTGCGAGGACGTTTATATTTCCTCTTAATCTCGCGAAGCTCCTCCTTGACGACTTCAAACTGTTTTTTCTTGTCGGCAAGAATCTCGCTCAAACGGGCGATGGTAGCTTCAAGCTCTTTGAGTTCCTGTTCAAGCTTAAAGACTTCGAGCTTTGTGAGACGCGCCAGCCGCAAATCGAGGATCGCCTGCGCCTGACGTTCGGAGAGAGAGAACCTCTTACAGAGTTTTTCTCTCGCGTCCGCCACGCCATCCGCCTTTTTGACGATGGCAACCACTTCGTCGATGTTTCTTACCGCTACGATAAGCCCTTCTAAGATATGCCGTCTCTCTTTCGCCGCTTCGAGATCGAACTTCGTGCGTTTACAGACGACTTCGCGTTGATAATTGACATAGACGCGAATAATGTCGAGCAATCCTAACTGCTGAGGCTTCCCGTCGGCGATGGCGACGATATTGATACCGAAGGAAATCTCGATTTCCGTATTTTTACAGAGATATTTCACGAGCGCGGGAATGTCCGTTTCTTTCTTGACCGTGACGACGGCGCGCATCCCCACGCGATCGGACTCGTCGGTAATATTCACGACGTTCTCCATTATCGGCTCTTTCTTTTCTTCCTTTAAGGAAGCGATCTTTCTGAGCAGCTGCGCCTTATTGACCTGATAAGGGATTTCCGTAATCACGATGTTCTTCTTGTCGTTATCCCCCGCTTCCACGTGCATTTTCGCTCGAATGGAAATTTTCCCTTTACCCGTTTCATAGGCCTGTTCCAGCTCGTGTGCGATGATGTATCCGCCCGTGGGAAAATCGGGAGCGGGAATAAATTTCATCATCTGTTTCAAGCCGATCTTCGGATTGTCGATATAAGCGATGACGCCGTCGATCGTCTCGGCGAGGTTATGCGTGGGAATATTCGTCGCCAGCCCTACCGCGATGCCCGACGCGCCGTTTACCAAAAGATTGGGAAATCTTCCGGGAAGCAAATCGGGCTCTTTTAGCGAATCGTCGAAGTTCGGGCTGAAATGGACGGTGTTTTTGTCCAAATCGCGCAAAAGTTCGAGAGCGAGCGGTTGAAGACGCGCTTCGGTATAACGCATAGCGGCGGGGGGATCGCCGTCCACAGAACCGAAATTTCCGTGACCGTCCACCAAGGTGGCGCCGACGTTGAAATCCTGCGCGAGTCTTACAAGCGCGTCATAGACGGAAGAGTCGCCGTGAGGGTGATATTTACCCATGCAGTCGCCGACGATTCTGGCGCACTTTTTATGCGGCTTATCGGGCGTTAAGCCCATTTCGTTCATCGTAAAGAGAATCCTGCGCTGAACGGGCTTTAATCCGTCCTCTACCCTCGGAAGCGCTCTGTCGAGAATAACGTATTCCGCGTACGGGAGCATGGAAGAGGGAAGCACGTCTTCGAGAGGAATTTCATATAGCTGTCCCGTGGGAACTTCCTTTTCCTTTTTAGCCATTGTCGCTTGCCTCCTTTCCCCTTCCGTCTTCTTCGTCGTTTTCGTCTAAGAAAGTATCTACTTTATTGAAATTTGCAAAACGAGCGAGAAATTCTTTTCTGCCGTCCACTTTGTCGCCCATGAGCTTGGAGATCGTCTTATCCGCTTCGGCGGCGTCCTCGACGGTCACTTTGGTGAGGTTGCGGGTGAGCGGATTCATCGTCGTCTCCCAAAGCTGATCGGCGCTCATTTCGCCCAATCCCTTATAACGCTGTATTTGAAAGCCTTTCCCCACTTTTTTCTTTTTTATTTCGAGCTCGGCGTCGTCGTAAGCGTATTCTTCCACATTCCCCTTATAAACCTTATACAGAGGAGGCATACCGATATACAAGTGTCCCTGATTTACCAGATCTCTCATATAACGATAGAAGAAAGTGATGAGGATGCAGCGGATATGATATCCGTCGGGATCGGCGTCGGATAAAATAATGACTTTATCGTAATTGATTTTGTCGACGTTGAAATCGTTGCCGAGTCCCGCGCCGACGGCGGAAATAATCGATTTGATCTCGTCGTTCTGCAAAATCTGATCCAGACGCTTTTTTTCCACGTTTAAAGGCTTCCCCCTCAAAGGAAGAATTGCCTGCGTCTGTCTCACCCTCGCCTGTTTCGCCGTGCCGCCCGCGGAATCCCCTTCCACGATGAACATTTCATTCAATTCGGACTTCTTTCCGGAGCAGTTCGCAAGCTTCCCCACGAGCGTAAGATTTTCAATGCTGTTTTTCGCCCTCGCGGTATCTTTGGCTTGACGGGTTGCGACGCGTACCTTCGCCGCGCCCTGCGCCTTCTTCATGATTTCTTCGAAAGCCTTCTTACCGCCGCGCTCGTTGAGAAACGCTTTCAACCCCTCGATCGTGACGCTCTCGACGGGAAGGCGGACTTCGGGATTGCCGAGCTTCGTCTTGGTCTGTCCCTCAAATTGGACGTTCTTCATCTTAACGGAGAGAACGGCAGTGATTCCCTCGCGGAAGTCCTCGCCGAGAAAATTGGGGTCTTTATCCTTTAAATATTTATTTTCCCTCGCGTAATCGTTGAGAAAGCGGCAAAGTCCCGAACGAAAACCCGCCTCGTGATAGCCGCCTTCCGGCGTAGGAATGTTGTTGACGAAGGAAGAAAGATTTTCGGTGAAATCGGAGGTGTGCTGAATGGCAAACTCGACGACGATACCGTTATTTTCCCCTTTATAGTAAATGGGCGCGGAGTAAAGAGCCGTCTTTTCTTCGTTCAGGTACTTGACGAAGTCGCTGATTCCTCCGTCGTATTTATACACCTCCCGAAAGGGCTCTCCGTCTCCTTCATCGACGCTCCGTTCGGAAAGATCCGGTTGGACGGGAGAAATTTCCCGCTCCTCGTCCCGCTCTTCTCGGACGACTTCTTCGCTCTCCGAGGAGGACGACATTCCGGAACGAAAAAATTCTTCCATCGTGACGCGCTCGTCGATGAGCGTAATTTCCACTCCCTTATTGAGAAAAGCAAGTTCCTGCAAACGGAGCTTTACCGTATTCAACGAAAAATCCGTTTCGCTGAATACGGTCTTGTCCGGTTTAAATCGAATAAAAGATCCCTTTTTTCTCGTTTTTACCTTGGTATCTAAAAGAGGGGCTTCGGGAACGCCGGACTCCGTCTTTTTCTTTTTGGGATTGTAAAAAGAGTGAAAGCGCATGGAATAGACGGTTCCTTTATAAACCTCTACTTCGAGCCATTCGGAAAGCGCGTTCGTTACCGACGCGCCTACGCCGTGCAGACCGCCCGAATAAGCGTAATTATGCTCGTCGAACTTACCTCCCGCATGAAGCTGTGTGAATACGACCTGAACGCCCGATACTTTCATCTTCGGATGGATATCGGTGGGAATCCCCCTGCCGTTATCTTCGACGGAAGCGCTGCCGTCCTTATAAAGGGTAACTTTTATTTTATTGGCGAAACCGTTCGCCGCCTCGTCGATCGCATTGTCAACGATTTCCCAAAGGATATGATGCAGCCCCTTAGCGCCCGTCGAACCGATGTACATACCCGGACGCAGACGCACTGCGTCAAGTCCTTCCAAAACCTTGATGTCGCCCGCATTATATTTTGATGCCATGAAATCCTCTTTTATTTTTATTCTTCTTCCTATATCTTACGCTTTTTTCGTAAATTTGTCAAATGCGGAAAAATTTTCTTTCTCTTTTGCGTCAAAAACTACTCGCGCTTTAAAATTTCAATGATCTCTTCATAGGAATCCGCCCGATAACAGATTGTCGGCGACTGAGGGACGGGTCTATGAAGGGGATTAAACCATATGCTTTTAAGTCCGCTCGCGTTCGCCGCCGCGATATCGGAGGAAAGCCCGTCGCCGATGACGATCGTTTTATCCTTATCAAAAGCGGGAATATGCGCAAAGACGTACTCCATGTAGCGGATATCCGGCTTATCGTAACCGACCTGCTCGGAAATAAACCAGCCTTTGACGTATCGTTCCATATGAAATTTGTTCATTCTTCCCGTCTGCGTAGCGGTAAATCCGTTGGTGATGACGTACGTATCGCCCATCTTTTGCAGCTCTTCCAAAAAGAGATCGGCGCCCTCTATAAAAACGGAGCATTGGCTGAGATTCTTCACATAGGTATCGTTGAGCGTTTTGTCGTCGAAATCGATTTGCAGCTCTTTCAGGATGCTGCTGAAACGGAGCGCAATCAACTGTTCCCGCGAGATTTCCTTGCGCTCGAGCCGCTTCCAAAGAGAATCGTTGATCCTCTTATACACGGAACGATATTCCTCTTTATACGAGATTCCGCATTCCTCGAAGGACTGCTTCAAAGCGAGTCCGAACGCCTTTTGAAAATCGAAAATCGTATCGTCGGCGTCGACGAGAAAGGTATGATATTTCATATTATCCTCCTATGACGGCAAGGCTCATTAAAGCTCTCGTATAAGCGACATATTTTTCATTCGGAGTCATTTCCTCGTCGTCCACCGCCACGGCGGAAAATTCAAGCCCCTTGCTCTCGTAAACCGTCATGACGTTTATCTTCGTCTTGGATATTTTGCCCGTTTCGCTCAGAATATTATAGCTCTTGCGGGCGTAGCGGTCGATATATTTCTTTTTGGCGATAATCGCCTTTAACCCGTTTACGTCGCGGAAGAAAGAGGCGAGTCCCCTCGGTTTCACGCGCTTGACCTCGGGTCCGTCGAATCCGATCGAACGCATATCCGCGTCGAGCGTTTCCGAAACGAAATCGACGATTTGATTGGTGTTGCGATAATTCTGATTGAGGAGATAGACGGGATAATCGAAACACTCCCGCCATGTTTCGACGCCGCGGAAGGGGGTGATCCTCTGCTTTAAATCGCCGAAGACGTTGAAAGAAGCCGTCTTGTTAATCATTTTCAAAAGGGCGTACTCATTGGACGAAATATCCTGCCCTTCGTCCACAAAGACCAACGAGTATCGCAACGGCAGATCTTCTCCTAAGAGTCCCAAAATCATACAGACCGAGTATGCGTCCGTTTCGACGAGCCCCTTGCCCAAAACGCCGAAATTCGTCTTTGCCTTTTTGACGGTGTTCTTATAAAAAAACCGCAGGAAATCCATAAAGGATTCGCATTTGCCAAGGTCGACGAAATTTCTTTCTCCTCGAAGCGCCTCGTAAAAATCGGAGAAGACGGCGCAATCGTCGCCGATTGCCGAAACCTTGACGGAGATTTCGTCGATCTCTTTCAGGAGCTCCTCCCTCCTCCGTATGCGATCGATATAAGTAAAAAATTCTTTATCTCCGGCATAATATCTATAACGCTTGAGATCGGCGAGTTCTTTTTCTACGAGCGTCTTTAAGCTTTCGAGATCGCTACGAGCGTTCCCGATCACCGTTCGGTAATTGCGCACGACGAAAGAGGAGCTTTTATAAAAACCGACGAGCTGTTTGTAAAAGTAGCTTTGATTTTCCGATCGTTTGCTTCCAAGCGTCTTGGAGAAAAATTCCTCGACGCTCTGAATACAGCTCATAAACTCGCGGAAGGGCTTCGTGTAATAGATTCCTCCCTCCGCCTTCTCTTTGATTTCGCCGAGGACGGTACGACGGATTCGGAGGGAAGCGTTCTTAATATCATTGTAATTCTCGTTCTGAAGACGACAACATTTGATAATTTCGTCGATAACGTCTCTGCATTCCTCGCTCGTAAGCATACCGTGGACGCTGTCGTAAACCTTATCGAGCGTTTTCGTTATATCCTTGACGAACGCGGGCGAATAGATGTAACGGAGATATTCTTCCGTTTCGACAATTGCGGGATTGATTTTCTTTTTTATATCCAGTCCGAGTTTTAAAAGAATCTCGTTAAAATAATCGCTCAGCGTGACGGTGCGGACTTTTTCGAGTTCGAGCGCCGTAGCGAGCTCGTCGATGAAATCGTTAAAAGAATTGCTGGGCGTGATGAGGAGAACGTCGCGCGATTTCAGCTCCTCGTTGTTATACATCAGATAGCTGAGCCGATGCAAAAGAACCATCGTCTTTCCGCTGCCCGCGCATCCCTGCAATATAAAATTATCGCGTTCGGGCAACGTAATCAGCTCGTATTGCTTTTCCTGAATGGTTTCGATAATATCTTTGACTTCCTGTTCCTCTTTGCGGTTCTTGATGATGCTGCGCAAATACGGGTCGAAAATAAGCTCCTCGTCCCGCCCGGCGATTTCTTCTTGAGAAAGATAATCCTTTAAAGAGAGATATTCGTTTTTGAAATCGACGACTTTACCGTTTTTCGTTCGGATCGCACGGCGGAGAATCGTCTTATAATCATATTCGTTGACGCTGAAAAAAATCTTGCTTTTCTGATAATATCTCCTTGCAAGCGGCGCGCGCCAATCGATGATTTCCAGCTTTTCCTCCCCTTTTTTTCCGATGTAATAGCTGTTGTATCCTTCGACGTTATCGATGAGATCCATACGAGCGAAATACGGCTCTTCGAAAAAACATTTAAAGGAATCTATTTTATTTTTCAGCTCTTTCATTTTGTCGTCGATTGCGACGATTTCCGCGTAATGGGAAGCGCCGTAATCCTCCGACTGCAAAATCTTCTTATTTTCGGACAGTTCCTTGATTTTCAACTTCAACGGATTGATATAAGCGACGCGAAGCATAAGCATGACGTTGGAAATGTGACTGTTCTCGTAGGAACGTTGCGCATTTTCATCGAGCAGAGACAAAAACCACTCTTTACTTTCCGTTTTTTGGGGAGCAATGGCTTTTTTGAGTTGTTCATATAGACGTTCTTGTTTCATACCTTTCCGCTTTTCGGCGTCATGAATAAGGACAAAGCCTTTTTTAAGCCGATTATCTTATTATACACAAAAGAACACGCATAGTCAACAGGAATAGGGAATTTTTTTCCGCAGAGAAAAATCCCGCAAAAAAATATGCGAACCGACCAAAAAGGAAAAATGCGTAAAAAAACAACCGGCAATCACCGGCTGTTTTACGTCGTACGATATACGATTAAGAATTGAAATATCTCTTGAGAAGCCCTTTGAACCCTGCGCCGTGACGAGCTTCATCCTTAGCCATTTCATGAACGGTATCGTGGATAGCGTCATAGCCGAGCTGTTTCGCTCTCTTCGCAAGCTCAAGCTTTCCTGCGCAAGCGCCCGTTTCGGCGTCCGCTCTGAGCTCAAGATTCTTTTTCGTGGAATCGGTTACTACCTCGCCGAGAAGCTCGGCAAATTTAGAAGCGTGATCCGCTTCTTCATAAGCGTATCTCTTATAGGCCTCGGCGATTTCGGGATAGCCCTCTCTCTCGGCGACTCTCGCCATGGCGAGGTACATACCGACTTCGGTGCATTCTCCCTGGAAGTTTTCTCTTAACCCTTCCATGACCTGTTGATCTTCCACTCTGCCGTCGCCTACGTGATGCTCGCAAGCAAAACCTTCGCCCTCTTCAACGGGAACGAACGTCCTGGCGTGACAAACGGAACATTCTACTGCATCATCGGGCTCGAGAGAGCCGCAAACCGCACATCTTTTCATAACAATTTTAACTCCTGAATTTATTTTAATCAAGTGTGTTTATTATAGCACAAATGAGATTGAATATCAATATTTTTTTATCCGTTTATTGTTCATTTTTATTTATGGATTCCGAGGAAGCCGAAGCGAACGCTATAATATACGCTTAATTGACTGATCACGGAAAAACCGACGGAAAGAGTTTTCCGTCGGTAAACGCAATACGTTACGCTTCGCTCGCCGATGAAAAGTCTACTCGATTCCCTTTAACGCTTCGACCATATCGATTTTTCTATTCTTTTTCGATACGAAAAAGCTTACGACGAGCGAGGTTCCGAACGTCACAATTACGCTGACGAGATAGGTGAGCGCGCCGAGCATCATCTTTAATTCGTATTCTGCGGCAAGTAGATCGAGCAATAATTGCAATATCCCTACGCCCGCCGGCAAGCCGATTACAATTCCGACGATCGTAATCCATACATTCTGGTTGATCAAAATACGGCCGATATGTCTGTTTTTAAATCCGACGACCTTTAACGTAGCAAGTTCGCGGTACCGTTCCATATAACTCATTACGCCGAGATTGTAAAGCACGACGATACCGAGTATAATCGCGGCGAGCACAAGCAAGAGAACCATGACGTTCATCACTTCTATAAAGGAACGATAAGATTCCATAATCATCTCTTTCGTCTGCATCCCGGAAATAAAGTCGCTCGGTTCTATTACGTCGGGAGAAACGTTTACAAGCACGGCGGAAATATGATAAGGAATCCCCACGCTGTCGGCATAAGCGCACGTCATGGAAATATTCTCCGTCTGAAACGAACGAATGACGCCCGCCACCTTTACCACGTAAGAATCCTCGCCGCCGTAAGGCGAAATCGTAACGGAATCTCCGACTTTTATTCCCTTATCTGCGAGCCGTATACAAATATATGCGCCGTCGTCGGCGAGCGAAATCGTATGATTGTCTTTGTCGTTGAAGAGAATCGTATCGTGCGAAACGTTATAAATTTCGAGCGCGACAGCGTCGCCGTTTATCTGAACGGACGACGAGGCGAGATAGTCGCCGTCGTATTTTTCCGCAAACGCTTTCGATTGCTCGTTATCCGCCCTCTCCGTCAAATTTACGCGAGTCGTATAATTCAGAGATTTCGTATCGATCATATCCAAATAGCCCGTCATCGTGTCTTGCATACCCAATCCGCCTACGAGCAGAAGCATACAACAGACAATTCCGAAAAACGTCATAAACGTACGGGTTTTGTGGCGGAACATATCGCGCAGATTCCATTTAGCGCCGAAAGGCAATTTATTCCAGCCCTTCGTTCTCTCAACCGCCAACGGCTTTACCCTCTTCGGCGTATAGGGGCGAAGGGTATCGACGGCGTTGCCCTTGAGCATTTTTTTGACGGACAAAAAGCTGACGGCCGTTAAGAAAGCCACCGCGCCGATTACAACCAACCACGTCCACCAAGGCATATATAATCGCCAAGCGGGCAAGTCGAAATACGTCCCCATCGCTCCGTCCGGATTCAGGATCAACGCGCTGATTCCGTAACCGAGAAAAATTCCCAAAATCGCCCCGACCGTTCCTACAAATAGTCCGTAAGACGTATAATGTCCCGTGATTTTTTTATTTTTGAAACCGAGCGCCTTCAGCGTTCCGATCTGCGTTTTTTCGTTGACGGCTATTCTGTGCATCGTCGTGATCATCGTCAAGATTCCTATCAACAGGAAAAGAACGGGGAGAACCGAGACCATCGTCTGCCCCTCTTCGATCTCGCTTTGCGCCGCCGCATAGGAGGTGTGTTCTTCCTTTGAGAGAAGAAGAACCGTTTTATGTAACGCCTGTTTTGCTTTGTTTTCCATTTCGCTCTTTTCCAGCGACGACAAGACGTTTACCTGCGGATAATAAACCATGTGCAAATCGCCAAAGATTTTATCCGGAGCCGCATAGACAAACCCAAACGAAGAATAGTCCGGCATCAATTGATTGTCGTCGGAAACGCAGACCAAAAATTCCGAGCTCCTTACGAGACCGACGATTTCACCGGATATCTCTATGTTCCGATAGGTCAGCGTCAGAACGTCTCCGAGGGCGACGTCGTTTGCTTCGGCGTATTTTTTCGATAGCCAGAATCCGTCCGAAGTTTCGTCGTAATCGATCCCGTCCTCGATTTGCATCGTCGAAACGGTATCATTCTCTGCCACGAAGAGGGAAAGCGATTTCTTTTCATTCTTCACGTCGACGTTCACGTTCAGAACCCGAGTCGCTTCGGCGACGCCTTCTATCCCTTTGATCGCCGAAATCTCGTTCTCGGAAAAACCGTTTTCGTCGTATAAGCGGAAATCGGCATAGTCGGTATTCGACATGAAATCGCCGATGCTTTTTTCGAGCGTGTACCATTCGATATTGAAGCCTACAAACACGCCGACGCCGATCGCAACCATTATAATCATTGAAAGAAACTGCGCTTTATATTTCCACGCGGTTCTGAAAAGTTTCCGTAAAAGCATCTTACCATTCCACCTCGTCTGCGCTTAAAGGGTTTTCCTGCACGGCAACCGATTGTATCTTTCCGTTCTTTACCCGAACGACCGCGTCAGCCATTTTTGCGATGTTTTGATTGTGCGTTACGATAATAATCGTCTTGCCGTACGATCTCGCCATCGACAGCAGCAACTTCAAAATGAGAACGCCCGTCTCGGAATCGAGCGCGCCGGTCGGTTCGTCGCAAAGTAAAATTTTCGGATTCTTCGCGATCGCTCTCGCGATAGAAACGCGCTGCTGTTCTCCTCCGCTGAGTTCGACGGGAAATTTTTTTAAATGATCGCCGAGTCCCACTTCTTTAAGAACCGTTCTTACGTCGAGGGCGGCGGGAGAGATCTCCTTGATTAAGGCGACGTTTTCATAGACCGTGAGCGTGGGAATCAGATTATAAAATTGAAAGACAAACCCCACTTTTGACGCGCGGTAATCGGCGAGCTCGTCGCTTGACAAAGCGGAGATATCTTTACGGTCTACGAAAATCTTTCCGCTCGTCGGGGAATCCAATCCCCCCAATAAATTTAAAAGCGTGCTCTTTCCCGCGCCGCTCGGTCCTAAAACAACGACGAATTTCCCTTCGTCGATACTCAGATCGACTTCGTTGAGCGCCTTCATCTGCCGCTCGCCGACCTTATAAATTTTTGAAACTTTTTTCAATTCAATTAACGACATATCTTTCTCCTCGAAGACCCCCTCGACAGGAAGATCCTCTTTCCCTTGCTTTCGCCGTCCGAAAGGACGATCGCTTTATTGTTAGCTTGTGCTAACAATATTCAGTATAAAACAAAAACGGACGAAAGTCAAGCGTTTGTCGTTAGCAATAGACAACATCTTGAAAAATTTTTCTCATTTTTCGAAGGGGGGCGTTTGCTCCTGCGCAAAAGGAAAAACCGGTCAATCCGAACGGGATCTCACCGGTTTTACGCGAAATGCAAATAAAATAGATATCGGATTGAAGATTACACGCGAATCCGAAAACGCCTTTTACATTTTTTCGGGGATTCCGATTCCGAGGAGGGAGAAGGCGTTCTTCAACACTTGAAGCGTCGCCCTCGTGAGCGCCAAGCGGAAATTTTTCACGTTCTCGTCTTCGACGGAAAGAATCGGACAATTGAGGTAAAATTTATTGAACTTCTGAGAAATGTCTACGCATAGACGCGAAATGTAACAGGGCTCGTACTTTTCGGCGGACTCTCTGACGGTATCGGGAAACTCGGCAAGCGATTTGACGAGCTCATATTCCTCCGAACCGACTCGTTCGACAAAATAATCTCCCGTTTCGCCCGCCTTCGTCAATATGGAATTTGCCCTCGCGCAGGTATATTGAACGTAAACGCTCGTTTCTCCTTCAAAGCTGAGAACCTTATCGTAGGAGAATACGATATCTTTAATTTTATTGTTGTAAAGCGCGCCGAAGATGACCGCGCCTACGCCGACCTTTTCTGCAACTTCCCTCTTATTTTCGAGGTCGGGATTCTTCTCGTCTATGACGGAATAAGCTTTTTCGATACATTTGTCGATAACGTCTTCCAAAAACACGACGTTCCCCTTTCGCGTAGCCATCGTTCCCTCTTCCAGAGAAACCATACCGTAGGCGACGTGAACCAAATCCTTCGCCCATTCTTTGCCCATGAGCTCGAGCACCTTGAAAATCTGTTTAAAATGCAGATTTTGCTGGTAGGCGACGACGTAAAGGCATTTATAAAAATCGTATGTCTTTTTTCGGTATTCGGCGGCGGCGAGATCGCGGGTGGCGTAGAGGGAAGTACCGTCGCTCTTCAAGATAAGACAGGGCTCCATATGATAATCGGAAAGATCGACGATCTGCGCGCCGTTGCTCTCCTTTAAAAGTCCTTTTTCTTTCAATTCGTCGACGACGGGCTGCATTTTATCCGAATAAAAGCTTTCGCCCGCATAGGAATCGAAATGGATATCGAGCATATCGTAAATTTTCTGAACGTCCTTTAAGGTGAGCTTTTTGAACCATTCAAAAAGAGCGAGGCACTCTTCGTCCTTCTCCTCGATGCGTTTGAAGTATGCGCGCGCTTCATCCTCCATTTCGGGATGTTCGTCCGCCTCGCGATGCCAGCGCACGTACAGCTCGTTGAGGGCGCGAACGCCTCCCCTTTCGATCTCTTCCTTTACTCCCCAACGTTTATATGCGGAAATCAGTTTGCCGAATTGCGTTCCGTAATCGCCGAGGTGATTGATACCGACGACGTGATAACCGAGAAATTTCAACGTACGGTAAATCGCGCCGCCGAGAACGGTCGTAGAGAGATGGCCGATATGAAAAGGCTTTGCGATATTGATAGAAGAATAATCGATACAGATCGTCTTCCCTTTTCCTTCATCGGAAGAGCCGTATGAGGCTCCCTCGGACAAAATTTCAGACAAAACGTCCCGCACGAGTCCCCTCTTGTTAACGGAAAAATTGAGATAGCCGTTAACTGCGGAGACGCCGTCGACGACCTCGTCCGTGGGGTAACTTTCCTTTAACGCGTTCGCGATCGCGACGGGAGATTTTCGCATGGTCTTTGCAAATTTAAAACAAGGAATCGCGTAATCACCCATTTCCGTATTGGGAGGCAAGGCGATCAACTCATAGATCTGTTCGGGCGTAAAGCCGTCGATAACAAGTTTTTCGGAGATATATTTTTTATAATCCATAACAGTTTTCCCTTTCAGATAATTTACCGCACTAAGTTTAGCATATTTTATAAAAATGTTCAACTTTTAATTTGATTAATTTGAAAATTTATAATATAATTATCGGGTAAAATTATTATTGAAAGGAAAAAAACGTATGAAATTAGGCATCGTAGGACTTCCCAACGTGGGCAAGTCCACTCTATTCAACGCGATCACGCGCGCGGGAGCGGAAGCGGCGAACTATCCCTTTTGCACCATAGAACCCAACGTAGGCGTAGTAGCCGTTCCCGACGAAAGGCTCGATAAGCTCGCCGCCATGTACAACGCAAAGAAGGCGACGCCCGCCATCGTAGAATTCGTCGATATCGCCGGACTCGTCAAGGGCGCGTCGAGGGGCGAAGGACTCGGCAACAAATTTTTATCGCACATACGCGAATGCGACGCGATCGTCCACGTCGTCCGCTGCTACAAAGACGAAAACGTCGTGCACGAAGTGGAAGCGAATAAGATCGTAAATGAAATCGATCCGATCGAGGACATTACGGTCATCAACCTCGAACTCATTCTCGCCGATATGGAAACGGTTTCTTCCCGTCAAGCGAGAATTAAGCGCAACGCCAACGGCGGCGACAAGGAGGCGCAGGCGGAAAGCGTATTCCTCGAACGACTGCTTCAACACCTCGAATCGGAACAGCCCGCAAGAACGTTTAAGACGGAAAAGGGCGAAGAGTCCTTTCTGCGCAACCTCTTTCTTCTAACCTCAAAGCCCGTTCTCTACGCGGCGAATATCGCAGAGGAAGATATCGGAAAGGATGAAAACGATATCGAATTCGTCAGGAAAGTAAAAGAATTTGCAGCCAAAGAGGGAAACGACGTCATGGTCATTTCCGCAAAGATCGAAGAAGACCTTTCTCAGATGGAGACGGAAGAGCAACAGATGTTCTTGAAGGAGCTCGGTTTAAAGGAAAGCGGACTCAACCGCCTGATCCGCGCCTCCTATTCTCTGCTCGGTCTCATCAGCTTTTTGACGGGCGGCGAAAAGGAAACGCGGGCATGGACGATCGTCAAGGGAACGAAAGCTCCTCAGGCGGCGGGCAAAATCCACAGCGATTTTGAGAAGGGATTTATTCGAGCCGACGTGGTAGACTATGAAACGCTCATCGCCTACGGTAGCGAAACCGCCGTGAAGGAAGCGGGCAAATTGCGTTCGGAAGGCAAAGAGTATGTGGTAAAAGACGGCGACGTGATAGAATTTTTCTTTAACGTATCGAAATCAAACAAATAAAATCTCCTACCATAACAGTCATAACCGCCGGGTTACCGGCGGTTATGACTTTAAATCAGCTTTTCATTTATTCTTTTCTTTCTTTTTCGCATTAAATTCATAAATTCGGTAAATATCAACGCCGCAACGAGCGTAACCATTACAACAAGTATTGGCTGCGTCCATTTATACA
>CAYWKM010000034.1:0-18937 GCA_964459165.1 uncultured Clostridia bacterium
AAAAAGACGTTCCCCGTTTCAAAACGGAGAACGCCCTCTGTCCTTTTTGTTTTCAATTTTTTCCGAGACTTCACGCTTTACGGCCGCAAAGGGCTCAGATTTCCAAATGGGCGAAACGCTCCCTCGAAGAATAGCGATAGAAAATCGCCTTCCTTCCGATGACGGTCACAAGCTCCGCGCCGAGCGCCTCTTCCGCCTCGCGGGCGATCGACCAAGGATCCTCGCAAGCGGTCTCGAGAATCGCCGCTTTGACGACCTCGTGCGCTTCCAGCGCGTCGTTCATCGACTTTATGACGTTCTCGGTAAGACCTTCCTTGCCGATATGCACGGCGGGCGGAAGGGTGGACGCTATACTTTTTAATTTACTTCTTTGTTTACTTGTCAGCATAAATATGTTTTCCTCTTTTTCTGTACGGGTTACGATTACAGGTTACGATACGAAATCGAACTCCACGTTTCCGACGACGACGACGTCTCCCTCCTTGCAGCCCTTCTTTTTCAAGGCGTCGACGACGCCCCGCACGCGCAAGACCTTCTGAAAGTACGCCATGGAATCGGCGTCGTCCAACCGAACGTTGCGGCAGAGCATATCGACGAGACCGCCGGTCACCTCGTAAACGCCTTCGCTCAAAATCCCGATATCGAATTGCGCGCTGTCGACGACGTTGGAATAAATAAAGTCCTCCTCCGGCTCGACGGGTTCGACGGGAGGAAGCGTTTCAAGCGTTTCCATTATCCCTTTCAACAACGCCTCTTTCCCCTTTCCCGTCGCTGCGGCGAGGGGATAGACGGCGTATCGATCGCCGTAAACCTCCCGAAAACGCTTTAAATTTTCCTCCGCGCCGACGACGTCGCATTTATTGCAGACGACGATCTGCGGAAGAGCGGCGAGCTTTTCGCTGTACCCCTTCAGCTCTTCGTTGATTTTTACGAAATCTTCTACCGGATCCCTGCCCTCGCAGCCCGAAATATCGACGACGTGACAGAGCATTCTCGTCCTTTCGATATGACGAAGGAAATCATGTCCGAGCCCCGCGCCGTCGGCGGCGCCCTCGATGAGTCCCGGAATATCCGCCGCCACGAAGGATTGATCGTAAACGCTTACCACGCCGAGATTGGGCGAAAGGGTGGTAAAAGGATAGTCGGCAATCTTCGGTCTCGCCGCCGAGATCTTAGAGAGAAGCGTGCTCTTGCCCACGTTCGGGAATCCGATAATCCCCACGTCGGCGATGAGCTTCATTTCGAGGATCACTTCATGCGGCTTCATTTTCTGCCCCTTTTGCGCAAAGTCGGGCGCGTGCCTGCGGGAGGTGGTGAACCGCACGTTCCCCTTTCCGCCCCTGCCGCCCTGCGCGACGAGAAATTTTTCGCCGTCGCCGAACACGTCGCAGAGAATCTTGCCCGTCTCGTAATCCTTCACGAGCGTGCCGCACGGAACCTTTAAAAAGACGTCCTCTCCGTTCCTGCCCGTACGCTTATTCGAGCCTCCCCTTTCGCCGTCGCCCGCCTTAAAGCGACTCTCGTAACGGTAAGAGAGCAGATCGCTTCTATCCTTGTCGCCGACGAAATAAACGTCTCCGCCCTTTCCGCCGTCGCCGCCGTCGGGTCCGCACGCGGGCTTTCCCTTATACGATTGAAAGGAATTACAGCCGTCGCCGCCGTCGCCCGCCTTTATTTCTATTTTCACCCTGTCGGTGAACGCATTTTTTTCCGTCGCCATGAAAAATCCTCCGCCTGATCGAAGCTTTTTCCATTATACACAAAAAGGATAAAAAAAGTCAATCCAAAACGGGAAGCGTTTCGCCGTTATTTTTTCTCCCCGCAAACGCTTTAAAAAAACGGACGAGGAATTATTCGTAATCCTCGTAGCTGCGTCTGCCGTTATCTTTGGGCGGCGGCGGGGGCGGAGAGGGATATGTCCTGCAATTTCCTCCCTCCTTCGTCGGTTTCGGCGCGCAGAAAATATCGACCAAAACGGCGTCTTCCCCTATCTTGACGACGTTCCTCAAATCGATGAAGAGCTCGCTTTTGAAGAACAAAAACCCTTTTTTTCCGGGAACGACGATCCCCATGACCCTCCCTTCGGGGTACGTAAAGATGATATCGGTCGTGCGCCCCAGCTTTTTCCCGTCCTTGATGTTGACGACGTCCTTTTGTTTGATTTCGACAAAACTCGTTTCCATGCTATCAATATATGTCGAAAAAGAAAGGAAAAGAATCTTTTCCGTAAAAAAGAGCTCCCGCAGGGCGATGGACTTTTGATAAAGCGAATCGCGCAAAACCCGTCGCCGAATACGCCGCAAAAAAGGGCTGTAACTTTTTCCGTTCGCCCCGTTTTTTGAGAATAATTCCCCTCCGAAAAGAGCATACTCTTTGATATCCCCGTACATATCCGGAAAGGAGGATAAGAAAAAATGATGCAGAAGGTTGAAATTTGCGGGGTAGACACGACGGGACTTCCCAAGCTGACGGAAAAAGAGAGCGAAGAGCTGATGCGAAGGCTGAAAGCGGGCGATAAACAAGCCCGCGATCAGTTTATCGTCGGCAATATGCGGCTGGTCTTATCGCTCGTCAAACGCTTCTGGGCAAAAAACGCCAACGCGGACGACGTTTTTCAGGCGGGATGCGTGGGACTCATCAAGGCGATCGACGGCTTCGATTTATCCGTCGGGGTTAAATTTTCGACTTACGGCGTACCGATGATCCTCGGAGAAATCAAACGGTATCTGAGGGACGGAAACTCGCTCAGAGTCTCCCGTTCCATCCGCGACACGGCGTATCGCGTCTTAAAGGTGCGCGAAAGCATCGAAGGGCGAGACGAGAAGGCGACCCTCGACAAGATCGCCGAGGAGATGAACGTCGAACTGCGCGACGTCGTCTATGCGCTCGACGCCATCTCCGACCCCGTCTCTCTCTACGAGCCCGTATACAATACGTCGGGCGACACGCTCCTCCTGATGGATCAGATTTACGACGAGAAGAACAACGACGAAACGTGGACGGAAAAGGTTGCGCTCTCCGACGCGATCAAAAACTTAGAGGAGCGCGAACGCAAAATTCTCTTCCTGCGCTACTACGAAGGAAAGACGCAGACGGAGATATCGGAGGAAGTCGGCATTTCGCAAGCGCAAGTCTCCCGCCTCGAAAAAAACGCCATCAACGAAATCAGGAGCAATTTATACGAATAAAAAACAAAGCCGTCGACCCGTTCGACGACTTGCTTTTTATCCTTCCGCTTCGCCCCTTTCAAAGGAGCCGACTTCAAAGCCGCCGGCGACTCAATCGGACGAAGCGGCGGTTTTTTCGCCGCGCGGCAAAAATTATTTTTCCGCTCCGTTCGTGCGGAACATATAGCCCGCCCCCCAAACCGTCTGGATGTATTTGGGGTTGGCGGGATCGCTCTCCACTTTTTCCCGCAGGCGATTGATATGCACGGCTACGGTGGCGTTGTCGCCCATCGCGTCCATGCCCCACAGCTTTTCGTATAAAAAGTCCCGACTGAAAACGACGTTCGGATTGTTCATAAAAAAGACGAGAAGCTCGTATTCGCGCTTTTTCAGCTCGATCCTCTTGCCGGATACGGTCGTCTCTCTCGTGGCGGTATCCACGGAAATCCCGTCTATCGTAATCGTGGAAGCGGGAATTTTTCCCCCCGCCTTCAACCTTGCGTAACGGGTGAGATGCGCCTTGATCCTCGCAACGAGGACGCTGGGCGAAAAGGGCTTTTCGATATAATCGTCCGCGCCCACGCCGAGTCCGCGGATCTTGTCGATATCCTCCAATCTCGCCGTGACGATGAGAATGGGAATGTCCAGCGATTCGCGCAGCGTTTTGCAGATCGTGAACCCGTCGGGTCCGGGCAGCATCAAATCGAGCAGCACCAAATCGTATTCCCCCGAGAGTCCCTCTTCCAGACCCTTTGCGCCGTCCGTCACGATTTTGACCTGAAACCCCGAAAGTTCGAGATAATCGCGCTCGATTTCGGCGATGCCGATATCGTCTTCGATGATCAGAATATTATTCATTTTCTTTCTCCGTTTTCGGTAATATGATAATGATCTTCAACCCGTTCGGCCGTACGTTTTCCGCATGGATGCTTCCCTTCATACGCTTTACCGCATTAGAGGTAATGGCGAGTCCGATGCCGCTGCTGCCGCCGGGATTTCGCCTCGCCTGATCGCTGCGGTAAAAGACCTCGAACAGCTTAGATAAGGACTCCTCGCTCACGCCGGGGCCGTCGTCCTTAAAGGACAGAATATAGCGGTTTCCGAATTCCTTCAAAGAAATTTCGAGACGTCCGACTTCGTTCTTCTTGTATTTCCACGCGTTGTCGATGATATTGACGAGCGCGCAATGGAGCTGTTCCGGATCGGCGAAAATATAGCCTTCCGCCATTTCCTTTATTTCGATTTCCAACCCTTTATCCTTATAGTCGGCGGCGACCGCGTCCACGAGCTCCCTGACCTCTTGATCGAGGCGTATGACCTCGGGGATCGTCGGATATTCGTTCAGCTCCATCTTCGAGAACATAAACAGTCTGGAAACGAGCTTGATCATATCCGTCGTCTTTTGCTTGATGATTTTCAGATATTTCCCCTTCGCCTCCTCCGTTTTCGCCACCCCTTCGATGAGTCCGTCGGTGTACGCGCTCACCGAAGTGAGCGGGGAACGCAGATCGTGAGAGATGCTGACGAGCAGTTCCTTTCGGTTCTCCTCCTGTTTGGCGAGCTGCTCGACGGAAGACTTCAACCGAACCGCCATTTCGTTGAAATCCTCGCAAATGGGAAGAAATTCGTCGTCCGTGTCGTATTCGATGCGATAATCGTAATCGCCGTCCTGAATCTTATGAACGCCGTAGGAGAGCTTTTCGAGAGGCTCCTCGATGCGTTTAAACACAAATTTTGCGAAGAATCTATTGATGACGCCGATGGCTACGATGATTCCGACGATGAGAATAAAAATCGTGACGACGGTAAGGGTGACGAGCTTTCTGATAACGTACGAGGGCTGATTGATGTAGATACAGATCTCGTAATTTTCGTCGCCCGAAGCAATCGTCTCCGCATAAAGCTGGCGGTTGCGTTCGTAAATAAACCCGCCGCCGCCCATCGCGCGGATCGTGTCGGCTAAGACGACGTCTTCCGCTTCGATTTTTCCGTAGGAATAACTGTTTCCCTTTTCGGAACGAATCAACAGACGAAACTCCTCCTCTTCGAGCGTGTCGGCGAGCTTGGAGAGGATCGCCCCGAATTTTGCGCTCTCCGTCCCCTCGTCGCCCGACGCGATCGCTTCGGAGACGAGAGAGACGATCTCCTCGCATACGACGAAGTTATCCCGCGTTTCATCCGAATCGCTGTATCTGTCCTTCAACCCCCAAAACCATGCCGTAATGAGAAAGGCGGCGGCGATGAGAATAGCGATCACGACGGAAATCGCGATCAAAAGACCGTTGGACACCGCGAGACTCCGCTTGATCGTCATATCCTTTTCCGTCGCCTTCGCTGAAACCTTCTTCCTCATAAAATCCTCCGCTTTGATTTTCCTCTTGCGTCAACGGCTTTTGAACGTCCTGCGGAGTCCGCCGTATATTTTTTTTAATTTTTTCACGAGCTTTAGGACGATTATTTTTCCCTTCGCCCCCCGATAGAAGAGCTCCGCTCGCCGATACTGTTCCTCGAAGCTCTCTTTGATCCCCTCGTAATCGACGTCCTGCGCGTTCGGCTCCGCTTCGGCGGAGAGGGAAAACGCGTTCGGCTTGATATAAAAGCATTCCGAGCCGTAAACGCCCTCTTCTACGCGCATCTTTCGCTTCTGCATATGCACGTAAGCGAATTTTTTGTCCTTTTCCGACGAGAATATTTCCCCGTTCTCATAGAAAAAGACATATTCCCTTTCGCTCGCATCGTGAAAGAGGGTAAATTCGCGCCGCCACGGAAGGACGTCCGCCATGGGGAGAGCCGCCGTTTTGATTCCGTCGTCCAATCTTATTCTCATAGAGCCGTAAAGCTCGTCGAAGAAGCAGCTCTGCTCCGTCGTGAATACCCGCTTGTAGGATACGGCGGAGCTGGTCGGCAAACGGCTCTTTCTATAAAGTCGCCGCAAGGCTCTCGTATTCCTTACGAGGGTAAAATGCCCCAACTCTCCGATAAAGTCGCAGGAAAGCGCCTCCTCGGTGATAAACTCGGCGAGATTGCCCCAGATGAGATCGATATCGTACCAACCGAAATAGTCGTAGGGAGCAAAATAATCTTCGAAAATTTCGCCGTAAGCAAATTTGTAATCGCAAAGCTTATAGGGAGAGGTCAGCGTTATTTTGAAAGGGAATTTTTTCTGTATTCGCTCTTTCAGTTCGCCGAAGGGCAATAGGACGATATGCACGTTTTCGGGAACGTCCTTCGCCTCTTTTACCGTCTCCCGATCGGAAAACAGGAAAAAATCGATCGACGGATTCTTTCCCGCAGACCTCAGCCAAAGCGGAAAATATTCCGGCAGCCTTCCGTAATAACAGCACGCCGCGGCGAACCTTTTCATTGCTTCCCCTCCCGTTTTTTATGAAAGAACGGACGGCGCGCACGCCGTCCCGCTTCCTCCGTCAATCGATATGGTAGACGTAGTTCTCTTTTCTGGGCTTCGCCTCCGGTTCTTCGCCGTCCGTATAGCCTAAAAGACAATGTCCGATTCCTTCGTATTCCCCTTCGATCCCCAGCGAAGACAAAATTTCCTTTCCCCGTTCGCTCTCGAATTCCTCCTTGGCGCGATGAACCCAGCAGCTCCCCAGCCCCAACGCGTGAGCGGCGAGCATCAGGTTGCCCATGACCAAGCTCCCGTCGTATACGTGAACGGGATTGCTCTTATCCGCCAATACGATCAGCACGACGGGCGCGCCGTAAAAGGGGTCTTTCCCCTCGGGCATTCCCGCTATTTTTGCGTTCAAAGCGGAGAGCTCGTCCCTCGTTTTTTTATCCGTCACGGCGACGATGATCGGGGACTGTCGATTCATGCCCGTCGCGGCGTAGGTTCCCGCCTCCGCGACGAGATCGATCAATTCCCTTTTCGGCATATCCGGCTTATAGCTTCTGACGCTTCTTCTCGTTCTGATATTTTCTAAAATTTCGTTCATGTCCATCCTCCGTTTTCCTTTTATTTTACCATACCGACGGCGAAATGTCAATACAATATATAATAAAGCTCCGCGAACGCTCTTTGCCGCGCGGAACGATTGGGAAGATAACGCAAAGGCGCGCTATGCCTCAACCGAGCCGCAGCGCGCCTTTCTCTTGATTCCGTTTCTTTTTTTCGTCGTATACGGAGCGCTTCCGATCGCGTTCCGAAGCCGCAACTTTTATAAGACGCAGAGATCGCCGTCTCATTTTCTCGGGGAAATTCGCGCCGATTCTCTCTCGATGAAGGGCGCAGCCGCGGCGCGGCTTCCCGCTCGTCTCCTCCGTTTTACCGCTTTCCCGCCGTCGATCGCGCCCATTCCTCCGTCGATCGGAAGCCGTTCGCCTGTCGCGGATTTTTCAATTCCCGCAAAGGAAATCGACCCGCAGAAAACTCCGTTCCGCCTCGCGGCAGGGAGGAAAAACCGACGGGCTTTTGCGGCAGATCTTTATCGCTTTCCCTACGGTTTTCCCGTTTTTTTCCGCCCGTTTTATGAAAAGGAACGATTTCCGCGCCCGCGCTTACCCAAGCGCGGGATTGTTTACGTTGCCGATATAGACGGGCAGGTCGTCGGCGTCGTAGACGACGTAGATAAACGGACAATTCAGTCGGATTTCTATCGTATCGATTTCGATGGGACCCTCCGCTTCCGCATTCGCAGCCGATACCGTTACCGATTTGATCGTCGTGCCCGTCTCCGTGAAGGAAACCTTGTTCTTCTGCTTGACGAACGCGAGCGACACGCAATCTTCCTGATCGGTAAAGGCGTAGTTAAAACAGGGGGAATCGAAGGCGAACAGATAGGAAAGTCCCATTTCCTTCAATACGGGCGAGAAGTCTACAAAGCTCTCGCTTTCAAAGACGGGGACGCTCAGATCGACGAGGGGATATTCAAGCTCCCCGTCCGTCGCGCGAATGGGCGTTCCCTCTTCGTCCGACAGAATATCCTTTCCTTCCGTCAAGGTAAAGATATCCTCTTTTACGCCGTCCTTCGGCACGAGGTATTTGACCTTCGCCCCGTTCGCGTAATCGTCGTAGCAGGCGACGTAATCGCCGAAATCGTAACAGTCTCCCATATAGGAATGGTTCATATACTTCGTTTCGACTTCTCCGGACGAAGCATAGAAAACGCCCTGATAAGAATTCTGCTCGTTGAACGCCGACAGCCACCGATTATTGAAATACAGCGTGGTGAACAAATAGAACATGGAATATTCGTCGATCTCGAGATCCTCCTCGGAAAGAAAATTCTCTTCTCCCATCCTCTGGTCGACCCAGTCGAGCATCTTCGACAAATCGGAGCTGTTTAAAAAGTCGAGACGGTACGCTTCCGTATAATAATCGGCGAGCTCGCCGACGAAATCGGGATTCGCTTGATATCGATTCGTTAAAAACAAACCGAAATACATCTGCATCGTGCCTAAATCGTTGGAATAATAATCGTTTTGATACGAGTTGATAAAATCTTGTTTCCGACTCTCCCGATCCCCGCCGAGAAGGCCGTCGAGCGCGGCGAGCGTTTCCTCGTCGTCGGAAGAAAGCGACAGGAGACAGAGGTTATCGTAGAGCCCCAACGGCGAAAAAGAAAAGTTGTTCCCCGCGAGGTCGTCCATCGTCGTTGCCGCCGAATAGATCGCGCCCGCAAAAGAGGAAACCGACCGCTTGTACTCCTCGCTCACGGGCAGGCGTTTATTCGCGTCCGTCGAGGGATACTCCACCTCGTTCAGCCGACTGAACGAGGCGGACTGCATGAGGGAAAGCGTCTTTACGTCGTAATTCCGCTTGGTTACCTGAAAACGGCTCTCCGTCGAAATATTTTTGATAAGGACCGCCGCGACGGGCAAGATCACCGCCGTCGCCGCGACGGCGCCGGCGGCGACGAAGGCGATCGTCCTCATCGCTTTTTTCTTTCGGTTTTTTTTCCGCGCCTCACTTCGAGGGAGCGCGGAAACGTCGAAAGAGAGTTCCGCCCCCGTCTCCCTCTCCAAATCCCTCTTTATTTGTTTCTTATAATTCATAGTTCGTTTTCTCCTTTATAATGTCTTTTTATCTTGTCGAGCGTTCGCTTATATTTAGAGGACACGGCGTCCACGCCGACCTTTTTCTCGACGGCGATCTCGCGGAATTTAAAGCCGTACAGAAGATGAAGGACGACGAGTTCGATCTCCTCTTCCGACAGAAAGGAACGGAATTTTTCGACGTAGTCGGCAAATTCGTCCTTCCCGTCCTCCCCTTTCTCCCTCCTCTCCTCTAAAAAATCGGAGCGGGCGGACAAGCTCTCCTTCTTCAAGGCGTTGAGCGATAAATTCTTTGCCGTAACGACGAGATAATATTTGATATTCCTTTCGCTTTCGATATGATCTCTGTTCTCAAAGAATCTGAAGAAGCTCTCGTTCGTCACCTCGCACGCAATTTCGCGGCGACGGACGATTTTTAAAGAAATATAATACACGAGATAGGAATACTCGCGATAAATTTCCTCAAACGCCCGCTCCGACTTTTCGCGCGAAGGCGATTTCAGATTATTCAGCGTTTTCGCTTTGATTTTTCCCATTGAGGACCTCTTAATAACGTACGTTTGTCAAATAATACCGTTTCCGCTTCCCTTTTCGTCGGTTTTTTTTGAAAAATTTCCCCTTCTCGAAAAAATTCCTCCGTCGGAGAAAGCGCCGCCGCATTCCTTCTTACGAAGCGAATGCGGCGGAATTTCAATATCTTATTTTTACCTTCTTTAACAGCTCGGAATCCTCGACGATCTTCCCCGCTCCGAGTACGACGGCGAAGGGAGATTCCTCCGAAAGGTGCGTTTCCATCGAAAGACGGGAGGATATCTCCTCCCTCAATCCGGGAAGAACGCTCACGCCGCCCGACAGAAAAATTCCGTTTCGGTTCACGGTCGAGCAGACCTCTGCGGGAATCTTTTCAAGGAGCATGTCGACGTATTTCAAGATCTTATCGACCACGGATCGAATGGGCGACAGAATATCGGGAGAAAACACGTTGAGCGCGGCGGAATTGCGGTAATCCGTCCGCTTGCCCCTGACGACCATGCTTTTCCCGTCCCCCTCGACGAGGCTGCCGACGCTGTTTTTCAGCTCCTCCCTCGTGACGGGTCCGATTTCTATGCTTCTCTCCTTTAAAATATGTCCGGCGATCGCGTCGTCGATATCCTTTCCGCCGATCCCTATGCAGATTCCCGCGAGAATACCGTCGTAGGATACGACGGAGATGTTCGTCGTGCTTCCGCCGATATCGATATTGACGACGGGAGAGGTATCGCCGATCGGCGCGTTCATTCCCGTCGAGGCAAGGTAAGGAACCTCCGCAAAGGAAATTCTTCCGAGCCCGCAGCTCTGCGCCACGCGGTAATAGGCGGAGCACTCCTCCGAGCGGATTCCGCAGGGGACGCAGAACAAGGCGTGCGCGTTCGCCGCCTGCGAGGGCTTGACCTCCGCCTTTTCCAGAAAGTAACGAAGCATGACGACGGCGTACTTCTCGTCTACGATTTCCCCTCTGTCCAAGGGAAAACGAATCGCCGTATAATCCGTTCCCTTCCCCAAAAGCTCCTTGGCGGTCCGACCGATCGCTTTGATCTTTCCCGTCTCGATGTTGACGGCCACGCAGGAGGGCTCGGCGAGCACGATCCCGTTTCCGATGCGATAGATTTTTGTTACGCTGTCTCCTAAGTCGATTGCAAGTTTTATCATAATTTGAACGATTCCTTAAAGAATTCTTCTGTCATTTCCCTCACGAGCTCTTCGGGAAGCCCCATGATATTCGTGTAGCTGCCCGAATAGCTCTTTACGACGCCGCCGTCCTGAATGCCGTAGCTGCCCGCCTTATCCATGGGCGAACCGCCTCGGACGTATTCGTCGATAAATTCCTCGGTGAGATCGAAAAAAACGACCTTGCTCTCCGCCGCCCGCACGATCTCCTTCCGCTTATCCGTCAAACACACGCCCGTGAACACGCTGTGCGTCTTTCCGCTGAGCCTTTTCAGCGTTTCGCGCGCTTCTCTCTCGTCTTTCGGCTTTCCGAGCGTTTCCCCTTCGTAATAAACGATCGTATCCGATCCGAGAACGACGCATTCCGGATTTCTGCTCAACACGTCTTTTGCTTTTTTTCTCGCGAGAAGCTTAACGATTTCGTCCGGAGGAAGGGAAAAATCCGCCTTCTCGTCCGCGAGGGAGGGAATCGTCTCGAACTCGGGGATAATTCCCTTTAAAATCTGTCTTCTGCGGGGCGACGCGCTCGCCAAGATGAACCTCATAGCAATCTCATTCCTCCTCCCTGCGGCCACGCGCGGAAACGCTTCTTTTCTTTATGAAAGAACGCCGCTGCACAGACGTAGAGCGGCGTTCTCCGTTTCGATGAGACGACCCGCCTTTTTTCGGGCGAAAGCCGACTCGGCGGATACGGGAGGCTCTTTTTCCTTCCCTTCTCCGGCTGTCGGATTATAATATTTCAAGATTTTTCTTGAACGATTTTTTAAATTCGGCGGAAGCGTTCATCGCGTCTCTGATTTCAAGCGTAGCGTCGCCGGAGACCTCCGTCTTCATGATGACGGAATCGCCGAGCACGTCGCAGGTAAGCCCCGTCACTACGCCCGCCATGCTCCTGTCCAAGCTTTCGGCGATCCTTAAAAGCACGCCGAGCTTTTTCACCGCCTCGAAATCCTCCTCTACCACGATGCTTTTATATTTTGCCCATTCGTTTAAATCGACGTCTTCCTTCTTATGGCAGGAGGCGACAAACGCGGCGACGACGATTTCTCTGTGCGAAGCGCCGTAAATGCCCGAATTGAGTATCATATACCGGCTGTGCTTCGGATGCCCGTAATACTTGATCCTCATGCCGCAATCGTGCAGGCTCGCGGCGATTTTAAGAATTTTCAGATACTGACGGGAAAATTTATGGAGCACTCTCAGCTGCTTAAAGAGCTGAATGCTCAAATTTACCACGTGCTGCACGTGCTCCTGATCGCAGTCGTAATATTTGACGAGCGTTTCAAGGCTGTAGTTCATGACGTCGGAAATGGGTCTTTCCAGCGTCTGAGGAACCGCCTGAGAGAACATGATCCCCTCCCGAAGCCCCGAACCGCTGACGGTAAAGCTTTCCGCTCCGATGAAGGAAGTGAACGATTTGACGATCGCCATAGCCGCGGGCATAATGTCCGCGCGCGCAGGCGAAAGCCCTTTGATTCTCTTCCTCTTATCCACGTCGAGAACCTTGACGATATTATAGATATTTTCGAAATCCTCGATGGCAAAGTTATAGTTATGCACCGTATCGAGCGGGTATTTTTTTACCATTTTATTGATTTTATAGAGGTTTCTGAACGAACCGCCCACGCCGATCATCTGAATTTCGGGGTCGAGCTCTTCCAGCCAATCGACGCCCTTTAATTGTTCGGTAAAGAATTCCTCCGCCTTCGCCGTCTGCTCTTCCGGCTTCAATTCGGGATCGGAAAAAAGATCGGTGAGCGTGACCGCGCCGTAAGGCAGCGTGGCGTAGTTGAGAATCATCCGCCTGTTGTAGCTGATGATCTTTGTGCTCCCGCCTCCGATTTCGAGAATGATTCCCTTGGGAATATCCATCGTATTGATGACGCCGCGATAGACTAAAGTCGCTTCCTCCTCTTCGGACAGGACGGAAATCTTCACGCTGCAAATCGCCTGTATTTCATCGAGGAAGGATCGTTGATTTTTCGCTCTTCTGACTGCGGCGGTCGCCACGGCGATAATTTTTTCCACGTTCTGCGCGTCGCAGAGACGCTTAAACATCTTAATCGTTTTAATCGTTTCCGCGACTCTTTGAGGCTTTAAAAAGCCGTCTCTGTCCATATCCTGACCGAGACGAACGCTCTCCTTCAATTCGTCTATCACCATAAAATGCCCGTCCGTAAACAAATTTACGATGACGAGTCTGGCGGAATTGGAACCTAAATCAATAATACCTAACTTTCTCACGCGCATACCTCTGCAAGGTCTTTTTTTTCGACGTTGCCTCCTTTCCTATTTATAATATTCGGGACGGCAAAGCTCCTTCAAACAAAATACCCGTATTTTTCTGACTTTAATGATTTGAATAGAATGATTTTAACACACATTTTGCGTTTTGTCTATACCCTTTTTTAAATTCTTATATGATTTTTTTTGTTTTCTTTCATTTTTTCCGAAGAAAAAAGCCCTTTTTTGCGCCGTGTTCGTCGAAAAAAACGCCGCATCGCCCGCTTTCCCCCGTCGTCCGGCTCGAAAGAGCTCGTATCGCCGTTTCCTTCTCGGCGAAGCGAATAAAAAAACGGCTCGCAGGCTTCCTGCGAATGAGGTTCCGAAAAAGCGAAAGCCCTCGCAGGTCATTCTTAAAAGGATCCTCGCAAAGGGGCGAAGGGAGGGTTCGCCGCCTTCGCAACCGAAAGCGGCGAACCCTCCCGTTCGTCATGACAATATTTTTTACAGACGATCGACTCTCTCCTATCGATCTTGCCCTTTTAAGAAAAACTCCGTAAGAGAAGAAAAGTCGTCGGCGATAAAATCCGCGCCGCTCTCCTCCAACTCGCCCTTTTCGGCGAAGCCCGTGCGGACGGCGACGGTATGAATGCCTGCGTTTTTTCCTCCGACCACGTCGTACTTCCTGTCGCCCACGATGACGATTTCCTCTCTGTTCTTCGCATCGGCTCGAGCGAGAGCCTCCTCGACGACGTCCGTCTTGGTTTTCAACCGCACTTCGAAATCCGAACCGCACACGGCGGTAAAATATTTCGTCAGATCGAATCTTTCGAGGATCTTTACGGCGAACGGCTCGGGCTTCGAGGTCGCCAGCGCCATTTTATACCCGTTTCGAAAGAGAGCCTCGATGCATTCGGCGGCTCCGCCGATCAATTCGCATTCAAAAACGCCCTTGACGGCATAGCGTTCGCGGTATCTTTTTACTCCCTCGCGAACCTCATCCTCCGACAAGGAGAAGAAATTGCGGAAGGAATAATCGAGCGGAGGACCTACGCACTTACGGAGAAATTCGTCGGACGGGAGCTCCTTCCCCAAACAGGTCAACGCGTATTTGAAGCAGTTAAAAATCCCCGAATGGGAATCGACGATCGTTCCGTCGAGATCGAATAAGACATACTTTACCTTCATTCCTTCATTTTATCAGCTTTTCGCTTTTGTGTAAACAATTTTACGGCGGAAAAAATCTGAAAAACGGACAAGAGACACAAAAACAAACCGAAGCCCCTTCTCAGCCATTCGGAGGGAAGCGATCCCGCGACAAAGCTCCCCATAACGGAGAAAAAGGCGGCGGGCGGAACGACGAAAAGGACGTCGTTAAAACGCACGAGCCCGTTATCCGAATGAATTTTGAGCGAGACGAGCGCCATGGGCGCAAACGCGGCGAGATTTGCGCACTGAGCGATCTTCTGCGGCACGCCGAACGCGACGGAAAGAAGCGGAATGAGTAACGTTCCCCCGCCCATTCCCATTCCTCCCAAGATTCCCGCCAATACCCCGCAGACGACAAACAAATAAAACGCCATTATGTAATCGAAGCGTCCGCCCCCTTTCCCGAGCCCCTTCGGGAAAGGCGCTCGGCGTCATATCATCATTCTTATGCCGGCCGCCAGCATGACGAGAGCGAAAAGGACGCTCGCGACGGGAGAAGAGATCCTTTTGAGGACGAACGCGCCGAAGGCGCCGCCCGCAGTCATTCCGACGGCGCAGGGAACGACGACGGAAAGGTCGTAATCGGCATGATAAAAATACACGGACGCGCTGATCAGCGCGACGGGCAAAACGACGAGAATCGCCGTGGCGTGCGCCTCTTTTACGGAGTATCCCGTAATTTTCGTCAACGCGGGAACGACGATCATACCCCCTCCGCCGCCGAATAAGCCGTTCACCGCGCCCGTAAGGAGCCCGCAAAGCGCAAGGAGCCCCCTCTTCCTCCCTTTTCCCTTTCCGCGTCCGCCGTTCCCTCGCATAAGCCCTCCTTTAAGCAAAGTTTGACCTTAATAAAAAATTTTATTCTTTTTTTCACTCATTTAACACTGGAAACGCTTGATTATAATTTTCTTTTATATTAAAATAAAAGAACGCGATATAGGCGGGATTCCGTTTATTTTTTCGATAAGCGGAAAAATTTTCAAAAAAAACGGCCGATGAAGGCCGATAGAAAAAATTTACTTTATCAAGGTGTTTTATATGTCAAGAAGTGCTTTTAACAAAAATAAAAGAAAGAAGACGCTCGTCGCGCTCTCGCTGGCGTTCGTTTCCTCTCTTTCCGTCTGTTTGTTTGCCGCCTGCGACGAAGAGGATATCGACTCCTCGAGCACGTTGACGGACAATTGTACGATTGCAAACGGAAACTTCGAATATTATACCGACGAAGACGATTTAAGCCTGATCGTCTCCCCTTCGAGCTGGACGAAATCGGTCGGAACAGACAGAAATTCCAACAGCGCGAATTCGTCCACGAAAGCCTCCGGCATCGTCAACACGGAATCCTCCAAATGGTCGAACCTCACGGAGGAATCCGGTCTTTATACCGAAGGAACGACGCTCAAACAGGTAAAGGCGAATTGGGAGAGCCTTACCGCAAAGGATCGGCTCAAATTCTACGAAGCCGTCGAAAACGGCGACTACGAAACCTCCGACGATCTCGAATCGCTTTCCGACTTTGAATATTACGCGGACTACAAATACGCAATCGACTATACGGATATCCCCGACTGCGAAAACCCGGGGACGCACGACAACGGCGTTTATACCTATACGGACGACGAGGACGCGACGGAGACCTCCGTCCTCATGATCCACAACTATCGTTCCGACGGCTACGGCACCGCGCAGAAATATACCTCGTCCACGACGATAACGGTCGCGGCGAATACCTCCGCCGTCTTTTCGGTATGGGTCAAGACGAGCAATCTCACCTATAACAACGGGAGCGACGTATCCGGCAACCGCGGCGCCTACATCGGCGTCACGCATACCGTGGGGTCGCTCACGCTCGATCAGATGCAGATTAAAAATATCGACACCGCGGGCGTTACGGAAAACAACGGCTGGGTGCAATACACCGTATATCTGAAAGGCTGCTCTTACGCGGACAGTACCTTCTCGATCGTGCTCGGATTGGGGCAGGGAAGCTCTACCAACCGCTATGAAAACGTGGCGGGCTACGCCTTCTTCGACGACGTCGTCTGCGAAGCGATTTCCGACGAAGCGTACGAGGAAGCGGTTTCGGACGCGAACGTTCCCTCTTGCAACGGCTTTTCGAGCGAAACGGACAAATTCTTTGCGACAGACGAGGAAGAGTACGCGAATACGACGGTCTTCGCCCTCGATTTATCGCAGAAATTTACCTCCCTCGACTTCGATTCCGACGCGACGGTCACGACCGATCTCACGAAGGAGACCTTCAACAATATTTCTTACACGACGACGAATTATAAGGGCTTGGGAATTTCCACAGCCGACGACGTTACCTGCATCGATACCCTCGACGGACTGAAAGGGAGAAGCAACGGCTATTTAAAGACCGTCCTCTCCGACGACTTCGAACGGTTCCCCTTTGCGGAAGAGGAAAAAATCATCCTGCTGATGAGCGCGAACGGCGCGGCGTACACGGCGGAAATAAAGCCGGAAAACGACGCGTTCACCGTTGCTCCCGACGAATACATGATGGTTTCCTTCTGGGTAAAGACGAGCGAGCTTGACGGCTATACCGGCGCGACGATTACGCTGGTGGACGGCGAAAACGAATCCTCGATCGGCGCGTTCGATTCCACCACGGTAGACACGATCGACGTCGACGAAAAAGAAGACCTGTACGACGGCTGGGTTCAATGCTTCTTCTTCTTGAAGAACGAAACCTCCGCCGACCACGACTTCTATCTCAAGCTTTCCTACGGTCCCACCACGATTACGGGGACGAGTAAATCCGATTACCTCGAAGGCTACGCGGCGTTTACCTCCTTTAAGACCTATCGAATGAATTCCGACGAATTCTCCTGCGTCGCCGAAGGGACTTACGCCGTATCCGTCTCGCTCACCGGAACGGATAACGAAACGGCGGATTCCGGATTCGATTCCGTCATTTACAGCGACACAAAAGCGATTAAAGAAGGGCTTGCGACTCCCCTCAATTATCAGGGCGTCGACGGCGGAAGCTACTACGTGGGCGGCGACAGCTATTCCTACGCAAACAGCAACGAATACGCAGGGCTCGTCAATAAAAACTACGCGGCAAACTATTCCGAGCATTACGCCGAAGACGGCTGGCTCGGGCAATTGCTCCTGATCGCGGGCTACGAGCAGAGCTCGCTCACGACGGCTCTCGAAACGGCTTCCTGGTGGAGCGAACTCTTCGGTACCGCCACGCAGCCGCTGCTCATCGTAAACGCAGTCGAGCAGAGCTACGGTTATATCGCGAACTCGACCTCCGCGTTTTCCTCCTCCTCTTATACGACCCTTTCCGTTAACGTAAAGGTGAGCAAGGGCGCGATCGCTTACGTATACCTCATCGACGCTTCTTCTTTGGAGGACGGCTACGACAACGCTCTTTCGATTGAGACGCCCGAAGTCACCTATTGGTACGACGACGACGGCAATATCTGTTCGAGCGATCCCTCGGACGACGATTTTAACGAGAGGACGGATATCGTTTATTATCTGAACGAAAACGGTCTGTATGAAAGCGCGGATTCCTCCGATACGACCTTATACGCCAACCTTGCGGCGTTCAAACACGCTTACGAACAGGACGACGAGTATTCCGAAAACACCGATTCCGGCATGAATCTTGTGACCGATTCCGGCGCAATCGTCTTCTACTATCACGACGGCGCATATTACGCGCAGTACGACGAGGAAAAGGACAATTACCTGCTTCCCGTATCCGATCTCGATCACAGCTATGCAAGATATACGACCGAAAGCAGAGAGCTGTTCACCGTATTGGATAACAGAGACGGCTCCCTCGGCGAGGAATGGCACACCGTTTCCTTCTATGTCGTCACCGGCGACAAATCGCTGACTTACCGTTTGGAGGTATTCAGCGGTTCCAGAGACGGCTCCGTAAAGAGCGCGGCGGGAAGCTACGTCGCCTTCGATACGGTAACGCCCTCCGCCCTCTCCGATTCGTACGACGATCTGCTCAGCGAGGCGATCGCCGCCGTCGATGAAGCCGACAACGGTATTTCTGTCGATAAAGAATCCGGAAGACTGGTCGATAAAGACGGAAATATTTACGAAAACGCCTCCTATTACACCTTCACCTATTACGATTCCGCCGATTATCTCCGCTACGACGAGGAAGCCGATCCGACGAACGACTACGTTCTGTACGAAAGCGCAAGCGACGATCCCGGAAATCTCTATTCCGCCTATCAGCAATCGGAATATGAAGAGCAACTGATCTATCTGAAAGCGGACGCGTATACGACCTTCGTCGATTATACCGCCGTCGATACCGCCGTATCGCCCGATACCGTCGATTCCGACGAAGAGGAAACCTCCGCCGAATTTGATTACGAAGTATTCCTGATGATCGTCTCCATCGTCCTCGCCGCGGTTCTCATCTTCACCTTCATCGCATCGTTGGTAAGGAGAATCGTAAAGAGAATCAAGAGAAAGAAGCTTCAAAGAGCCGGCGCGTACAGAACGCCGCGCAGAACGTATAAAAGGGCGCGGAATAACGATTCCGAAATGAAATGAATTCCGATCGACAGACGGTGACAAAATTTCCGAAGGCTAAAAGCCTTCGGAAATTTTTTATGGAT
>CAYWKM010000035.1:0-18556 GCA_964459165.1 uncultured Clostridia bacterium
ACGGCGGCGAGACCGATTACGGGCAGAATACAGGCGAAAAGACAGGTCTTTTTCAATAATTTTCTGTTAAAACGGGCGGCGGCAATCGCTTCTTCCGTGCCGTATCGAAAAACCTCTTTAAAAAAATTCGAATAAAAAAGAAACAGTTCGAGGGAAAGACAGACGAGCCCGACGAAGGGTAAAAAGAAACAAAAAATCGATATTTTCATCCGTCCGATCATGAAAAAAATCGCGATAAGGATACAAACGAAGCAACAGAAAACCAATTTTAATACGTTGACCGTTAACCGACGTCGAAGATGTTTTACCGCAAGAATATATTGATTGCGGAGCTCGACGGAAATATCTTCCGATGAAGCCGCTCTCAAGGCATTGCGTTCGGAATAAAGGGAAAAAGCGAGGAGCAGAATCAAAACAAGGACGGCTATCGCTGAGCATATGATCCCCGCGATATTCGAGAGGAATACCATGCAAAAAAACGAAAAGATTAGAAGGAAGAGATCCGCTATAATTCCTCCCGTAAGAAGGGTATATAACGAGCGGCATTTCTCATATTTGTTCTTTAAAAGAGCTTTATAAGATTTTTCCGATATCGTTGACGCTTGCGCCGCTTCGTCGGAAGCCTTTCGTTCGCCCCGTAAAATTTCATCGACGGTCACGCCGTAAATATCGGCGATGGCGGGCAATAAAGTCACGTCGGGAACCGTTCTGTCCGTTTCCCGGGAGGAGATCGTTCGGTTGGACACGCCTAATTTTTCAGCCGCTTCCTCTTGCGTATAACCGTGCGCCTTTCTTTGCGTTGAGAGAAATTCGCCTATTGTTTGTTTCATAAAACCTTCCTTTTTGCAGACGTCGGGATGCTTTTGTTTGCAGACGCTGAAATGTTTTTGTGTTCTCATTCTACAAGAGCGAGAAGTTTTTTACAAGGATTTGTTTGCAGAATTTCTCTACAAATTGTGGAATTATAGGGAAACGTCTTAAAAATTCTGTTTCCCCGAGCGGAAATTTTTAGCAAACGGGAATCAACCGATAAAAAAGAAGAGGCGATTGCTTTCCTAAAAAATCAAAGGGAACGCATCGCCTCTTTTATCGTTTTTCTTATCGCTTTAAAATTCGACGGGAATATTTTTGCGCAGACAGGAATATACGAGCTCGATGAATTGCTTCGCTCGGCGGGGCGATCGTCCGCCCTTTTGGAGCGCCCAACGCTCGGCGAGGGCTTCCAGCTCCTTCTTCTCCATATTCAATTGAAAGTCTTCGGCGAGCTGCTCTACGATGGAGAGGTATTGCTGTTTCGTCGTCGAGGTAAACAAGACGGAAAGACCGAAGCGATCGGCAAGGGATAATTCTTCCTGCATACTGTCGCCGACGTGTACGCTGTCCTCCCGATCGGAAAATTTTTCGTTGACGATGTGCCGTCTGTTGGAAGTCGCCGCGATCATAGCGTTGGAAGCGTGTCCCTCCATGCTTCCTTCGAGGGCCGCCTTCAAGGAGGATATCCGCTCGTCTCCGCCGCTTAAGGAGAGGTCGTCGATAAAGACGATAAATTTTAAAGGAATTTTGGAAAGCTGTCCTTTTAAAACGTTTAAAGTCAGCATATTTTCTTTGGAGAGCTCTACGAGGCGAAGCCCTTTCTCGCCGTATTCGTTGAGCATGGCGTGAATCGTGGAAGATTTTCCCGTGCCGCGTTCTCCGTAAAGAAGCATATTCGAAAAGGGAAGATCGTTTAAAAAGCTTTCGATATTGTTTGCGATAATCTTTTTTTCTTCTTTGTAATCTTTCAAATCCGTCAGGCGAATATCGGAGACGGAAGAAATGGGAAGAAGTCCGTTTTCTTCGTAGCGGAAGGCTTTGTAAAGGATATAATCTCCGTAGCCGTTGGAAGCGTAAAAGGAGGAGAGGGCGGAAAGCGTTTCTTCGTCGCCCCAATCGTTGAAGAAGGGAGCTTCGGCTCGCCCCGAGCAATAATCCTCCTCCCTGCTGTTTTTATAGATCGCGTCGTAAATGGTATGCAAATCCTTTGCGTATGCTCTTCTTACGTAAGGAGAGGGAATTTTCTTTTTTGCGCAGGTCAGGGAAAAGGCGTTTTCGTCGCATAAGACGACGCCGGCGACGTATTTTGCAAAGTTATCCTGAGCGTCGGCGCGGAAGAGCTCGTATAAAAAATCGGCGTACGCGCTTTTTGTCCTCTCTGTCAGGTACGCGTCATAGCGGTTTAAAAGGGGATTTTTTAAAATATTGCGGAGCAGAACGAGTGAATTTTTCAATGACATAGTGTTTTCCGTTTACTTTCTTTTTCGGATATTATAGAACGTTTTTCATAAAAAGGCAAACGTCTGTTCCTTAAAAGTCAAAATAAATAAAAAAAACCTTCCACTTGCTTGACGAAAAGAAAAGGGAATATTATAATATAAATTATATAATTGAAAATTAAAAAATTCTCGGAGGCTTTTTTATGGCACATAAAATTTACGACGACAAGACTATGACGGCAAGAATGTATCATGAATCCGATTGCGATCTCTCTTATTTGAAAGGTAAGACGGTGGCGATCGTAGGCTTCGGATCTCAAGGTCATGCGCACGCGCTTAATTTAAGAGACAGCGGCGTTCACGTAATTATCGGCTTGAATAAGGGCGGCAGAACATGGCCCGTCGCCGAAGAAGCGGGATTCGAGGTCTTCCCCGTAGCCGAAGCTACCCGAAAGGCGGATATTATTATGATTCTCGCTCCCGACGAAAAACAGTCGGATATTTATAAGGCGGAGATCGCGCCCAATCTCGAAGACGGAAAATATCTCGCCTTTGCGCACGGATTCAATATTCACTTCAAGCAGATTGTTCCCCCCGCGGGCGTCAACGTATTCATGATCGCGCCCAAAGGGCCCGGACATACCGTTCGCAGCGAATACGTAGAGGGTCACGGCGTTCCCGATCTGATTGCCGTCTATCAGGACCCTTCCGGCGATACGATGGATATCGGTCTCGCTTACGCGCTCGGTATCGGCGGCGCGAGGGCGGGCGTTCTCGAGACGACCTTCAAGTGCGAGACGGAAACCGACCTCTTCGGCGAGCAATGCGTCCTTTGCGGCGGCGTTACCGCTTTGATGAAGGCGGGTTTCGAAACGTTGGTGGAAGCGGGCTACGATCCCAGAAACGCTTATTTTGAATGCATTCATGAAATGAAACTCATCGTAGATCTCATTTATGCGGGAGGCTTTTCTAAGATGAGATATTCCATTTCGGATACGGCTGAGTTCGGCGATTACGAAACCGGAAAAAGAATGGTCACGGAAGAAACAAAGAAAGAGATGAAAAAGGTCCTTTCCGAAATTCAAGACGGAACCTTCGCCTCCAAATGGATTGCCGAAAATAAGGCGAGCGGACGCGCTCATTTCAACGCGAAACGCGCGATGGAAGCCAACGCCATGAACGAACAGGTGGGCAGAGAGATTAGAGCGCTTTATTCCTGGAACAAGGAAGATAAATACAGCGAAACAAAATAATCGGCTTTCTCCGAGCGGGGAGATCGGCTGTTTTCAAAAATCACGGCAAAAAAACGGATTTTCCGCAAAAGCGGGAAAAATCCGTTTTTTGCGCTTTTCGATAAAATTTTTTATGGAGCGAACGAAAATTTGCTTGAATACCGTTGAATTTTTTTCGCTGAAATGCTATAATATGAATAATTGTAAATTGGAGGAATATTGTCTTGGCGGCAAAAAAGCAGAACGACAATAATAAATATAAGGAACGTATTTTTTCGAAGGATACGTTTTGCATCACGTTTATCGTGTTCAGCGCGCTCATTTTATTTATTCTTTTTACCAGAAGTCTGGTGTTCGGCAGCGTCGGCGACGCGATTTCATCCTTCATGTTCGGATTATTCGGCTTTTCCGTGTATCCGATTTTGTTTTTTACGCTTGTATGTTCCGTTAGGAAGCTTTTGGACAAAAAGGCTATGCTCGACGTTCGTTCGGGTATTTTGGTTTTTTTCTGCGCGCTTTCCCTCGGAATGATCGTTCACACGGCGACGGTAGCTTCTTACGATCTTTCAAAGTTCGGCCCTTATCTTTCCGCCTGCTTCGACGCGGCGGAATCCAGCAGCTATTCCGCTACGGGATTGGGCGTTATCGGAGCGCTTCTCAGTTATCCCGTCGTTTACGCTATGGGTTCGACGGGTTCTTACGTCATCTTTGCCATACTTACGCTGTTCTTTGCCTATGTAGCTTTCCGTTCCGTCGTCTCTTTTAAAAAATACGGCGCGCGGAGGAACGGAAGAGAATCTTCGCTTCTTTCGAACGAGCCGCCCGTCGCGCCGCCTTCTCCCGCCGAGGGGGGCGAGCTCAAACCGGATGGCGTGCGCTATTATCCCGTAGACGTCGATTTTGATTCCTATCGCCAACAGGATCGGCCGCAGAGCCAATCCGACCCCGTAGAGCAGGATCCGTCAAGATACCAAAGCGCCGATTTTACCAATTTAAGCGGCAGAGAGATCCTTTACGGAACGGCTCCCGTTCGCGGGGAAGAGGGGTCGGATCGCTACGATATGTTCTCTAAAAAGGAGGAGGAGCAAGAAGAGCTCGTCAACGTCGATTCCTTAGACAGGGAGGAGAAAAAGAGAATCCTCTTTACGCAAAAGCCTGAAAATTATATCGATCATAATCTGATGTATGATAAATATTCCCGTTTCAATACGCGATCGTCCTCCCATAACGAGGACGCGGATAAAACGTCCTATAAGCAGATCCGTGCGCTCGACGAGCAAAACAAAAAGGAATATTCCCGCGGTTCGTACGTTTACAGAGATCATGAAAGTTATATAGACGGCTATCAGAAAGCCAAGGACGAGGAGAGAGACCCTTCCCGTCCGAAAAAAATCGTCGAAGACGAAAATAAATTGGACAATCGCGGAAGCTATAATCCTTATGCGCTCGACGAGAGGAAGAGCGCGGACGAAGAGGAAAGCGAGGATTCGACGCTTGCGCGGCACAATCCCGAACGCTTGGAAAGGTCCGAGGAGCAAGGCGCGCCGTCCTTTTTTGCAGAGAGAGAGGAGGATTACGAGTCGCGTTTTTCTTCGGATCATATCGAAGACAACAGGCTGATTCCTCATGTGGATTCTTCCGAACCGTCGGAAAAGGACCATACGGATGAGGGCGGCATATCGGAGCCTTCCGCAAGGAATCGCCGCGCGCCCCGCTTCGGGAAATTGGAAGGGGATATCGATCCCGTCGAAAGACAGGCCATGCGCGACGCTTTGCTCAAAAGCGAGCCTTCGCCCGACAATCATTCCTATTTTCCTTCCGACTTCGACCCGAATCAAGGCAGAGCTCCCCGAAGAGGAGGCGAGAGAAGGGCGGACGCCGCTCCCGAAGCCGGCGGCATAGACAAAGACAATTTCTTCGATTTCTCCGATTCGGGAGAAGCTTCGCAGGGCGCGTTTCTCCCCGAAGACGAACCGAAGGAGGAGCCGCTTCCTCAAAAGCCGTCGGAGAGAGCCGCCGCGGCGGGATTCTCCTCCAATCATTTTTCCTCCTCGCGCGAGACGGAGAAGAGGAACGTCACAGGCAGCAGCGCGAGAGGGATGGGTATGTACGGAAAGGCGGATTTTTCCGTGCATAAAGACTATGTCCGCCCTCCGCTGTCTCTGTTCAGAAAATATTCGTCGGCGACGGATTCGAACCGAGCCGAACAGGAAGAGCATAAACGGATCATCGTGGACAGTCTCGCCGCGCTCATCAAGGTGGACGCGGAGGTTACGGGGGTGACGGTGGGACCTACTTTTACCCGTTACGACGTAAAGGTACCCTCGCATATTCCTTCGAAAAAGGTTTCCGCCTGCGCGATGGATATCGCCATGGCGTTGAGGGCGAAGGACGGGGTCAATATTTTCCCCAATCTCGAGAACGGTACGAATTCCATCGAGGTTCCCAATAAAACGCGGAGCATCGTAGGGCTTCAGCCCCTTTTGGAAGGCAACGAATTTAAAACGGCTCAGCCGAGCTCCTTGACGTTCGCCATCGGCAAAAACGTCGAGGGCAGAAATATTTACGGAAGAATCGCTAAGATGACGCACCTCCTCGTGGCAGGTACGACCGGTTCGGGTAAGAGCTGCTTTTTAAATTCTCTTATTCTGAGCCTTATCGTGCGTTATACGCCGCGAGAGCTTCGTCTCGTTCTCGTCGATCCGAAGCAGATCGAATTTGCCGTATACAATCATCTGCCTCATCTGATGGTAAACGAGATCATCAGCGAACCCGTCAAAGTCATCGCTATCCTCAATTGGGCGATCGACGAGATGGAGCGCAGATATATGCTTTTTAACCAAATGATGGTAGCCGGCACCGTCGTAAGGAATATCGACGAGTATAACGAAGCGATCAAGACGGACGACGAAAAGCTTCCGAAGATCGTCATCATCGTAGACGAGCTCGCCGATCTGATGTCGGTGGCAAAGAAAGATATCGAAGACAGAATCTCTCGCCTTGCGGCAAAATCGCGCGCGTGCGGCATTCACCTCGTCATCGCGACGCAGCGTCCTTCCGTAGACGTCATTACCGGCGTCATCAAATCCAATCTTCCCACCCGTTTTGCCTTTAAGGTCGCGGCGGAGGTCGATTCGCGCACCATTCTCGACGAGCAGGGCGCGGAGAAGCTTTTGGGGAACGGCGATTTGCTGTATAAAACCTCCTCTATGTTTACGCCCGTGCGCGTGCAGGGCGCGTTTGTCAGCAGCGAGGAAGTGCAGAACGTCGTAGAATATATCAAGGACAACAACGAAGCGTATTACGACCCTGCGGTGGAGGAGATCATCAACAGAAAGATGAGCGAATCCTCCGGCGAATCTTCCGAAAGCGCGAGCGGCGGCAGCGTCGAGCCCGTTTACATCGACGCCTTGCGCATGGTCGTGCAGCAGGGCTCCGCGTCCATTTCCATGATTCAGCGTAAATTCTCGGTCGGCTATAATAAAGCCGGAAGAATTATCGAATGGATGGAGGGACAGGGCTATATTTCGCCCTTCGACGGCGCCAAGACGAGGAAGGTTCTTCTTACGCCCGAAGAATTTGAAAGTCGTTTCGGCGAAAGTCTGAACGACGGAGAGGATGATGACTGATCTCAAAGAGAAAATATATGGGATGATTTCTTTCGGCTGCGATAAGAACAGAGTCGACAGCGAAAAGCTTCTCGCTTTCCTTCAAAAAAACGGTTGCAGAGTGAGCAGCGATATGTCTCAGGTGCAGGTGCTTATTGTCAATACCTGTTCCTTCCTCTGTTCTTCGCGGAAAGAGTCGATCGACGCCATTATAGAAAACGACGCCTATCGGGACGAAAATTTAGAAAAGATCGTCGTAACGGGCTGTTTGCCGCAGAAGTTTATCGGCGAAATTTTCGAGCCCTTACGGGAGGCGGACGTATTTCTCGGAACCAAGGACTATGCCGATTTTTTCACGGCTCTTAACGAGTCCTACGAAAACGGCAGGGTCAATTACGTGGGTCGGGGAAAAGAGCTCGCATCAAAGGAACGGGCGCTGACAACCGACGAACATTACGCCTATTTAAAAATTTCAGACGGGTGTTACCATCATTGTACCTACTGCCTGATTCCCAAAATAAGGGGGAAATACGTCTCATATCCCATGGATGAGTTAATAGAGGAGGCGGAAAATTTAGGCGAACTTTCCGAACTTATCATCGTCGCGCAGGATACTACGCGATACGGAGAAGATTTATACGGGGAGAATAAGTTCGTCGAATTATTGCACAAACTATCCTTGCTGGAAAACGTTCATTCGATACGGCTTTTGTACTGTTACCCCGACAGGATAGACGATCCATTGATCGCGGAGATAAGGGATAACGAAAAAATCATCGATTACATCGATATCCCCTTGCAGCACAGCGAGGACAGAATTTTAAAGCTGATGAATCGTAAGGGTACGAAGAGGGAATATCTTGAACTCATCAAAAAATTAAAGAGAGAAATTCCCGATATCGCCGTTCGTTCCACTTTTATCGCGGGCTTTCCGTCGGAAACGGAGGAAGAATTTGAGGGAATGAAGGAATTCCTAAAAGAGGCAAAGCTCGCCAACTGCGGGTTTTTCGCCTATTCGAGGGAACCCGATACCGCTGCGGCAAAAATGCCCGAACAGATCCGCTACCATGAGAAAAAACGGCGGGTAAAGGAACTGTACGCGACGCAGAGAGAAATTTCAAGAGAGTTTCTCTCTTCCTTTATCGGAAAGACCGTGGACGTCGTCTGCGACGGGATCGACTATGAAAAGAACTGCTTTGAGGGTCGCGCTTACTTTAATTGCCCCGATATCGACGGAAAGGTTTATTTTCATGCGAACGAAGCGATTCAGGGGGAGACTTATCGGATAAAAATTATTCGAGCGGGAAATTACGATTTATACGGACGAACGGAGGATTATGAAAAATGAGTAGTGAAAGCGCTAAGACAAAGAAGAGGCTGATTCCGGATATCGTCACGCCGAACAGAATCACCTATGCGCGCATCGCGTTGATTCCCGTATTCGTGTTGTTCTTTTATCTTACGGCGATTCCCGTCAACTTTTATATCGCGGCGGTCGTTTTTGCCGTCGCCTCGCTTACCGATCTCGCCGACGGGAAAATCGCCAGAAAATATCATATGGTTTCCAATATGGGTAAATTTCTCGATCCCATCGCCGACAAGGTACTCGTCTCCACGGCGTTTATTCTGCTTTTGACGAAATCCTACCTTTTCAATTATGTCTTTTGGGGAATGAATCCCTCCGAAGAAGTCATGCAGAGCAATCACGTCGGCTATATGATCGCTGCGATTTGTATCTGCGTCATCATGGCGCGGGAGCTCATCATCAGCGGATTCCGGCAGGTCGCGGCGACGACGGGGCTCGTTCTCGCGGCGGAGAAGCTCGGAAAATATAAGACGACCTTCCAAGACGTCGCCATCGTCGTCCTGATCGTCGCCCTCGGCGTGTTTGAGGCGAGCGTCAAGGTCGGATACGTATTTGCATTGATTGGATTCGCGCTCTTTCTCGTCGCGACCCTGTTGACCGTTCTTTCCGGTTGTTCTTATATACTCAAAAATAAAGCCGTTTTAAAGGCTTAAATCAAAAGGAAAAATTCGACTGAGATGAAAAACACTTGTATCGTTTTGCGTAATGTAAACAGCTTTATGTCTGCCATCGATTTTGAGTCCGTCATAGACGCTTTTATGAAGGAGGGATTTTCCGTCGGGAAAATCTTTATCCTCCCCTTTGACAATGTGTCCGGTCTCTGCGAAACGATTACGGCGGAAAGGGGAAACTGCGACAACCTGATTTTTATTGCGGACGGCGTTCTGATACAGAGTCTGAAAGGGGTTTTGGGAAGCGTCGCCGATATGGATTTTCTCGCCGATTACATTCTCGTCACGCAGGATTGTAATTTTTTGGTGTGTCCGACCGGCTCGTTCGGCGTAAATATCGCGTCCACTCAACTCATTCCGTACTTGAAACGCAAATACGGCGTTTCGAATTTCAAGCTTGTCATTCGCATGGTGGGCGCGCCTATGAAAAAGATTCAAACCGCCGTCGCGAAGGCTTCGGAGCTCAGCAGAAACACCCTCGCCTTTCACATCAACGAAAATTTCGGCGATATCCGACTTGAAATCGTGTACGACACGACGACGCCGGTGATCCTTATCGACGCGGTCAAGCGGATTATTATGGGCGATTTAAACGATTATATTTACGCGCTCGAAGATAAAAGCATCGAATACCGCCTCTTTGAGGCCTTGAAGCTGCGCCGCATGAAAATAAGCGTGGCGGAATCGTTCACAGGCGGCGGCGTCTCTTCGCGGTTAGTTTCCATTCCGGGGATCAGCGAAGTTTTTTTCGAGGGATTGAATACCTATTCCAACGATTCAAAGATCAGACGGCTCGGCGTCGCCAAGGAAACTCTCTTTAATAACGGAGCCGTCTCCGACGAAACGGCTTACGAAATGGCGGCGGGATTGTTGAAGACGGGAAGCTGCGATCTTGCCGTTTCTACGACGGGCGTCGCCGGACCCGACGCCGACGGTTCCGGCAAGCCGGTGGGATTATGTTATATCGCCGTGGGCGTAAAAGACGAAATATACGTCAGTAAGTTCAATCTTTCGGGCGACAGAGAAAAAATCACCAAAACCGCAATCAATTACGCCCTGTTTCAGGCATTGAAGGTAATCAGTTAAAAAGCAAAGGAGATACATTTTATGAACGAAGAAAAACTCAAAGCGCTCGACGCCGTGTTGACGCAAATCGAAAAGCAGTACGGAAAAGGCGCCATCATGAAGCTCGGCGAGGACGCGGGCACGCAGGACATGGAGGTCATTCCTTCCGGTTGCCTTACGCTCGATCTTGCCCTCGGCGTAGGCGGTTATCCCCGCGGCAGAATGATTGAAATATACGGTCCGGAATCCTCCGGTAAAACCACGCTCGCCCTTCATGCCATCGCGCAAGCGCAAAAAATGGGCGGCGTTGCGGCCTTCATCGATGCGGAACACGCGCTCGATCCCGTCTATGCGAAGAATTTGGGAATCGATTTAAACGAGCTTTACGTCTCTCAGCCGGATTCCGGCGAGCAGGCTCTCGACATCGTGGATTCCCTCGTGAGAAGCTCTGCCATAGACCTGATCGTCATCGATTCCGTCGCCGCCCTCACGCCCAAAGCCGAAATCGAAGGCGACATGGGCGATCCCCACGTCGGCTTGCAGGCGAGATTGATGAGCCAGGCGCTGAGGAAGCTCACCGCCATCGTCAACAAGTCGAGGACGTGCATCATCTTTATCAATCAGCTGCGCGAAAAGGTCGGCATTATGTTCGGCAATCCCGAGACGACGCCCGGCGGCAAAGCGCTCAAATTCTACGCCTCCATTCGTATCGACGTGCGAAAATCCGATCTTTTAAAGGACAGCGACGGCGCGGTGGGGAACAGGACGAAAGCGAAAATCGTCAAAAATAAAGTGGCTCCTCCCTTCAAACAGGCGGAATTTGACATCCTTTACGGCGAAGGGATTTCCAACGAAGGATGCATTATCGATCTCGGCGTGGAATACGAAGTGATCAGAAAGAGCGGCGCATGGTTCTATTATAACGACGCGAAGATAGCCAACGGACGGGATAAAATGCGGCAGTTCTTAAAGGATAATCCGGAAATGGCGGAGGAGCTCGAACAGAAGATAAGGGAAGCCGTGCGTATCGCAAAGGGCGGCTTCGCTCCCGTCGCGGGAGCGACGGCTTCGGTCGGCGCGAACGGCAGGGAATAAGCCGAGATTGTTATGAAATACGGATTTATCAAGGTTGCGGCGGCTACCCCGCCTTTAAAGGTGGCGAATCCGACGTATAATGCGGATAAAATCATCGAAGAGATTGAAAGACAGGCTGAACAGAACGTTCAGCTTTTGGTCTTTCCCGAGCTCTCTTTAAGCGGCTACACCTGCGGCGATCTGTTCAATCAGCCGCTTTTGATCCGTTCCTGCAAGGAGCAGCTAAGCAGGATTGCGGCGGCGACCGAGGGCAAAAAAATGCTCGTCTTTGTCGGATTGCCGTATGCGTTTCACGGAAAGCTGTATAACGTAGCCGCCTCCCTCAACGGCGGAAGAATTCTCGCGTTTATCCCCAAGACTTTTTTGCCCAATTATAACGAGTTTTACGAGCAAAGGCATTTTACGTCCGCTCCGGAAAATAATTTTGCTTTCGATATTTACGACGAAAAAGCGGACGAGTACATTCCTTTCGGAAGGCGTATTCTCTTTCGGGAAAGGACAAACGAGCGCTTTTCGGTCGGCTGCGAGATCTGCGAGGATTTATGGGTTCCCGATTCCCCCTCCGTTCAATTAGCGTTGAACGGAGCGAATATCGTCGTCAATCTTTCCGCCTCCGATGAAATGATCGGCAAAAGCGAATATCGCCGTATCCTCGTTTCCGCGCAGTCGGGCAAATGTATTTGCGGCTATATCTATGCGGATTGCAGTCGGGGGGAATCCTCTACGGACATGACCTTCGCGGGACATAATCTCATTGCGGAAAACGGGAGCGTCTTAAAGGAGAGCGCGCTCTTTTCGGGGGAGACGATCGTGTCCGAAATCGACGTGGAGAAGCTTGCCGCCGAACGCCGAAAGACCACGACTTTTCGCTCGGGTTACGACGAAGACGAATTTCTTACCGTGGAATTTGAAGCGGACAATGAGGAAACAAAGCTTTCGCGCACCTTCTCACGAACGCCGTTCGTTCCCTCCCGTCCGGAAGAGCTGGAGGAGCGGGCGCAGTTTATTCTTTCTTTGCAGGCGAACGCTCTGGCGAAAAGAATCGAGCATACGAGGGCAAAGACGGCGGTCATCGGCATTTCCGGCGGGCTGGATTCTACGCTTGCCTTAATGGTCGCGGCGAGGGCGTTTGACCTGCTTAAAAAGGATAAAAAAGATATCCTTGCCGTCACTATGCCCGGCTTTGGCACGACGGGAAGAACCTTTCATAACGCATTGAAGCTCATTGAATGTATCGGCGCGACTTCCCGCACGGTGAAAATCGCCGACAGCGTTTTACAGCATTTTAAGGATATCGGACACGATAAAGAGATTCTCGACGTGACGTATGAAAATGCGCAGGCGAGGACGCGTACCCTCATTTTAATGGATACCGCCAATGAGACGGGCGGTCTTGTGATCGGAACGGGAGATTTAAGCGAACTCGCTCTCGGCTGGTGTACGTATAACGGCGATCATATGAGTATGTACGCCGTCAATTCTTCCGTTCCGAAGACCCTCGTAAAATATCTCGTAAAAAGCGAAGCGCAGCGGATAGGGGGCGAGACGAGAGAAGTCCTTTTAGACATTCTCGGCACGGAAATTTCGCCCGAGCTTCTTCCGCCCGATAAGGATGGAAGGATCGTGCAAAAGACGGAAGACCTCGTAGGACCTTACGAGCTTCACGACTTTTATCTCTATTATGCGATCCGTTGGGGATTCGAGCCGGAAAAGGTATATTTTCTTGCAAAGAACGCCTTTGGCGGCGCATACGACAACGAAACGCTCAAAAAATGGCTCGTCAATTTTTATAAGAGATTTTTCTCGCAGCAGTTTAAGCGTTCATGCATACCGGACGGAGTGAAAATCGGATCCGTCACCCTTTCTCCCCGATCGGATTGGCGTATGCCTTCCGACGCCTCGGCGGACTTGTGGATCAAACAAGCGGAAAATATTGATACGGAGGAAGAAACAAATGGGCTTTAAAAAGGATTTTGCTTGGGGAACGGCTACCGCCTCTTATCAGATCGAGGGCGGCGCGTACGAAGCCGACAAGGGTCGGAGCGTGTGGGATATGGGATGCAACGCCGGCGGTTATGTTTACCAAGGACATACGGGCGACGTGGCTTGCGACACGTATCATCGGTTTAAGGAAGACGTCGCCATTATGAAGCGTCTCGGATTGAAAAATTTTCGTTTGTCGATCAGCTGGCCGCGTCTTATGCCGCACGGCGTGGGGGAAGTCAGCGAGGACGGCAAGCGATTTTATAACGAATTTTTCGACGAGCTTTTAAGGAACGGCGTTACCCCGTGGGTCACGCTCTTCCATTGGGATTACCCCTACGAGCTGTATCTTCGCGGAGGATGGCAGAACCCCGATTCGCCCAAATGGTTTGAAGAATACGCCGCTACCGTCGCCGAGCTGTTCAGCGATAAAGTCGCGCATTTTATCACGATTAACGAGCCTCAATGCTTTGTCGAGATAGGCCATTATCAGGGCGGTCACGCTCCTTTCTTAAAGCTTCCCCGTCAGGAGGTTTTAAAGGTCGCGCACAACGTTCTCCTCGCCAACGGGCTTGCCGAGAGAGCTCTTCGCGCCCACTCTTCCCGTCCGATCAAGGTGGGGTTTGCCATGGCTTACGGAGCTACGATGCCCTTAAAAAAGGAGGACGAAGAAGCCGCCTACGAGGCGTCGTTTGCCTGTCACGGCGACTTGTTCGGAACGAGTTTCTGGACGGATCCCATGATTCTCGGCAAATATCCGGATTCTTTCCAATCCATGTTCGAGGAGAATCATTTTCATCCCTCCGAAGAAGATATGAAAGTCATTAAAGGGAATTTTGATTTTTTCGGGGTAAACACTTATACGGGCGATTATATCGAGGTGAAGGACGGAAGGACCGTTCCCGTGCCGCCCAAAGCTTCCGATCCGCTCACCGATATGCGTTGGGCGGTCTATCCCGAAGTCATGTATTATACGCCTAAATTTCTATATAGAAGATACGGCTTGCCTGTGGTTTACACAGAAAACGGGGCGGCGATCTCCGAGTGGAAGGATCTCGACGGCGAAATCAAAGATTATTCCCGTATCGACTTTATCAGGAGGTATCTTAGGGAACTCATGCGCGCCGCCGACGAAGGCGTAGAAATCGACGGGTACTTTTATTGGTCTCTGCTCGATAATTTCGAGTGGGCGGAGGGGTATTCCAAGCATTTCGGACTCGTCCACGTCGATTACGATAACGGAGAAAGAACGTTGAAACAGAGCGCCTATTATTACGCAAACGTCGTAAAAACGAACGGGGAAAGCATAAAATAAGAAGAAAAATTTCAAAATAGGTAAATTTTCGTTGACAGGCTCGCGAGAATCTTGTAAAATATTCTTATCTTATTATCATATGATCGGGATTGTCATATGATCGGAAAATAAATTAAAAAAAGGGAGGTTATATTCTATGAAGAAAACGAAAATTTTGGCGGTAGTCGGCAGCGCGTTTCTCGCAACGGCTTTGTGCGGCGCAATGACTTCTTGCGGAGAAAAGAGCGAAACCAAGACGGGCGAGTATGCTTATGTAAATCCTTACGATACCGCTTCTTCCTACGGCGTAAAGGTAAGCGTAGACGTAAAGGGCGACGTAATCCAGTCCGTTTCCATCGTCGATTCCAATTACATCGAAGCGTCCGAATCCAACGCGGATTGGGGTTGGGATAACTCCGCATGGAACGACGGCAAAGCGGATTTTCTCAAAGCTTTCGAGGGGATGACGATTTCCGAACTCGAAGCCGTTACGGTTACGACGGAAGCGGGCGGCGCGCCCGGCGCAGTTTCCGGTATGGACGTGGTTACCGGAGCGACGATGTCTTCCGGTCGTTTGATCCTTGCCGTTAAGAATGCGCTCGGGATCGACTCCACCGTCACCTATACCGGCGAATACAAGTATACGATTCCCGCTTGGTATACCACCTACGGCGTAAAGGTAAGCGTCGACGTATATGCCGGAAAGATCGAGAGCGTTACCATCGTCGATTCCGACTATATCGAAGCGACCGACAGCTGGTCGGATAAAGCCGTTTGGGAGAACGGGAAAGAAGCGTTCCTCGCTTCCTTTAAAGGCATGAACGTCGTAGATCTTGCAAAGGTTGAAGTGGAAGTAGGCGTTTCCGGAAACGGCGCAGGCGAGATGGGCGAACCTCTTTCCGTCAGCGGCATGGATATCGTCACGGGCGCAACGATGTGTTCCGGTCGTTTGATTCTCGCCGTTCAGGACGCTCTCGGCGTTCAGAACAGAACCGCTATCAGCACGGCTACCGCATACGGACTCGTTCATACGGGCGCATATGTGGGCGCCGCTACCGTCACGACGACAGGCGATAAGCTTACCGGTCTTACCTTAAAGGAATACGTCTTCCTCGATTATTCCTCCTATGCTAAGGTAAACGACGGAGAATTCTATGAAAAGGTTTCTTACGGCACGAAAGAGCTCACCTATAACGGAACGAACTACGTCGATGAGAACGGCGCGACTTTCGCCGAGCTCATGGCCGACGAAGACAATCGCAAGGAATACGTCGAGGCGATCGAAGCGGGTGAAATTTATGTAGAGCTCGCAGACGGTTCTCTGGACAACACCAAGATTACCGCCGCTCAACTCGATAAAGAATTTAACGGCTATTGGACAAACAACGTAGGTCATCAGTGGGTTCCTAACCGCAACGCTACCGTAGAATACGTTTTGGAGTACGGCGTGGATAATCTTCTTGCTCTTGAAAAGGGCGAAGACGGCTATTGGTATGACGGAGACGTCAGCACGGGCGCGACATGGACGGATCTCAATTCCGATCCCGAAGGCTATTTAAGCTACGCGCAGCTCATTCTCAATGCGTACGACGCGGCTCTCGACTATTGATCAGCCGATATTCAAACGAATAACCGATCGACCCGACTTTCATCGCCGGGTCGACGTCTTTATATAAAGGAATTGTTTGAAAAAATATCTTCCGTATGTTATAATGTTTTTATAAAAGGAGGTGTTCGTATGAAAAAGGTGATCTCCGTTCTCGCTTGCGGCTTCATCGCTGTCGGCGGCGCGTTTTCGTTTGCGTCTTGCGAAAAAGATCCCGACGATGAAGATATGATAAAAGATTTCTCTTCCTATTCTTATATTCTCTCGTCGAAGGCTTCCGATTATTTCAATACGGCTTCCACGATTCTCTATTACTATGATACGAAGGAGGAAGGGGAAAAGCAAAGGGCGGAATCCGTTCTTTCCGATACAGACGCATATATCAAAGAGGTGGAATTCAGCTTGGGCTCCGAGAGCGTCGGAGGAGACGTTTATCGCTTTAACGAAGCGAAAGCGGGAGAGAGAATCTCTATCGGCAAAATGACCTACGACGCATTGAAAGAGACGGAGAAAATCTATTTTGAAACAGACGGGGCGTATAATCCCGCCGTCAGTATGCTCGTCGATCTGTGGGGGTTCTCTCCGAGAATTTTAAACGCGGGGTCTTCCTATCAGCCGACGCAAAAGTATGACCGCGCCGTCATTGCGGACGAATTGCCGAAGGAGGAGTATCGGGAGGCGTTTCAAACGCTTACGAACTTCGGCGATATTCTTTTGGAGGAGGACGAAGAAGGCTATTACGTCACCAAACCGTCGAATACGGTCACCGTGGAAGGAATTACCTATTCCATGAAGATCGATCTCGGGGGGTATGGAAAGGGTTACGCCGCCGACGGCGCAGCCGAAATCATTCGTCAGGCAGGCTTTTCATTCGGTTACGTTTCTTTGGGAGGGAGCAGCCTCCGTATTTTACAATATCCCTGCTACGAAACGGAAAACGGCGTTCCGTACGATTGGAGCATAAAATTCACTTATCCCACGCAGTTCGGCTCTTTCCTCGGCGATTGGTACGCCCGCGTATACGATCAGAACGTCGGCGTTTCCACGAGCGGAAATTATGAACATTTTTATGTGAACGACGGCGTTTTATATTGCCATATCATCGACGCCTCCACGGGCTGTCCGATACAGACGGGAATTTGTTCGGCGAGCATCGTGGGGGGAGACGCGGCGGAAAACGACGCGCTCACGACGGCGCTCTCCGTCATGGGCGTGGAGAAGGCGATTTCTTTCGTCAATGAAAATTTGACCGACCGTAAGGTGACGTTTGTTTATACGAACGACGAATTGCAGCAGTTCGAGGTCTATACGAACGTTGAAGAGAACGGCTTTTCCATTCAGGAGGGATATGATACGCTCTTCAAAATTTTCGGGATCGGCGACGGAGAAGGGAAAATTAAGGTTTTATAAATGTCTTTAAAAACGATAAAGCAGGTAAAGGACAATAAAATATTTCGATTATGGGATATCGTTATTTATCTTTTGTTGGTTGCGGCGATCGTCGCTATGTTCATCGTCGTGTTTCAAAAGAACAAATCGGCAGGGGATATTACGGGAGTCGAGATTTCTTATAAAAATACCGTCGTCGGCAGTTTTTCTTTTGAGGAGCGCTCGTTTACCGACAAGGGGGGAACGGAGGTTTCTTTTGCGGTAAGCGAAGAAGAAGGCGTTGTCAATATCGTCATATATACGGCGAAAGGGGACGGTTATAATGTCCTCGTCATTGATTGCGAGCAGAGACGCGCCTCCATGAAGGACGCCAACTGTTCTTCCGATAAGGATTGCACGTATATGAGCATCAGGAAGCCGATCGACAGCATCATTTGTATTCCGCACGATCTCGTCATTACCGCCACGACGGATTCCTTTTCTCTTCCCGACGATATCGTCGTATAAAAATTTTTCTCCGATAAAAACCGAGGATCGGACGAAAAATAAATGAAAGGAATGAAAGTTAAATGCTCGCGGGGAATCGGAGACGATAAAAATATCAAATAATAATATTGAATTCAAGATAAACGGCGAATTCGCATAAAAGAGTCCGAGGAAAAATTCGGGCTCTTTTATAAGTCATCGACGGCAAAGCGAACTTTGTTTCCATTCCGTTGCTTTTCAAATAAGGGGTTGGAAATAAAAAAACGATAAACGACCGCAACGTGCGCGTTTTGCTTGTAAACGTCGGTTTTTTATGATAGAATTTTAATATAATTTTTCGATTGCCTATCGGAAAAAGGGTTATGTGCGTATGACGGATAAGCGTTTTATCAAACAAGTGAATCGAGCAATCGAAGGAATCGCCCGAAACGACTCTCGCGCTCTCGAAGAGCTTTTTATCCTGACGAAGAAGCGGTTGTTGATTGTGGCGAAATCCTATCTTTACGATA
>CAYWKM010000036.1:0-5579 GCA_964459165.1 uncultured Clostridia bacterium
CGCTTCGTCTACTTTATTATAACACAAACTTTTAAAAAAATCATTCGCATTATGCAAGAAAATTCGCTTTGCGAAAAAATTTTTGTTGCGTTGGCGTCTTTTTTTCTCGCTTGCTTTCCGATCGCCGTCGGTTTGTTCGTTTTTTTCAACTTTGTTCGCCAAAAAACGCGCTTTTCTCCCGATTTTTGACAAACCGAAAGAAAAAAATTTTTTTAAATTTTTTTTGAAATTCTTTTTTGACATTTTCTCCTTCTTATGCTAAGATATTTTCGTAAAGAGGGCAAGGAAAAACCCTTCCTCTTTCATTGCTATCGCTCATCATTTTCCCCCTTATTATAAAAAAGAGCCGTCGGACGAAGATATTTCGTCCGACGGTTCTTTCGTTTGAAAATTTTTCTCAAAATGCGGCTTTCCCCTTTATCCTGCGCAAGGCATAGGGACTGCCGCATTCCTCTTTTGAAACAGCCGACCGCTCCCCCCCCTTTTGCTTTCAGGATAGGAGCGGTCGGCGTTCTCCCTCCGTCTGTTTTTGCAGGAACGCTTTCCTTTTCCCATCCGTTAAAAAGAACTGCGGCGTTCAAACCGTCGAACGCCGCAATCCATAAAGTTTTTCTTCTTTCGCCTTCGGAAAGGCGTTTTTGAAAAAGTTTTTCTTCTTTTTTGTCGCTTACTCCGCGCAATTCGCTTTGAGCGTGGCGAGGCTCTCCCTGATTTCCTTGGGCAATTTGTCTACGCCGTTCTCGACGAAGTTCGCGTCGTAATAGCTTTCGATCTCTTCCGCTTCGGCCGCCCACTTCTTTTTATCGACGTAGAGGAGCTTTTCCAACGTCTCTTCGGTGACGTCCGTTCCTTCGATATTGATATCTTTCGCGTAAGGAACGTAGCCGATAGCGGTTTCCTGAGCGTCGACTTTGCCTTCGCATCTGTCGAGAATCCAATCGAGTACTCTCATATTGTCGCCGAAGCCGGGCCACATGAAGTCGCCCTTTTCATCCTGACGGAACCAGTTGACGTTAAAGATTTTAGGCTTCTTGTCGTCGGGGATCTTCTTGCCCATTTCGATCCAATGCCGGAAGTAATCCGCCGTGGAATATCCCATGAAGGGCTTCATCGCCATAGGGTCGTGGCGGAGAACGCCTACCGCGCCGGTCGCCGCCGCGGTCGTCTCGGAAGACATCACGCTTCCTACGAATACGCCGTGATTCCAATCTCTCGACTGATAAACCAAGGGAGTCGTGGTCGCTCTTCTTCCGCCGAAAATGATGGCGGAAACGGGAACGCCCGTCTTGGAATTAAATTCGGGACTGATGCAGGGGCAGTTTTCGGCGGGAGCGGTAAATCTGGAATTGGGGTTCGCCGCAGGGTGTTTTTTATCCGCGTTCATATCGGGCGTCCATTCCTTTCCCGTCCAATCGATGAGAAAATCGGGCGCTTTCTCGGTGAGCTTTTCCCACCAAACGGTATTGTCTGCGGGATTATACGCGACGTTCGTGAAAATCGTTCCTCTCTTTGTCGCCGCAAGCGCGTTATAGTTCGAATTTTCATTGGTGCCGGGCGCAACGCCGAAGAATCCGTTTTCGGGATTTACGGCGTACAGTCTGCCGTCCTCGCCCTGACGAATCCAGGCGATGTCGTCGCCAACGGTCGTGATCTCGTAGCCCTTTTCAAGGTAGGATTTCGGAGGAATGAGCATGGCGAGGTTGGTCTTTCCGCAAGCGGAGGGGAACGCCGCGCACACGTATTTCGTCTCCCGATCCTGAGGTCTCTTGCAGCCGAGGATCAGCATATGCTCCGCCATCCAGCCTTCTTTTTTGCCGAGATAGGTCGCGATGCGCAGAGCGAAGCACTTCTTGCCGAGAAGAACGTTGCCGCCGTAAGCGGAATTTAAGGAAATAATCGTATCGTCTTCGGGGAAGTGCATGATATATCTGTCGTCGGGATTCACGTCGCACTTAGAATGGAATCCCTTGATGAAGTCTCCCTCTTCGCCGAGCGCGTCGAGACACATGCTGCCCACTCTCGTCATGATCTCCATATTGAGAACGACGTAGATGGAGTCGGTCACCTCGACGCCGATTTTGGAGAAAGGAGAGCCCACGACGCCCATGGAATAGGGAATCACGTACATCGTTCTGCCCTTCATTTTGCCCCTTGCGATTTTATCGGTGAGCGCGTACGCTTCCTTGGGATCCTTCCATTTTACGATGGAATGAGGCATGGCGTCCTCTTCGTTTTTGCAGCAAATAAACGTTCTGTCCTCCACGCGGGCGACGTCGTTGACGGCGGTTCTGTGAAGGTAGCAGTCGGGGAGAAGCTCTTCGTTGAGCTTAATCATTTCGCCGGTAGACACGGCTTCCGCGCGAAGAGCGTTTCTCTGTTCTTCGCTTCCGTCGATCCAGACTACTTTATCGGGCTGAGAAAAAGCCGCGCAGTCTTCCACGAATTGAAGGACCTTTTTGTTGTTTGTCATAATTATAATCTCCTTGTTTTTTTTGCGAACGGGTTTTTCTTCCTTTCCTGTTAAAGCATAAAGCTGCAATAGGCGGACCTCGTAAGGATTTCTCCGCGCTTCGTCCGCGCCATTAAAGAAGTACGAAACCCCTTTTTCTTCCGATTCTATCTTATCACAAACGAAAAGAAAAGTAAAATAAAAAAATCCTCTCATTTCCTTTCGTTTTATTTATATGTAAACCTTTTTATCGATTTTTAACGATCGATCGGAAAAATTTTTTCTTTTTTCACAAAATTCACTCTTCGTACACCTTGGCGTACCCGCCCGTATCCGCATCGCGGAAAATCACGTAATATCCTCTCTTTTCGTCTCTGAAAAAGGTAACGGGAACGAAGCAGGCTTTTTCCTTCACGTCGTCGGGAACCCTTCCGTCGTCGAACGCCGCGTAGCACACGTAGCGAACGACCATGCGTTCGTGAATGATTCCCACCAAATTTCCCTTATCTTCCCCTTCTTGCAGGCGAATCCACAGGGAATTGGGAAAGATTCGTCTCAAAGATTCGTCGACCGGATTTTCCTTGAAAATTTCGTCCAGCTCGCTCCTGACCGAGCGGTAATAGGTGTCTCCCCCGCAAACGCGAAAGGCTCTCAAAATACTGTCCGATTCCAAATTTTCCTTTTCCTGTCCGTCGGAGGAAAAAGCGTAATAATTTTCGTCGGCTACCTTCTCGTCGTTGTAAACCGACGGTTGCGAAAAAGAATTTTTTTTCTCCCCCTCTTCTCTTTTATTTTCCGCAACGGATTGCTTTTTATTCTCCTCCCTCGGAGAAGAACGGGGCGGCTCTCTCTCGTTGAAGAGTTCCTCTTTTCCTTTTTGCCCCTCCTCCCGATATTTTTTTCCTCCCTCGAAGGAATTTTTTATTTTGATATCGAATAAGCGGAGGAGCAGACTTCCGATATCGTAAACGTGCTCGCCGTTCACGCCGTAGGCGACGGCGCAGTAATCGGAAGGATCGACGTAGCAGATGACGGCGAGGAATCCGGAGGAGATATCCGCTTCCGTCGAAGAGGAGAACTTTCCTCCCTCCGTCTGCAAGGGAAAGGAAACCGTGCGCCCCGCTCTGTCGCTGACGACGCAACAGTAATTTCCCTCGATCAAAGGCGCGAAATCGATGAGGGAGACCTCGCACTTTAAAAGATTGCCGTATTGCTCGGCTTTGACGAGTCCGCCGAGCGCGTTGCCGTCGGCGGAATAACCGCTCTTCATCTGTTTGAGAATGCACATCTTTTTTACAAAACCTTTCATAATAACCTCTTGCGAGCATTATAAAGGAATTTTATCCTGTTATTTTATAAATTTTTGTAGATTCCTCGTAAATTTTCGGTTATCCGCCCTCCGTAAACCCTTCGTCGATAAACGGGAAGCTCGCGCCTTCCTCTTTTTTTTGCCGATCGACCCGCGAAAAGCTCTTTCTTCCCCTCCTTTTAAAAATTATTTATTCACATTTTGTCAACAAACGGTTGACAACCGACAAATTTTTTTCTGAATTTTTTTTCGAACGCAACGCTTTCCCTTAAAAGACCTTCAAAAGGATTTTGCTCGTAAAAAATATAAAAAAGAATCCGTTTCCCGCAAGAAACGGATTCTTTCCCTTTTTTTCTTTTATTCCGTTTTTTCCTCTTCCGCGCCGCTCTCCTCTTCCTCTTTCACGGGAGAGACGACCTTGGGAAGCGTCATGCCGGCCATATTGAAGATTTCCTCCAAGGGGGGAAGGCTCTTCAACATACCGCTCAGAAAATCCGCCGTGGCGGTCTTTCCGTTCTTGTCTTTGCCGGAACCGCCGTCCCATACGGTGACCTTGTCGATCTTTACGCCGCTGATCGCCTTGACCTGCTCGGCTACGAGCGTTTCGATCTTATCGGCGATGAGCAATCTGACGGCTTCGTCCGCAGAGCCTGCGGCTTTGACGAGTTCGTCCATTCCTTCCGCCTGCTTGGCGAGTTTCTCCTTCGTTCCTCTCGCTTCCGCTTCCATTTTTGCGTAAATCGCGTCCGCTTCCCCCTTCGCCTTTCTTCTGATTTGTTCGGCGACGGCTTCCGCCTCGATCTCCGCTTTTCTCTTTTCGATTTCGGCGGACACGATGATATCCGCTTCCTTCGTCGCCTTTTCCTTTTCCGCTCTCACGATTTCTGCCTGCTTCTGCGCCTTATAGGATTCTTCGAGAGCCTTCGCCTCCTGAACCTTTTCCGCCGTGACGGCAATTTTCAGGGATTCCGCCTGCTTTTCTCTTAAAATCGCCTTGGATTGCGCGATTTCCGCCTGCGATTTCGTCTCGCCCGCGATGGCGGAGGACTCCGCCTCCGCGACGGAAATTCTTTCCTGCATCTTTGCGTTCGCCTGACCGATGGAACCCTTTCTGTCCTCTTCGGCGACGGAGATGCGGGCGTCGTTAATCGCCTTTGCCGCCGCTTCTTTGCCGAGGGCGATGATATAGCCGGATTCGTCGGAAATATCGGTCACGTTTACGTTGATGAGGCGAAGACCCACTTTTTTAAGCTCCCCTTCCACGTTGCGCGAGATCGCGTCGAGAAATTTATCGCGATCGGTGTTGATTTCTTCGATGTTCATCGTAGCGATGACTAAACGCAGCTGACCGAAGATGATGTCCTTCGCGAGGTCGCTGATCTGAGGAAGCGTGAGCCCCAACAATCTCTCCGCAGCGTTCTGCATAATCGCGGGATCGGTGGAAATGCCTACCGTGAAAATGGAAGGAACGTCGATACGAATATTTTGCTTGGAGAGCGCGCTCTTTAAATCCACGCTGATGGAGAGCGGCGTCAGATCGAGAAAGGTATATCTCTGAATGAAAGGCTTTATGAAAGCCGCTCCCCCGTGAATGCACTTTGCGGAACGGAAGGTTCCGTCGCTATTGGGCTTAATCTTCCCGTAGATGACCATGATTTTGTCGGAGGGACACGTTTTATAGCGCGTAGCCACCACGAGCAAAAACATCACTAAGATGAGTACGATCACCACGATGAGTACGGTTACGATCGTCTGCGTAGCAGACATCAACATTGACGTCATTGTTTCTACTCCTTACAATAATTTCTTTTATAATGATTT
>CAYWKM010000036.1:5679-18431 GCA_964459165.1 uncultured Clostridia bacterium
TTTTATAATGATTTATTCGACAGGGCCTTCCCCTGTTTCTTTTTTTCTCTTCTTCACGACGGCGGTTTCGCTCTCTATGCGTTCGATGACGACGGTTTCCCCGTAGAGAAGATCTTCCTTTTCGTCCGTCACCGCGTCGAGCTCCATATATCTGCCCTGCGCGGTAAGAGTGACCTTTCCTCTGCCCGTGCGCTCGCGACGAATCGATACATAGACGGACGCTTCCTTCCCCTCTAATTTTTCCATATCGACGTTTCCGCTGCATTGAAGCTTTAAAATCGCTCGCATGATAAGAGCGACGAGCAGCATAGCGGCGGCTCCCGCTGCGACGGACAGAGCGATTCCCACTCCTTTATGGGAGGGAATTCCTTCGAAGAGGGCGAGTCCCGTCCATCCCCCTACGGCAAAAAACGCCGTGATTCCCTTTACCGTAAAGAGAGAAAGCCCGTTATCGCCTATGCTCCCGCTTATTTCGTCGCTGTCGGCGATTCCGTCGCCGTCGACGTCCGAAACGCCCGCAAAGGAACAGATCATGACGATAATTTGAACGATGAGAAACACCGTGGCTACGACGGCAAGGTAAAAATATACCAATTCCAACGTACCGAGACTTTGATACCACTCTTTCATTGTCTTCTCCTTCTTTTAGATAATTTTTTATCAATTATTTCATAAACAACTTTCTTCTTTTTTAAACGCTGTTTCTTATAAAAGAAATTTTATTTTTTTCCCTTTATTTTTCGCGTAGTTTACGGTATATCCGGTTCCGCTCTTATAATTGTTGATATAAGCGAGAACGACGTCGGCTCGATCGACCATATACCGATCTCTCTCCTGCATACAGCCGATCACGTACCTGTCATGCAAAATAATTTTCTTATCGCAAGCTTCGCACATTTTCTCATAAAGAATTTTATCCTCGAAAGAAAATCCTTTTTCCTGCCCCTGACAGGGAATACAAGCCACGATCTGAAAGGAGAATTCTTTCCTGAAAGAATTCAATATCTCGCAGCAGAGGAGATCAAACCCGTATGCCATGCCGCAATAAAAGATCTCGCAACCCTGTTCGAGAAGTTCCTTTATCGCCTTTCTCAATGTTTCCTTCTCAAAGTCCTCGGATATTTTCCGATGACCGGTAAAAGCGCACGATAAACTCATAACGGCTGTTTTCTCTCTCTTCCGTTTCCTCTCGGATATTTCTCGGGCGTTGAGGAAATTTTATCTATTACGATCAAGCTTCTCTTTCCGTAAGAGAAGAGATCGTACTCGTACACCGAAGAAATTTTTCCTCCGAGAAGACCGACCGCTCTTTCCGCCTCTTTTATCTCCTCCGAAGAATCTCCCTTATAAGCGATAAATTTTCCCCCTTTTTTTACGAAAGGGAGGCAATATTCGCTCAGCGTGTTGAGTCGCGCGACCGCCCGCGCCGTGCAATAATCGAATTTTTCCCGATAAAGCGGATTTTTTGCGAGAACCTCCGCTCTGACGTTTTCTATTTTTACGTCGGAAAGGGAAAGGTTATCCACAACCTTCCTCAAAAAATCGCATTTTTTTCCCGTACTTTCCGTCAGCGTCATCTTCAAATCTTCCCTTAAAATTTTAAGAACGAGGGAGGGAAAGCCCGCGCCCGATCCCACCTCGCAGAGGGAAGCTCCCTCCTTGAATAAAAATTCTCCCGCGGCGCTGTCAAGAAAATGTTTAAAATATACCTCCTCTTTCTCCGTTATCGAGGTTAAATTAAACATTTCGTTACTTTCTGCCAGCATTCTAAAAAAAAGATCGAATTTCTCCCTCTTTTCTTTCGTTATTCTTTCGCCGTAATATTCCAATCTTTCCTTCATATTCATATCGAAAAACATTATACTATATAAAATAAAAAAAAACAAGAAAAACCTTGTAGACTGTGTTGAAAAAGTTATCCACATTGTTGACAACTTTGTTGATAACTGTTAATTTTTTCTTTTTCAAAAAAATTTTTCGAGCAAAAGAAAAATTTTTCAAAAAAACAGAAAAATCTATCCACAAAACCAAAAAAACGTCAACGTTTTATCCACAGCCTTTTCCACAGAAAAAATAAAGGTTATCCACAGGAAAAGAATAGACAAAGATGCTTGATTTTTTATCGTTTATGCTTTATAATATGGTTAAAAAGCGGCAAAAAATGAAATTTTAAGAGACGAAGGAAAGAGTTATCCACATTTCCACCGACCTTATTATTACTATTATTATATATATTAATACTTATTAAGACAACAATGAAGGAGGAGAAAAAAAACATCATGAAATTTGCAGTCGAAGCGATCGAATTAGCGCAATCGGTTCTTACCGTAAGCAAAGCGTGCGCCGTGAGAACCACCGTTTCCGTACTCGAATGTATAAAAATTTCCGCCTATAACGACGTTCTCACGCTCTTGGCGACGGACGGAGAGCTTTCCATACAGGATAAAATCAAGGCGGACGTTCTCGAAGAGGGAGAAATTTGCGTTCCCGGGAAGACGTTTGCCGATTTTATCTGCAAGTTGGCGGATCGGACGATCACCGTGAGCGTTTGCGAAAAGGGAATCGAAATAAAATACGAGGATTCCGTCTCCTATATACAGGCTCTGGGAGTTGAGGAATTTCCGAAGCTGAATTTCGATATCAACGAAAACAATTTCGTCGTCAATCAGAAAAGATTCAAGAACCTCGTCGCGGGAACGACGTTTTGTTGCGCGACGGACGACAGCCGTCCCCTTTTAAAGGGATGTCTCGTCGAAGCGGAGGGAGAGGAAATTACGCTCACCGCTCTCGACGGATATCGCTTGGCGGTAGGAAAGGAAAAATTGGAGAGCGCGAGCGGAAATTTGAAGATCATTTGCCCTTGCAGGACGATGCTTGAAATTTCAAAGATGCTGACGGGCGAAGAGGAAAATATCGTCGTCTACACGGCGGGCGGCATGATGATGATAAGGATAGGAGAAACGATTCTCACCTCTCGTCTCTATCAGGGAGAATTTATCAACAGAAATTCCATTATTCCCAAGGAATTCGGCACGCGGGCGATCGTGAAAAAGGCGGACGTCGAGAACAGCATAGAGAGGGCTTCCGTTCTGATCAAGGGGGACAAGAACAACCTCGTTATCATGGACGTCAGAAACGGATTCATTCGAATCACCTCCAACTCGGATATGGGGGGAGTGGACGAAAGGGTGAAAGCCGATATCGAAGGAAAGGAAATAAAAATAGCGATGAATTCAAAATTCGTATACGACGCCGTCAAGGCGATCGGAAGCGAGGAAGTCGTATTCGGCTTCAATTCGGCGATATCCCCCTTTATCTGTACGGAGAAAGAAAACGAAGACTATCTTTATTTGATTCTTCCGGTAAGGACGACGTATTAAAGGCGTGTTAAAAAAGAAAAATCAAATTTTAAAAACGGCAAGCGTAATTGCTTGACGAGAGAAAAGATTTTACGTTATAATATTTATCGTTTAAAAAAAGACATAAAACAGGAGTATAGAAAAAAATGAAAAGAACCTACCAGCCCAAAAAGAGAACCAGAAGCAAGGTACACGGATTCAGAAAGAGAATGTCTACTCAGGGCGGAAGAAAAGTATTGAAGAGAAGAAGAAATAAGGGAAGAAAAAAGCTTTCCGAATAAAAAACTTCGAAAAGAAAACCGCAGTAGAAGAAGAGGCTGCGGTTTATCGGTATTTCGGCAGGGTTTTATGAAATATTCGAAAATAAAAAAAAATACGGATTTTCAAAAGCTTTTCAATAAAGGAAAAAGGGGATTTTCGCCGTCGCTTACGATTTTATACGCAAAATCCGATCGGCTCGAAATGGGAATATGTATCGGAAAAAAACACGGAAAGAGCGTAAAAAGGAACAGAATCAAGAGATTGCTGCGAGCGGCTTTTTATCCGGAGGCGGAAAAACTTTCAAACGTGAGCGTTCTTCTTTTACCGAAGGTGAGCGAGGAATATTCCTACGAAGTCTTCAAAAGGGATATCAAAAGTATTTTAAAGAGAGAAAAGCTCTATAAATGAAATTGTCTCTGACCAATATCGCTTTTTTAAATTACAGAATTTTAAGGCGTACGGTATGGAAGCCTTATGTCGTATGGATCATGAGCAAAATGATTCTTCTTTATCAAAAATATTTATCCCGCCATACCTGTCTTTATTCCCCTACCTGTTCGCAATATATGCTGGAAAGCTTACACCGCTTCGGCTGTATTTTCGGATTTTTGCTCGGCTGTTTTCGTATTTTGAGATGTAACCCTTTTTCCAAAGGAGGATACGACCCCGTTCCCGAAAATTATTTTTTATACAGATGGTTAATCTGACTATTTATCTATTAATAAGGAATTAAAAAGAATGAGTGACGTAGCGATTCAGCTATTCGAAGCTATTCCGGATATCAGCTTGGATCCGATCGCAAAATTGATCGGAATCTTAACCGGAGCCGTAGGAGTCGGCGTGGGTATTATTATTTTTACCCTTATTTTAAAGACGATCGTATTGCCGTTTGATATTTATCAAAGAGTTTCTACGCGCAAGCAGTCTCTGAAAATGGAGGAAATGAGACCGGAGCTTGAAAAACTTCAAAAGCAGTACGCGAACGATAAGGCGATGTACAGCCAAAAAATGATGGAGCTGTACAAAAAGAACAATTACAGTATGTTCGGCGCGTGCCTTCCCATGATCCTTATGATGGTCATTCTGATCGTGGCGTTTAACGAGCTCAATTATTTTTCTCAGTATTCCAATCTTCACGCTTACAGCAATATGGTGGAGGTTTACAACGAGGAAATTTTGGAATTTTCCGAAGAGGACGAGTTGCTTTGCGAGACGGAAGAGGTAATCTTAAACGGCGTTTCCTACGTGAAATATCAGGGAAAGGAAGAAAAGGACCTCATCTATTATTTAAAGAGCGAGTCGGGTAAAAAAGATTATTACATCGACGTGGAAAAAGCTTACGCTTACGCAAAAGAGGAAGTGGACGGATATATCGCCGCGGAAGAGGCGTCGACGGCGGAAGAGGGCGTTCAGCTTTTCGTGCAGAATAAGGGAAGAGAAGCCGCCGCTAAAAGCTTTCGTTCCACGAAAATCTCTTTTCTTTGGATTAAAAATATATGGTATTCGGATACCGCTTGGACGCACTCTCTCGGAACGTATTCCGATTTTACCGGGAAAATAACCAAAAAGATAGAAGTGACGAACGAGGACGGTTCCGTTTCGAAGGTAAACGTCAATTCCGTTATTTCGGAATCTACTTATAATGAAATTACGGCGAATTTGGACGAAGAAAAAAGCGACGTCAACGGATACTTTGTTCTCTGCGTTCTTTCGATAGGACTCATGTTTCTTTCCCAGTTTATCTCGATGAAGAGTCAGAAGGCTCAAAACGATTTGGGCACGGTAAACGGACAGGGGAAGTCGACGCAAAAGATGATGATGATCATTATGCCGATTATTTTCGGTATTTTCGCCTTTACGTACAGCGGCGCGTTCTCCATTTATATGGTGGTATCCAGCGCATATTCTATTTTAACGATGTTATTAAGTCAGTTCTTTGTCGATAAGGCTTTTCGTAGAAAGGAAAGGCGGGAGCTGCAGGCAAAATATCAGAGAACCGATTTTACAAAAATGAAGAAAAAATAAGGAGGAAATGATTGATGAATACTGTCTCCGAGGAATTTACGGGAAGGACTTCTCAGGAAGCCGTCGAAGAAGGGCTCAAAGCGTTGGGAATCAGTCGGGAAGAGGCTGAAATTGAAATCGTCGAAGAGGCAAAGAAGGGATTTTTCGGAATCGGCGCAACGAAGGCAAGGGTAAAAATTCGAAAAAAGGAAGAAAAAAAGGAAGAAGAAAAGCGGGAAGAGGCGCCTTCCGACGAAACGCAAAAGAAAATCGAAAGTCCGGCAAAATCGGATACGGAGAGAACGGCGGAATTTTTAAGAGGACTCTTCGATATCATGAACATAGACGCGAAAATAGGAGAAATCAGCGAAGGGGAAAAGATCGTCGTCAATCTCGAAACGGAGAATTACAGCGGTCTGATCGGGAGAAAGGGCGAAATCATCGACGCCGTTCAGACCCTTGCGGGAGCCGTGGCGAACATCGGAAAGGAAAAATATAAGAGAGTCGTCGTAGATTGTCATAATTATCGGGAAATCAGAGAGGAAAAGCTTCAAAATCTGGCGAGAAAATTCGCCGACAAAGCGGTGGCTCTCGGCAGAAAAATAAAATTGGATCCGATGAATCCCTACGAAAGAAGAATTATTCATTCGACTCTTTCGGACAATCCCGACGTGAAGACGCAATCGGAGGGAAAGGAACCGAATCGGCACGTCGTCATCATTCCCAATAATTTAAAGCCTTACGAAAAAAGAAACAACGGAAGAAAGCCGTACAATAAGGACGCAAGACCCTACGACAAGGAGAAAAAATCCTCTTTCGAGAGATCCGGCGAAGGAAAGCCTTACGAAAAGAAGCCTTATAATAAAAACGGAAAATACGATAAGAACAGAAAAAATTATTCCGATAAAGCTCCTTCCGGCGGAACGGGCACGGGATCATACGTAAAAAAAGAGGGCTACAAGAGAAATTACTCCTCTTTTGTGGGAACGTATCTCGGAAACAGCAGAACCGACGTTTCCTCCGACGAAACGAAAGAGGAAACGAAAGAGGAAAGCGACGAATAAAAAGAAAACGGCGGGATCCCGTAAGAGGAACCGCCGTTAAAAAGCCGCATAAATCGATAAAAAATTATCGTTTTAAATTTTAAGAAAAGAGACGGGAATTTTCCCGCCTCTTGAAGAAGTTACACGTTCTTTTCGTCGATGATCTTTTGAGCGTTTTCCTTGGAAATTCTCGCGATGCCTTCCGTCGTATATTTGGACTGAGAACCGCCGTTGGTGTAAAGGAAATAATAACCTTCCGGCGTTTTATAGAGCGTTTCCTCATAGCCCGTTGCGGAACCGAATTCTCCAAATATTTTTTTATGGACGATTTCTGCGGTTTCCGTATCGTACGTCTTTTTGCAAATGATCTTTTTCATGATAGTCTTCTCCTTATATAGATTGATTTTATTTTATTATAAATAAAAAAATCCGTCAAATAAAATAATAGAAGAAATCATTTTATATTTTTTTTGTTTTTTTATATCAACTATTGTAGATTTGTATGGTTATTTGTCTAAATTATTGTTTATTTTTCATAAAATCCTCTCCTTTTAACACATATTATAGATATAATCGGATAAGGAATCGGAAATGACGTCCGCCATTTTGTAGATCATATTCATGCGGACCTCTTTGAGCGTTCTTTCGAGAAGCGGCGTCTTTTCCGCCACGACGCCTTGAATATTGATATTTCCCACTTCCCCCAGTTTTTTGTTGATTCCGCTGCCCGGCCGCAACGGAGAGTCGCTTATTTTTATCAGTCCCACCTCGTCGCCGCGCCCTACGGCGGCGTCTACGGTAACGACGAGCCGATCCTTGAAGGTAGCTTTTAAAAAATAATTCAGATATTTGATTTCTCTCGCCGTTACGGTGCAATCGAGACTTCCGAATAAGAGAATCCCCTTTTTTTCCGTCTTTTTCAATATCATCGTTCCCACGACGGGTCCTAAGGAGTCGCCGGAGACGAGGTCGCTTCCGATACATACGACGACGGGCGCTCTTTTCTCTTTTGCCGTGAGTTTTTGCAGCGCCAGCGTCGTGCCGTTTACCGCATATTTGTTTCTGAAATGAAAATTATATTGCATAGATAAAGTTCCTCGATTTATTTTGTCTTATTATTGACGCGGAGGTTTAATTTTATAACTTTCAGGCAAATATACTTGATATAAAAATTTTTTTATGATATAATGTTTTTTGTATAAGGAGATTTGAATATGTACAATTTACTGAGTTTCGGAGCCGGAACGATCGGCGATATTCTGGTTTTCGTCGTTGTCGCGATATTCGGAGTCATCGCTTGTTCGAGAGGGTTTTTCCGCTGTCTTGTCGGATTTATCGGAACGATTTTATCCATCGTTCTCGCTTTTCTCTTCTGCAAAGCGACGGCGATATCGCTGCAAAGCTGGTTCGGATTGCTCGATAAGCTTACGGACGCTTTCGTCGGCTTGTTTTCAAACGTAAAATCCTTGAACATCGACGTTTCGGGAAACGTTTCGGAAAATCTTACCGAGGTAGGCGTTCCCGCCTTTATCATTTATATTATTATCGCGTCTTTCGTGGACGTATCCTCCATTTCGTCGGGAACGACCGCCGCGCAGCTGATTTCTCCCGTCGTCGCAAATATGGTTTTGCTCCTTATCAGCTTTCTGATTATTTTTATTCTTGTAAAGATTATCTGTTTTATTTTAAACAGAACCTTGGGGGAAGCGATTTCGAATATTCCCATCGTAAAATCGGTGAACGCCTTTTTAGGTTTTCTTTTGGGAGTCGTCGAAGGACTGTTTTTAATCTATTGCATTCTCTATATTCTTGCGCTCTTTCAGGCGGAAGCGATCAATTCCTATATTTCCACGACGGTTCTCATCAACGCCTTCTACAACCATAATATTTTGGGATATTTGATTAACTGGTTGATTTCAGCCGATTGGTTCGTCGATTATATCACGGCGATTGCAGGAGCATAAAAAAGAATACGCGCCTTATGTTTCACGTGAAACATTCAAATTTCAGAAAAAATTTTGAAAAAGTTTCATGTGAAACATTTTTTGGCCTTTTTTTGTTCCGCGCAAGAGAAAAAAAGATTAAAAAAATGAAAATTTTATGAAAAAAAAGAAAAAATAAGAGAATGAACCGCGAAACGGTTGTCAATAAAATCGCTTTGTGGTAAAATAATAGAACGACGGAAAGCTAAGCTTTCACGGGAAGCTCTGAGCTCCGTTAAAAAACAAAAAAGGAGACAAACGGTTTGAATAAAACGGCAAAAACTATACTGACGATCGTCGTTTTGCTGCTTGTCATAGGAATCGTATATTTGTTGTGGAATACCATAACGGCGCAAACGACGACGATTTCCTATACGACGATGCAATCTTATATACAAAATTATATCGACGATAAAGCGGACGGAACGATCGACGGAAAGATAACGACCTACGACGACGACGGAAACGTTCTGTCCTCGGAAGACGCGGGAACAGAGGTAAACACGATCTCCGTATCGGGATATAAGATTGTCGCCTACTATTACGCCGACGGCGTAAAATCGGGCTCCGGCTATCAATCGATTTCTTTTTCGTTGTATTCCAACGGCACGGTTGTAAAGGAATGGGCGGACGGCGGAATCGATATTACGATGTCCGATCCGAATTCCGGAAATATATGGAGCAACGTCTTATATTTTGCGGTAATCATTATTATAGGAGTCGTCTTTATTTTGATTATGAGGCAGAGTATGGGAGCCGGCACAAAGGCGAACAGCTTTGCGAAAACGAAGGCGAGAGTCACCTCCAATATAAAAGTGAGGTTTACGGACGTAGCGGGAGCGGAAGAAGAGAAGGAGGAACTGTCCGAAATCGTCGAGTTCCTCAAAAATCCGAAAAAATTTACGAATCTCGGCGCGAAGACGCCGAAGGGCGTGCTGCTCGTCGGTCCTCCGGGAACGGGAAAAACGCTGTTTGCCAAAGCGGTTGCGGGCGAATCCAACGTGCCTTTCTTTTCGGCTTCCGGTTCCGACTTTGTCGAAATGTTCGTCGGCGTGGGAGCGTCGCGCGTGAGAGATTTGTTTGAAAGCGCAAAGAAAAACGCCCCTTGCATCATCTTCATCGATGAAATAGACGCCGTCGGAAGGCAGAGAGGAGCCGGCCTTGGCGGAGGTCACGACGAAAGGGAGCAGACCCTGAATCAGATTTTGGTTCAGATGGACGGCTTCGAGGGAAACGACGGCGTTATCGTCATGGCGGCGACAAACCGCGCCGATATTTTGGACCCCGCGCTGCTCAGACCGGGACGCTTCGACAGGCAGATTTATGTGAATCTTCCCGACGTCAAGGGACGAGAAGCCATTTTAAAGGTTCACGCCAGAAACAAGCCTCTCGCTCCCGACGTGAACTTCAAGACTGTGGCAAGAATGACGAGCGGATTTTCCGGAGCGGATCTTGCGAACCTCTTGAACGAAGCCGCCATTCTCGCGGCGAGGAAGAATAAGACGGTCATCGGGAACATCGAGCTTTACGAAGGGATCAATAAAGTTCTTATGGGTCCTCAGAAAAAGAGCCGAGTCGTTACCGAATCGGATAAGAGGTGCACGGCTTACCACGAATCGGGTCACGCGATTCTCGCGAGACTTTGTCCTCATTGCGATCCCGTTCACGAGGTGTCCATTATCCCTCGCGGCAATGCGGCGGGTTATACGATGACGAGGCCGGACAGCGACGACAACGACGTTTCCTTCAATAAGCTCAACGATATGATTTGCATGATTCTCGGCGGACGCGTCGCGGAAGAACTCGTCATCAAGGATATTACGACGGGAGCTTCCAACGATTTGCAGAAGGCTACCGATCTGGCGACGAAAATGGTCACTCGTTGGGGTATGAGCGAAAAGGTGGGACTCATCTCTTACGGCGACGATCAGCCGATCTTTATCGGAAGGGATTATGAAAACAGAAAATCCTATTCCGAAGAGACGGCTGCCGAAATCGACGAGGAAGTGAGAAGAATTATCGAGGAAGCCCATAAGCGGGCGAACGAGCTTCTTTCGAATCACAGAGACGTCCTCGACAACATGGCGAGAACGCTCGTGGAGAAGGAGACGATTTATACCGAAGAGGTCGAGCTTCTCATGGAAGGCAAAACGTATTCCGAAGTGATCGAATCGATGGAGAACGCGGAAAAGAAGACGGAGGAAAATCCGTTCAAGCGTTTCGACAAATAAGATTTTTGTAAAAGTTTCACGTGAAACAAGCGGATAAGGAGGGGAAACTCTCCTTATCCGAAAAGAAAAACAGAAGAGAATACAATTTAAAAAAGGTGAGAATATGGGAAAGATTATTGCTTTTTCCAATCAAAAGGGCGGCGTGGGAAAGACGACGACCTGCGTCAATATGGCAGCCTACACGGCGGTCGCCGGGAAGAAGGCGCTTCTGATCGATATCGACCCGCAAGGGAACGCCACGACGGGACTGGGACTCGACAAGCCGACCTTGAAAAAATCCGTTTACAACGTTCTCATCGACGACGAGCCGATCGGCGAAAATATTGTAAAGACGGAAACGCCCGGTCTCGATATTCTTCCCGCCAACATCGATTTGGCGGGCGCGGAGGTCGAGCTCGTTTTAAAAAAGAACAGGGAACACGTTTTAAAGAAGGCTCTCGACGGCGTGAAAGAGAAATACGATTATATTTTTATCGATTGTCCGCCGTCTCTGGGACTTCTCACCGTAAACGCCTTGGTCGCCGCGAACGCGGTCATCATTCCCATTCAGAGCGAGTATTACGCGATGGAGGGATTGAGCCAGCTTGTCAACACGATAACGCTTGTAAAAAAGCATTTCAACAAAGAGTTGGGGCTCGAAGGCGTCGTTCTCACGATGTTCGACAGCAGGGCTTTGATTTCCAGACAGATTGCGGAAGAGATCAGAAAATTCTTTAAAAGCAAGGTTTACGAAATCGTCATTCCGAGAAACGTGAGACTTTCGGAGGCTCCGAGTCACGGCAAACCGATTTTGCTTCACGATCCGAAGAGCAACGGAGCGAAGGCGTACAAAGCGTTGACGGAAGAGTTCCTCAGAAGGGAAGAAAAACAAAAGGAGGAATAAAAAAATGGTAAAAGGATTGGGAAAAGGGTTGTCGGCCTTGTTTTCCGACACGGAAGAATCCTACGAGAACGCGCAGGAGGATACGGGCGCGTCCAAAAACATAAACGAAATTCCACTCGAACAAATCGTCGCGAATCCGAATCAGCCGAGAAAAAATTTCGATCAAGCGTCGTTGGAGGAATTGGCGACTTCCATTAAAGAACACGGCGTCATCATGCCCATCGTCGTCAACAAAGAGGTCGACGGAAAATACATGATCATCGCGGGCGAGCGCCGTTTCAGAGCCGCAAAAATTGCGGGAATCGAGACGATCCCCGCCGTCGTAAAGGATTACAGCGAGAGGGAGGTAGAGGAAATCTCCCTAATCGAAAATTTGCAGCGCGAGGATTTAAACCCGATTGAAGCCGCCGTCGGCATGAAAAAATTGATGGACGATTATAAGCTGACGCAGGAGGACCTCGCTTCCCGCATCGGAAAGAGCCGTCCCGCCATCGCCAATACGTTGAGACTTCTGACGCTGACGGAGGAAGTAATCGATTTGATTCGGGAGGGCAAGCTCTCTTCGGGTCACGCAAGGGCGCTGGTCCCCGTTCCCAAGGAATCGCAGCTCGCCCTCGCCCGGGAGGCGATCGAAAAGGGCTATTCCGTGAGGGAAACGGAGCGAGCCGTAAAGGCGTTTATGACGCCGCCCGAAATTCTGAAAAAGAACAAGGAGGAACAGATCGCTCAGACCTCCTTTGAGTTGAAGCATTTTATCGAGAGAATGAGAACGACGTTCGGAACGAAGGTTTCTTTAATCGGAAACGAAAAAAAGGGCAGAATTTACATCGATTATTATACGGCGGACGATTTGGACAGACTTTCCGAAATTTTGGATATTATTAACAGACAGGAATAGTCTTTATGCGAAAGACGACGACGGCGCGGAGAAAAAGCTTCGCCCGTCGTTTTTTTTGTCGCAACAGCCGAAAACGGGAAGATCCCCCCTT
>CAYWKM010000037.1:0-17568 GCA_964459165.1 uncultured Clostridia bacterium
CCGTGATACAGCTTACCGCAAACAGCGAAGAAATGAGTTCGCCGCCCACCGTGGCGTCGATCAGTTTTTCGCTTACGGAAAACCCTTCGGGCAAAGCGGAAACAAAACTGCTCTTATACACGTTCGCAAGAAAGGTCGCATACAACACCAACAAAATGATCGGGGTGATCAGAGAAAAGAAAAAGATACCCCTGTCCTTGAAAAATATTTTTAGGTTACGCCTCGTCAGATATACAAGTTCTATCATTACAATGTTCCTCCTTGCAATTTTTTGCCCGTGACGGCTAAAAACACGTCGTCCATTTTGCCCTTGGTAATTTCGAAATCGCGGAAAAGCTCTCTGTTTTTCACGATCAATTCCGCCGCTTCGTCCGTATCCTTTACGGCGATACGATAGCCGCCGTTGACAGATTGGTAAGGTCGCCTAAGCAGCGCGATCTCTATTTCGCTTGCGCCGTAAATCGTGATAAAATCGCCCGTAAACGAATTTTTAAGATCGAGCGGCGTTCCTTCCGCCGCAATCTTACCGCCGTCTAAAATAATACAATAGTCCGCGTCCGCCGCTTCTTCCATATAATGAGTCGTCAAAAAGACGGTCATTCCCTTCTCTTCCCTAAACTTCGCCACCGCTTCCCACAGCATTTTGCGGGTCTGCGGGTCAAGCCCCGTCGTCGGTTCGTCCAAAATGAGAATTTCGGGGGAGTGAACAAGCGCGCGAGCGATATCGATCCTGCGTCTCTGCCCGCCCGATAGTTTATTCACCGTGCGCCTATAAAGCTCTTTTACGTTTAAAAGCTTATCCAGCTCGTCCAGCCTTCGTTCCAGCCGCTCGCCTGTAATTTTATAGAGCGCGGCGCGCCCGACGAGGTTATCCTTTACGGTAAGCGTTCCGTCCAGCGCTGAATTCTGAAACACCACCCCTATTTTGCGCGTAACCGAGGCAAAATTGTTTTCTACGTTTTCGCCGCAGATTTTTACGCTTCCCCCGTCCTTTTTCAGCTGTCCGCACATAATGGAGATCGTCGTGCTCTTCCCCGCGCCGTTCACGCCCAAAAAGGCGAACAGCTCGCCCCGCTTTACCCTGAACGATAAATCGTTCACCGCCTTGATATCCCCGAACGACTTGCTTAAATTTTCGATTTCGATAACGTTTTCAATCATATGGGTCTATTATTCTCCCTTTTCTTCTTTTACGAGCGTAAAGAACAATTTTTTAATTTTCGCGACGATTTCCTCCTCGGAAAAATAACAAGCGCCCGTCACGCACAAAACCGCCATTCCGTGCGCATAAATCCATACGTCGTTATAGATCCTTTCCGCCGCTTCCTGTTCAAGCCCGTATTTTTCCACGGAATACCTTAAATTATTTTCGTAATGTTCGTCGAAATGCGGCAAGGCGAAATTGACGTCGGGCGTCGTTCCCCTCTGCGACATAAATAAAAGACGGAACAGATTGGATTCGGTTACGGCGAAACGAATATACCCCGCCGCGCCGTTCGCGGGAAGATACTCCTTCATAAATTCCTTAAATAGGTTTTTGATTTCCCCTTCGGCGCAGGCTTTCAATTCGTCCATTCCGTTAAATAAGCCGAAAATGACCTTCGCGGAGGAATTCAGTTTTTCGGCTACGGCGTTCGCCGTGACGCACTCCATTCCGCGCTCCCTTACCACTTCGACGGCGGCGGCGGTGATTTCCTCTTTTGTAAATTTAAATTTGGGCGGCATCATGTATCTCCTTTCCCTTTCTATTTTAAGAATTGCTCGTTGCGCAATATCTAATTCTTATTATAGCGTCGATATTAAGACTTGTCAAGCGAATTCAAGAAAAAAATCGACAAAAAAAGCCGCCTTATACGGCGACCGGCGAACGAATATCTCTTCCGAATCGATCGGGCTTTACCGCCCGCCGTCTGTTTCAATCATTCGTCCCTATAGGATCAGTTCTTTTATATACGTTTTCCGAATACAAAATTTTGCCTTTCCCCTCGCGAAGCAAACGGATAAAATGGCGTACGTCGGTTATTTTTTCGTCAAACTCCATGCCGGAGAGCATTTTATGCGACGCGTGATGAATATCCGAACCGCCCGTCTTTATTTTGCCGTAACATTCGGCGTAATAATTGCCGAGTTTATTGCAAAGCTCGTTTCGTCCGGAATTTAGGACCTCTATCCCTTCTACCTGCGGATATAAGCGGATATGATCGATATAATAATCCTCGCGAAAAGGATGCGCATGAACGGCAAGAACGTCCCGTTCTCTGCAAAATTCGCACAATTTTCTGAAATCCATATGCTCGATCTGCGGAAGTTCTTTTAATTGTTCCTTATCCCAGCCGTATATCAGAATATCCGTTCCGAGATAGGAAGCCTCCAACCCGAAAAAAACGTCTATCTTACCGTCGGCGGCAAGCTTTACTTCCTCGTATCCTTTGCAAAATTCTTCAATTCTTTCCTCGTAAGAAGCGAACGGCAACAGGCGATTTACCGTCGTATTGCCGTTTAAAAAATGATCGGTGACGAACACGCCCGTATAGCCGTTCGCAACGAACAGATCGACGATTTCCTGCGCTTTCAGCGTGGCGCACGCGCTCGTCCTCGCCGTATGACAATGTAATTCGTACTTATACATTTTTCGTCCTCCCTTCTTCACGTTACCGGAACAGTATCTTAGCCATATCTTTTACGTTGAAGAATCCTTCGATATCGCGGGATTTCTCCTTACGATCGTCGCCACGACCTTTTGATCGGCGACGACCAAATAACAGTAGCTTGGATCCGCGCTGAGTTGGGAAAGACTCCCCGGATTAATCAGCGTAATCCCGTCCTCCTCCCTGATTTCGGCGATATGCGTATGTCCGTATAGCGCTACGTCGCACCCGCGACGGATTGCCTCTTCCTTCAATTCGTCTAAGGAGGTCTTTACTCCGTATTTATGCCCGTGGCAACAAAAAATTTTATGCGAGCCGATCTCGATTTCCCATTCGTTTAAAGCGATACGGCTACCGTACCAATCGCAATTTCCGTTGCAGACGTATACCTTTTCCGGATATTTTTTGTAAATATCCAGCATATCGTTGGCTCCGTCGCCGAGATGAATGACATAGTCGTTTTCGGCGATCAGCGGCTCTAATTTTTCGATCGCCTTTTTATTCCCGTGAGTATCGGAAATAACGAGGAGCGTCGTCATGATAATTGTCTCCTTAAATCGAGAAGCGCGCGGAAGCGGTGCGATACGGAATTTTTTTCCTCCGGCGAAGCGAGTCCGAAGGATTTTTTCAGATCGTCGCTGAAAAAAATGCAATCGTAGCCGAAGCCGCCGGAGCCCGCCTCTTCATCGAGAATGCGACCGTACGTACAACCCGTGCCGACGATATATTTCCCGTCGGGATAAACGAGGGCGACCGCACTTTTAAAATAGGCGGTCTTATCCTCTTTGTCTCTCAGTTCCTTTCGAAGAAGGTCACGGTTTGCCCGATCGTCGCCGTGTACGCCGCTGTAACGCGCGCTGAAAATGCCCGGCGCGCCGCCCAAAGCGTTTACGCAAAGCCCGCTGTCGTCGGCGAGGGCGACGCAACGGAGCGCTCTGGAAACGGCTCTTGCCTTGATGAGCGCGTTTTCTTCGAACGACGAACCGTTTTCCTCTACGTCGCCCGTAAATCCCGCTTCCTCCTGTGATACGACGTTGAAATCCTTAAAAATCGCTCTGATCTCTTCTACCTTATGTTTATTTCCCGTTGCTATGACAATCGTTTCCATAAATAACCTTTTCGCTGAATTTTTTCGAAAGGCAAAGCAAAGTCGCTTTTCCCTTAATCCGCATCGATATCGATCGGCTTGAAATGCACGACGTCGAATAAGCCTTTATCCGTGAGCTTTAGTTCGGGAATGACGGCGAGAGAGAGGAAGGCGAGGCTCATAAACGCTTCGAGCCCGCGGTTGACGCCCATCGCATACGCCTTCTGTTCGAGATACATACTCTCTTTTTCCAATTCCTCCTCGCTCTTACTGCTCATGAGTCCGCCGATATCCAGCGTTACGCTTTCGCATACGCCGTCGTGCGCAATGACCATACCGCCGCCGATCTCTTTCAAATGGTTGGCCGCCGCCGCCATATCCTCGTTGTTATCGCCGAGGAGAATGATGTTATGGCTGTCGTGCGCAATGGTGATACCTAAACACCCTCCCTTAAAGCCGTAGCCCTCGAGAATACCGAGACCGATATTGCCCGTAAGATGATGCCTTTCCACGACGGCAAGCTTTAAAAAGTCCGTCCCTTTCACGTCGATATCCCCGTCCTTGGAGGGGACCTCTCTGACCACGTCGAGGGTCGCGACGTTGTCGGGAACGATCCGCATGACATGGGCTCTTCTTCCTTTCAGCGTCAGGCGAAAATCCTCCGCCTTGACCGGGTTTAATTTTACCGTATTGAGAACGTTCTCGGGAAGATATCTTTCCGATACGTTGAAGAGAGCCTCCCCGTCCTTCGCCACAAGCTTTCCGTCCTTGAAGACATATTTTACATTGAAATCGGTCAGATTGTCCACGACGGCGATATCCGCAATATAGTTGGGCGCGATCGCCCCTTTCCATTTTAAACGATAGCATTCCGCATTGTTGAGCGTCGCGATGATTACCGCCCACACGGGATCGAGCCCGCCCTTTTGAACCGCGACGCGAAGCGCGTCGTCGAGATGCCCTTTGTGCTTTAAATCGGTCGCGTGACGGTCGTCGGTACACAGGATAAAACGGCGAAGGTTGACGGCGTTGACCGCCTTTGCGTTGGAGGCAAGATTTCTGGTGGAAGAGCCGTGGCGCAAATGACAATAAACGCCTTTGCCGATCTTTTCTTCGATTTCCTCCACGTTGATACATTCGTGATCCGTTTCGATTCCGCCGTTTAAATAAGCGTTGAGGTCGTCGCCGAAAACGGCGGGGGCGTGTCCGTCGATAATCTTTCCTGCGGCGGAAGCGGCTTCAAGCTTTATCATAACGTCGGGATCGCCCTGAATGACGCCCGGATAATTCATAAATTCGCCGAGCCCGAAAATGCAATCCCTTTTGATATTTTCCGCCGTCGCTTTTCCGTCGAGAACCGCGCCGCTCGTTTCAAACGGCGTGGAGGGAACGCAGGAAGGGAGTTGAACTTTTACGTCCAACGGAACGTTTTTTGAAGCCTCGACGATGTAATCCAGCCCGTCTACGCCGCACACGTTGGTGATTTCATGCGGGTCGGCGATGATCGTCGTCGTGCCTCTCGGTACGATGAGCTTAGCGAACTCCTCCGGAGAGAGCTGCGAGCTCTCGATGTGCACGTGTCCGTCGATGAATCCGGGAAGGGCGACCTTTCCGGAAATATCGATTTCCTCCTCTCCTTCGTATGACCCGAAGCCGACGATGCGTCCCTCCGCTATGGCTATGTCGCCCCTTTCCACTTTACCCGTAAACACATTGACGAAGCTGCCGTTCTTTAAGACGATTTCCGCCTTTTTTCTCTTGGCGGCAACGTCGATTCTATCCTTTAACATAAAACCTCCCGCATAGTCTTTTCTTTGCTCGAAATCAGAGAAAACGCATAAGCGTTTTCAAGAAAAAACCGCCATGCTCATTTTTTTATATTATATCATACTCTCCCGAAAATCGCAACGGAATACAAAAAAAGACTTCGCCTTTTTCAGGCGAAGCCGTTTTCCCTTTTTATCCGTTTTTTAATTTGTCAAAACAAACATGAGCACGAAGAGAACGGTGATGACCCACGTCGCAACGGAGATCGTCTTGATCTTTCCGGTAAAGATTGCAACGAGAACGTAGGAGATTAAACCGATACCGATACCGAAGGAAATGCTGTAGCCGAAGCCCATGACGGCGATGGCGAGGAATGCGGGAACCGCACAGGCGGGATCGCTCCACTCAACCTTGGTTACCCCCGTCATCATGAGCACGCCGACGTAAACGAGAGCCGCGCCGCAGGAAGCGGAAGGAATCAATTGCGCAATGGGACTTAAAAACATAGCGATGAAGAAGCAAGCGGCCGTGACGAGAGCGGTAAAGCCCGTTCTGCCGCCGGCGGAAACGCCGGAGGAACATTCGACGAAGGTCGTAACGGTGGAAGTGCCGCAGACTGCGCCGACGCAGGTCGCGATCGAATCGGAGAGCATACTCTTTTCCATATTGACAGGGTCGCCGTTTTCATCGAGGAGATTCCCCTTTGAGCAAGCTCCGTAAAGCGTACCGAGCGTATCGAACATATCGATCATGCAAAGAGAGAGGGCGGTCGTGAGGAGAAGGACGACAAGCGTTCCCACATTGTTATCGTCGACGCCGAGATAGGCGCTGAAATCAAAGCCTTTTGCGAATACCTGACCTACGCAATTTTTCCCCCAAGATCCGAATGCCGTAAAGGGATTGGAGAAGGAAATGTTGGCAAAAATATCGATACAGCCCTGCGAGCCGCACGCCGCGCCGATTCCGGCAAAGATGTAATAAAGAACGGCGGATCCAAGGATGCCCCAAAGAATCGATCCCTTTACGTTTTTCTTGGAAAGGACGGCGATGATGATGACGCCGAGAATACAGACGACGGCGGGAAGCAGTCCGGTAACCGTTCCGTCCGCGTATACGGCGAACGCATTCGCGCCGCTCAGAAGGTTGAAGGATTTCAAGGAAGAAATCGTCGAGGAAGCCACGATGACGTTTGCATCCTGAAATCCGATATACGCGATAAATAAGCCGATGCCGACGGGAATGGCGACTTTGACGGCGTCGGGAATGGCGGTAAAGATCTTCTTTCTTAATCCCGTAGCGGTGAGCACGACAAAGATGAGCCCGTCGAGAAGGACGAACACCATCGTGTTGGCGTACGTGAGTCCCGTTCCTCCGAGAATGAGCGTATAGACGATAAGAGCGTTGACTCCCATGCCGGAAGCCTGAGCCAAAGGCATCTTCGCCAAGAAGGCCATTAAAAGAGTTCCCGCAATCGCGCCCAACGCGGTAGCGATATAGGCCGCGCCGTAGGGATCGTCTCCGCCGATTACGAATCGGAACATACCGGCGTTGACCATAAGGATGTAAGCCATCGCCATAAACGTCGTAATGCCGGCAAAAATTTCCGTTTTAAAGGAAGATCCTCTCGCCGTAATGCCGAAAAACGCATCTACTTTGTTCTTCGGCTGCACGATTTCTTCTGCATTTTCACACATAGTGAAAAACCTCCGTAAAATTTGAACTGCCATTATTTTACAGTATTTAACGGGGAAAAGCAAATCTTTTGCCGCAACCTTGAAATTTTTTGCAAAAAATCCCGAAACCGCTCGAAAAAATGCCCGAAACAAGCAATGTAAAAACATTTTGACAGCGAAAAACAGCCAAAGTAAAAAATTTTTGATAGACGCGGAATTTCTTTTCGCGTATAATAGAATCGAAAAATCGAGGAGAATAGAAAATGGATATAGGCGAAAAGATTAAAAACGCACGAATCAACGCAGGGCTCACGCAGGAGCAGGCGGCGGAAGCGCTCGGCGTGAGCAGACAGACGATATCGAATTGGGAGACGGAAAAAACTTATCCCGACGTCGCGAGCGTTGTCAAGATGAGCGACTTATACGCCGTCAGCCTCGACTACTTGTTAAAGGAAGGAAATCCTATGGATTATCTGAATTATCTGAAAGAAAGCGCCGACGTGGTAAAAAGCAAAAACAAATTTTCAAAACTTATCTTGATTATCGCTTACCTCGCGATATGGTCGATATCGCTCGTCTTCTTTTGGCTTTTTACGAGCGGATTCGACGCAATGGGTTATTCGATTATATTTTTCTGTATTCTTCTGCCCGTCGCGACGTTCGTACTATCCTTTCTAATCGGCAAAAACGATTATTGGGGAAAATGGAATTGGATCAGCGCAATTCTTTTCGGCGTCATGTACATGCTCGCCGAATATGTAACGTTCAGCGTCGCGAATATGGTCGCTTTCGATAAAGTGAACGAACCCAAATGGGGCATGTTCATTGCGGGAGAAATGATTTCCTTTATCGGTTTGGGAATCGGAGCGATCGACCGGATTTTATCTTCTAATAAGCAAAAAACAAACGATAAAAACATTTAAGAATAACCGTTACGTTTTCCGTCTTAAAAACTTTTCTTTCTTTTAATTCCGTCGAAAAAATCCTTGCTTGACTTTCAATAGTTGGTCTCCTTTTGCATTCCCTTCAATTTTATACTTGCATTGACGAACATAAAAATTCCAAGCGCCGCCGTAAACGCGCAGGCCACGCCTCCCGTGAGCGCATTAATGTACCCGACGTTCTCTTCGGAAGAAAACCCTTTGAGAATTTCCGTCTGCAAGGCAAGGGCGGAGATGAGCACGTCGGCGAAATTGATACAACGAATCGCCCTGACGGTCATATCGTCGTTTTTTCTCGCCTTGAAAATATGAACGATCGAGATCGTTATTTTATAAAAGGCGTACAATGCAGAGACATAGATCATCATTCCCCCGTATTGAAAGGAATTTTTTTCCATCGCCATCTGCAAAATCGCAAAGGGCAGACAAACGGGTAAAACGAAAAGTATGCCGCCGCATATCCTATATATTTTCAACGCGCGTTTTTTCGCGTCGTATTCGCTCGTCGTTTTTCCCTTGCTCTTGGGACGATGATAGAGTAATATTCCCCCGCGCATCAACGTGAGAAGAAGATAATATCCGGACAGCGCCCCGTGCCATATTGAAAGCTCTATAATCCCGATCACGCCGTTGAACACCGTATACGCCATGCCGGTCGCCAAAGATCCTACGGTAAAGACGAGCAGTCGTATGGTTCCATCCAACAATCGACCGGTAAATTTACGCTTCCGCAAGCGTTTTACCGCCTTTTGCTTTATTTTCAAAATCAAAAGAATCGCCGTATAAACAGAATAACCGAGCGCGATCGTCGCAATGGCATACACGACATAGACGACGGCGGCGAGCGGATTTTCAAGATCCCCGAGCATCGCAAGAGAAATCGATCCTGCAACGAAAATGATTGTTATCCCATACAGTAAAAGCAAAAAGATTCCGTGCGGATTCTTCAACCATCGGCCGATCTTTTTTAAGAATTTCATCCTTTTCCCTCGCTTAAAATCACGGTAAAATCAATGCTCTTTCCGATCTCGCCGTCAAAGGGAGATTTTTTCCGTCAAGATAAGCGGAACGTTCTTCTCCGTCTTCGACGAACGGAATTTTCACCATAGATCAAGACTTCGTCCTGATATTTTTTATTTTACGCTTCGCTTGTTATCAAGATAATAAAATTTTGTTAAAAAATTGTTAAAATTAACCGTCGAAGCTCTTTGCCTTTTCCCCTATTTCAAAAGTATCGAGAAAAACAGGATCTCTTACGCGAATCCTGCCTTTCCCGATCGTTGAATTTCATCGCCGATTTTTTATGTTTTCTTTTTTTATTTGATTTTTCCGCGAATACGCAAGGAATTGAGTACGGCGAGAAGCATGACGCCCACGTCTCCGAAGACCGCGAGAGCCAACGGCAGGGAGGGTAAAGCCACGCCGAGAATCATAAAGACGACCTTCATGACAATGGAAAAAACGATGTTTTCGACGACGATCCTGCGCGTGCGTTTCGCTATTTTAAAAGCGAAGCCGACGGCCTTTAAATTGTCGGAAACGAGCACGAGATCGCTGGCTTCGACGGCGGCGGCGCTGCCGACTTTTCCCATGGAAATCGCCACGTCGGAAACCGCCATAACGGGCGCGTCGTTGATTCCGTCGCCCACGTAGGCGATCATACCGCCGTATTTTAACGCCGCTTCCTCCTTCAATTTCTGTGCGCATTCGAGCTTTTCATCGGGGAGAAGTCCGGCTTTCGCCTCGTCGAGACGAAGTTCTGCGGAAACCGACTTTGCCCGCTCTTCATTATCTCCCGTCAGCATAACGAGCTTCTTTACGCCCTGCGCGCGCAATTCTTTTAGCGAGGACTCCGCCTCCGGCTTAATCTTATCGTCGATTTCGACGCTGCCCATAATCCTGCCGTCGTAAGCGACGTATACGACGGTGGAGACGCTCTTCGCCTCCTCGAAGGCAATCCCGTTTTCCTTCAAAAGTTTCGCATTTCCGCAAAGAGCCTTTTTTCCGGCGATTTCGGCGCAGAGTCCCCTTCCGGCGATCTCCTTGACGCCTTCCGCTTTATAAGGCGTTTCTATGCCGACGAAGCATTCGGCGAGAGGATGCGAAGAACAACTTTCGAGCGCGGCGGCGATTTTCAGCGTTTCCTCTTGATTTTCGGCGTTGACCTTTACGATATCGAACACGCCTTCTGTGAGCGTGCCCGTCTTGTCGAACGCCACCGTTTTTACCTTTGTGAGCGTATCGAGATAAGTCGCTCCCTTTACGAGAATACCGTATTTCGCCGCCGTACCGACGCCGCTGAAATAGGTGAGCGGTATGGAGATGATGAGCGCGCAGGGACAGGAAACGATGAGGAGAATGAGCGCGCGGTGAATCCAGTCGCGGAAGAGTTCGCCGTAGCCTCCCCCACGAACGAGTCCCGTCACGACGGGCACGAGCACGGCGATCGCCAGCGCGAGCGCGCATACGATAGGCGTATAGTACTTAGCGAAACGGGTAATGAATTTTTCAGGCTTTGCCTTTTGTGCGGAAGAATTTTCGACGAGATCGAGAATTTTTGCGACGGCGCTGTCGGAATATTCGCGGAGAACTTCCGCTTCGACGACGCTGTCGGAGTTGATACAGCCGGAAAGGATTTCATCCCCCTCCTCGGCTTCCTTCAAAGCGGCTTCGCCCGTGAGAGACTTGGTATCGACCGATGTTTTTCCCTTTACGATTCTGACGTCTACGGGGAACTTTTCGCCCGCCTTGACGACGACGATATCTCCGATTTTGAGCTCCTCGGGTTTTACTTTAACCTGATCGCCCCCTCTTAAAAGGACGGCGTCCTCGCTCTTCAAATTCATGATCGCGACGATCGACTTACGCGAGGAGCCGACGGCGAGGCTCTGCAAAAATTCTCCGAGCTGATAAAGAAGCATGACGGCTACGCCCTCGGTGTATTCGCCTAAAACAATTGCCACGATCGAAGCGAGCGTCATGAGAAAATTTTCATCGAAGATTCTTCCCTTGGAAATATTTTTTACGGTAGAGACGAGAACGGGATGCCCGATGGTCAGATAGCTTGCGGCGTAAGAGACATACGCGAGGATTTGCCAGGCTCTCCCCCGATCGGCGAGGAGAAAATCGAAAACGACGCCCAACGCCAACAACGCGGCGGAAAGGATAAGCTCGACGATCGTCCTCTTACGAGACGCTTCCTCCCTGTCCTCTCCCTCTTTGAGTACCTTGACCTTTTCGAAACGATTGGCGATGGATATCGCCTTTTTGATCGCGGCGTCGGTGGCGTCGATTACGATATTCTGAGCCATAAAATCGACGACGACGGCGTTTACCCCCTCGACTTTTGCAATTTTTTCTTGAAGGGCGGCGGCGCAACTTGCGCAGTCGAGATTTTTCAGCTGAATCACCCTCGCTCTGTCTTTCGCGACTTCGACGACTTGAACCTCTTCGAAGCGATTGGCGGCGTCCTTCACTCTCTCGACGATTTCTTTTCCCGTGCAGGAGAGCGCGATAATCTGATTGACGAAAGAGACGGAGACTTCCTCTACCCCTTCGATTTTACGGATCTCCTCCTCCAACTCGGCGGCGCAGGCGGCGCAGTCGAGTCCCTTGATGTGAACGGTCGTCTTAATTAATTCAAAAACGGGAGAAGCGTCCTCGACGACTTGAACCTTTTCAAAATGATTGGCGATATCTTTCGCTTTTTTTAAGGTCTCCTCCCCCTTATAGGTGAGAAAAATCTTTTGATTGACGAAGGAAACGATGCACGCGCTTACCCCGTCGATTTTTAAGAGCTCGGATTCAAGCTCGTCGGCGCAGGCGGCGCAATCCAGTCCCGAAAGGGAAAGAACGGCTTTTTTTTCGCCGGATTCCTCGGACGTTTCCCCCTCTTCGAGAACTCTGACGTCCTCGAAACGATTAGCGATATCCTTTACTTTCTCTAACGCCTCTTCGTCTTCATAGCAAATAAAGATCTTTTGATTGACGAAGGAAACGGAAGCCTCGGTGATTCCTTTTACTTTGCCGATTTCTTCCTCGAGCTCGGCGGCGCAACCTGCGCAGTCGAGTCCGGAAATGCGAATGACTTTCTTCATGCGATACTCCTTTTAACGATTCTCTATTTTGCAAGAAAGATGAGCTTCGCTCATTTTAATAATTTCTCTGATGTGATCGTCCGCGATGGAATACAGAATATTCTGTCCCTCTCTCCGCGACTTCACGACGCGGTTATCCTTCAATATCCTCAATTGATGGCTGGTTGCGCTCTGGTTTCCGCCGCAAATTTCGACGATATGATAGACGCAAAGCTCTCCCTCCATGAGAGCGAGAATAATCTTTAATCTCGACGGTTCTCCGAGCACCTTAAAAATATTCGCCGCCGTCAGAATCGCCTCCGCGTCGGGCATATTTTCTTTTGCCCGCTCGACGACGAGCTCGTGCTCCCGTTCATGATTGCAATTTTCCTGTTTCATACTAAGCCCCGCCTTTTGTCTTTCCGCTCGACGCCTTAAATTTCATTCGTCGGTTTTCCTATCTTCCCGCCGTTTTCTTTAAGTTCGCCTCCGCGTACATTTTTATATATGAATAAGTATTCATATTTTAATCCTTTTAATTCGCATTGTCAAGCGTTTTTTATGACAAAATCCGAATGAAACAGTAGGAATTTTACAAAAAGAGAGCCTTTTAAAGAGACCGCCCCCATTCCCCCCTTTGCGTCACGGCAAAAGAAAAAAACGCCGCAAAGAGCGTTTTTTAAAAAATTTATCCCCTATGGAATCACCCGAAAATATAAATTTTTCGATTCCTCGATTTTCCGCTTTTACGCTTCCTCGGTACGCGCTTTAGCTTTAAAAGAATGATAAACGCTAAGAATATCCGCCAAAACCGCACTTCGCATTGATAATCCCCTCTTCGGTAGCTTATCCCTATTTTGACGCTTCGTTCGTTTTCCCTCGATTCCGCCTTCAACCGATAGGAAATTGCTTTCGGGAAAAAAAGGTTTTTCCGTTGAGATAAGAGAGATCCCCTTCAAGCGTAAATTTTAAGCTGTACGAAATCAGGCATTGACGCTTTAAATGATAGGCGGCGTTTCGCTCCCTGTCTCCGTATTTTTCATCCCCTGCGACGGGACAGCCGATAAACGCCATATGCGCCCGTATCTGATGCGTCTTTCCCGTGTGAAGGGTAATTTCCGTTTCCGTAAATTCGCCGCGTCGCTCCAACACGCGATATTCGGTGACGATCCTTTCCCCCTGTCCCTCTTTTAAAGAAATTTTGACGAGGGCGTTCCGTTCGTCCTTTCGAAGGTAAGCGCAGAGCGTATCGCTCTCTTTTTCAAATTTTCCGAAACAGAGGGCGCGATACTTTTTTTCCACGTTTTTGCGGCGAAACGCCGCAAGAAGCCGGCTTTCCGCCTCTCGCGTGCGAGCAAAGGCGATGAGTCCCTGCGTATTGCGATCTAAGCGGTGAATAAAATAATATTCCCCCGTTTGACTCAGAGAAGCGAATACCGCCTCGGAATTGACGCCGCTCTCCTTGTCGCAAATGAGAATATTTTCGTCCTCATAAACGCGCTCGAACGCGGGACGGCTCTCCTGCGCGGGCGTGGTGTAATAGGAAACGACGTCGCCCTTCTTCAAGGGGCAATCCTTGTTTACCCTTACGCCGTTCACTTTGACGTTTCTTTCTTTAAGCAGTCGGGAAAAATAAAAGGAACCCTGCGGATAGGTATTATCGGTAAAATTTTTTAACGTGTCTTTTTCTTTTACGACAAATTCTTTCATAGATCAATCTCTTTAACGGAAGAAGCAATGCGATCAGTAAAATCGCAGCGATCAGCGGGAATACTCCCCCGTTCAGCAGAAAATAAACGGCATAGGCGAACGCGAGCGATAAAGCCGTCTGAACGACGAAGCTCAAACAGGCGGCTCTCTTTCCGATTTCCTTTACGGTGGCGGAAAAAGCGGAGACGCAGGGCGGACAGAGCATGACGAACACGCTGAACGCCGCAGCCGAGGAGGGCGACAGATTTAATCCGTTCGGATAAAACATCGCCAGCACGCCCGCAATATTTTCTTTTGCGGCAAGCCCGCTGAGCGCGGCGAGCGTCATCTTCCAGTCTGTGATCCCCATAGGATAGAGAATAAACCTGATCCTTCCGCAGACAAAGGCGAGCATGCTCTCTTCGTACGCACAGGGGCGGAAGGAAAAGGAGAAAGAAGACAAGAGCCACACGGCGATGAGAAAGGCGAGCATGACCGTTCCGATCTTTATTATAAACTGTTTTAATTGAAATAGCAAGGATTTCAGACAGACGAAAAAATCGGGACGGGAGAGCGGAGGAATTTCGAGGAGAAACACATCCTCCTTTTCCCCCTTCAAAAGGTAAGCCGCGGCGACGCAGACGGCGATATCGAGGGCGTAGAGCGTCATGACTGCGATAAAGGAATTTTCCGAAAAGGAGGAAACGAGCGTGAGGACGACGGGAAGTCTTGCCGAACAGGGAATATACTGCATGGCGAGCGCGGTGCGCTTTAAGATGTTTTGATCCTCCTGTCCCCTCGCCGTGCAGACTGCCGCCGCCGTGCATCCGAATCCCATGAACATGGAAAAAGCGGCTCTGCCGTTTAATCCGAGCCAAGCGAAAAATCCGTCGAAAGCAAACGCGGCGTAGGAAAGCAACCCGCTCTCCTCTAAAAGAATGAGAAAGAGGTACAACACGGCGATTTGAGGCAAAAAACCCAGTACGCCGCCCAAGCTCGCAATCACGCAATCGCAAACGAATTTCTTCGGGATTTCGTAGGGAATGTTTTCCGCGAGACGGGCGTTGAGAAAGGCTACGCCCCGCTCTAAGCCCTCTTTCATTCGAACGCCCGGCATACCGTCGGCAAAGGCGATAAAAAAGGCGAGGGCAAACAGCGCGAGGAAAAAAATAAGAGAGACGCACGGATTCAAAAGAAGCTTTTCCGCTCTGCTCAAGGAAGTCGTTTTCTCCCCTCCCGCGTCTTCGGTAAAGCCTTTGAGAGAGGGAGAACTCCTGTTTGCCCTCTCGATCAGCGCGGGCAATCCGTCCGCAGAAAATTCTTCCGCCGTAACGACGGGGAGTCCCGTCTTGAGGGAGAGGGAAGCGACCGTCCTCTTCGCTCCGTCGCCCGAACGCGAAAGCTTGGAGAGGACGATAATCGGACGGATTCCCTCTTTCACCAGCTCTTGGGTAAAGCGGAGCGAGCGAGACGGATTTCTTCCGTCTACGACGTTTAAAAAGACCGCTTTTTTGTGGCTACGGATATAGGACGCGGAGAGTCTTTCTTCGAGGCTGAACGCGTTCATCGAATAAATTCCGGGAAGATCGGTAAACAGGTATCCCTTAGCCTCCTTTGAAAAACTGCCCACCGTAACGCCGTTCCAATTCGCCGTCTTTCTGTGCGAGCGGGTGAGCTTATTAAACAGCGTCGTCTTGCCCGCGTTGGGGTTGCCGACGAGGACGACTTCAATCAATTTTTACCCCCTCGATACGCTCCGCAAGCGTTCTGCGCATCCCCACGCGAAGAGGTCCGCACAATAGCAGAATATCCTTTTTAAAGGCGGAAAAAGCCGCGATCTCTATGCGAGCGCCCTCCTCGATCCCCAGCATTTGCAGGCGCGCTTTTATTTTTTCATCGGCATGAACGCGTTGAACGCGGCACGCGTCTCCCGCGGAAAAGTCGTTTAATTTCATATTTTATTAAATGAGAATAATCCTTTCCGTATAACAAAAAAAATCGGAATAGCTTTTCTACCGTTCCGATTTTGCCGCCATATTCGGCTGATCTTCTCTTTGCTTCCGCAGCCGCGTCGGCTTTCCCTCCTATACGGAGGTAAAGCCGCCCCCTATCCGAACCTTCCCCGTTCGCGAAAAAGGGGCGAGCAGGGTCAAAGAGAGAGTTCCCTCCTCTTACGAAGGGAAGGAGCGCGGCTTTTGAGCAAAATTCTCTTTACAAACAGGACGGGCTTTCCTTTCCGTCGGATTGATAAAAAACGGGCGCATCCTGCCGATACGCTCGAAAAAAGGCGAAATTTGATTTTGAAATTTTTGATTTTTCGCCGTCCGTCCCGTTCGCCCGATCGGGCGAACGGGTTTTTTCCGCGCAAAAAAAGCGGCGATAAAAGCAATCGCCGCCCACCTCCTTGAAGGAGACTATTCTTTAATTATCTTAATCCAACCCTCGGGAGCCTCTATCGTACCCATCTGAATACCGGTGAGCGTATCGTAAAGCTTGCGGACGACGGGTCCCATCTCTTCCATGCCGCTCGGAAAACAAATCTCGTTGCCGTGATCGTATATTTTCCCTACGGGAGAAATCACGGCGGCGGTGCCGCAGAGTCCGCATTCGGCAAAATCCTTGACCTCCGAAAAATATACGGGTCTTTCTTCCACTCGAAGTCCGAGATAACGCTCGGCCACGTAGCAGAGAGATCTCCTCGTGATCGAGGGCAGAATGCTGTTCGACTTCGGCGTGACGACGGTATGATCCCTCGTCACAAAGAGGAAATTCGCCCCGCCCGTTTCTTCTACCTTCGTTCTCGTCGCTGCGTCGAGATACATATTTTCGTCGAATCCTTCCTCATGCGCAGTTACGATGGCGTGCAAGCTCATGGCGTAATTTAATCCCGCCTTGATATGACCCGTTCCGTTCGGCGCCGCGCGGTCAAAATCGCTCACTTTAATCGTGATGGGCTTCGCTCCTCCCTTAAAGTAAGGTCCTACGGGCGTGGCAAACAGCCGAAATTGATATTCGTCGGAAGGCTTCACGCCGATAACGGGTCCCTTTGCAAACATATACGGACGAAGATACAGCGTCGCCCCGCTTCCGTAGGGCGGAACATAGGCGGCGTTTGCCGCAACGACCCTTTCAACCGCTTCCAAGAATTTGTCTTCGGGAAAAACGGGCATTTCCAATCTTCTCGCGGAATCCGCCATACGGGAGGCGTTGAGATCGGGACGGAAGCATACGATTTTTCCGTCTTTCGTCGTATACGCCTTCAATCCCTCGAAACAGGACTGAGAATATTGAAGCACGCCCGCGCATTCGTTCATGACGACGGTTGCGTCTTCCGTTAAAGCGCCTTCTTCCCACTTCCCGTTCTTGAAGTCGGAAACGTATCTGTACGGGGTCTTGCGATAGGCAAAACCGATGCTTCCCCAATCCATATCCACTTTTTCCATAATGATCTCCTTCATGTTCGATATCGTAAGATTTTCTAATATTATAGTGCGATCGGAGAAAAATGTCAATAAAACGGAAAAAATTCATTCGCAATAAAGGTAAATTTTATCGTTTTGCGGAGTTCCGATCCCGTCGCTCCCTATCGGACGGTTAAAATCGTCGTCTGCCTCAAAAGAACTCCGCCCCGTAATGTGCGCTTGCCATAGGGAATAAAAAAACTAAAATTTTATAAGAGTTGCGCTT
>CAYWKM010000038.1:0-13562 GCA_964459165.1 uncultured Clostridia bacterium
GATAGGACGAAGTATACTCGTCGGGAGGAAGCGGACGGCGGGGAGACGAAAAAGACAAACGCCGAAACGACGCGATCGCCGACGAAAGGGGGAACTTTTGAGAAGCAAAGCAACGGAGACGGACGGAGCTATTGCGAGCGGCTCGAAGCCCTTATCGGGGGAACGGATTACACGCCGGAAAACGTCGCGGAATTTATTGCGGAAAATTATGACGATCACGTGACCGTTCATAACCTTTCCGAAAGGCAATTTAAACAGATCTACGCCTCCTATTACAGGGAAATCAAAGGGATTCCTTGGGACGGCAGGACTTATATTTGATGATAGACGGCGAATTTTTCAATTGGTTTTGACTATTCGCCGTCTCGTATTTTCGCTTGCGGCGGAAAGCGGGCGACGTTCCTCTTTATTTTAAAAAAAGGCCGTCGGGTCAGCGGCGGTCGCGATTGGTTATTACGTTGATCGGAGAGCCCTTGATAAAAGCCTCCAAATTTTTCGCTACGACGGAGACGAGCCGTTGTCTCGTTTCGACGGGCGCCCATGCGACGTGAGGGGTTATGATGCAATTTTCTAAGCCTAAAAGCGGATTGTCGGCGCGCATGGGTTCCTTAGCCGCGACGTCGAGGCAGGCCGCGCGCAGCCTTCCTCCCTTTAAAGCGGCGGCGAGGGCGGGTTCGTCGATCAATCCTCCGCGCGACGTATTGACGAGCACGGCGGTCGGTTTCATCAGCGAGAGAGCGTATTCGCCGACGAGCTTCTCCGTTTGCTCGTTCAGAGGGCAGTGTAGGGACAGATAGTCGCTGCGGCGGAAAAGCTCGTCCTTCTCTACGAGTTCATACGGACAATTTTCAGGAATCGTGCGGGTATGTACGAGGATTTCCATTCCGAGGGCTTTTGCGATCTTCGCCGTCGCCCTGCCGATTTCGCCGAAGCCGAATACGCCGAAAGTCTTTCCGTAGACTTCGTACTGAGGGAAAGCGTAGTAAGAGAAGCCGTCGCTCTGCGTCCAATCGCCGTCCGAAACGGATTTCGCGTAGCGGTGGGTGTTTCCCGCCTGCATCAGCATGAGCGAAATCGCGTGCTGCGCCACCGCGTGGGTGGAATAGGCGGGCGCGTTGCAAAAGGTCACGCCGTATTTTTCGCAGGCTTCGAGGTCTATGTTGTTGTATCCCGTGGCAAACGCGCCGATGTATTTTAGCGAGGGAAGGGAAGAAATGACCTTCTCGTTCATCTCCGTCTTGTTGACGAGTACGGCTTCGGCTCCCCGACAAGCGCGGATGACCTCGTCTTCGTCGGGAAGTCGTTCAAAACAGGAGACGCTTCCGAGCGCTTCGATTTCGGAAAAATCGACGTCGCCGTACGACACGGTGTTTTTATCGAGCAGAGCAATATTCATAACGAGTACAGTATAGCATAAGACGAAGGAAAGGGCAACGCTTTTCCGAATAAAAAAATTTCGATCGACTTTTAGGGTTGACAGTCTTTTTTATTTGGTGTATGATAAGAAGGTAAAATTTTAAAAAGGTATATGATATGAATTTTTCGTCCGGTCTCGTTCAGACTTTGCTCATCATGGTGGTTCTCATCGCTTTTATCCTGCCCGGGTATATCCTGCGCAAGAAGAAGATGATAGGGGATAATGTGCTTTCCTCCCTTTCCAATATTCTTCTTTACGTGTGTCAGCCCTTTCTCATGATCAAGGCGTTTTCCGTAAATCCCATCGATCCCACAGAGGATATCCTTTACAGCATGCTCTGGACGATCGCGCTTACGCTTGTAAGTATGCTCGCCGTGTTCGGCGTTTCCAAGCTCGTTTTTCAGAAACCGAAAGACGTCAAAAAGAAGGGGGTATACTCCTTCATTTCCGTTTTCTCCAACTGCGGATTTATCGGAATTCCCTTCGTCGATATCATGACGGGCGGCAACGGCGAAGCCGTCATGTATGTCGCGGTCTATAATTTCGGGTTCAATATTCTCGTCTGGACGCTCGGCGTTTACCTCATGACGCAGAATGTGAAGGATATCAATTTAAAACGCGCCTTCCTCAATCCTTCCATGATCGGCGGATATATAGGGCTGCTCTTCTTCTTTATTCCGCAGATCAATATCTTTAATCTGGAGGACGCGGCTCCGCTCAGCGCGATTCCCGTATATTTCGGTTATATGACGACCGTTTTAAGCATGATCATCGTCGGCGTCTGCATGGCGGATATCCCGTTGAAAAAAATTTTCGTCAACCCGGGCGGGTACGTCGCTTCGGCGCTCCGTCTCATCGTCAGTCCGTTGATCGTTCTCGCGCTCGCCGTTTTTGTGGACAAGCTCATTTATCCGTTTAATCAGGGCTACGTCGTCATCGCTCTCGTCGTCGCCGCCGCTATGAGTCCGGCGGCTTCCTGCGTCGCCTATGCCGAAAAGTTCGGCGGGGATAAGGATACGGCGGCTTCCACCTTTATCTTAGGCACTCTTCTGGGAATCATAACGATCCCGTTGATCGTCGCCGCGCTTTCCGCTCTCTATATATAGCTTCTTTATATAGCTTCTTTACGGGGTTCCTTTGCGATATTTGTAAATTGCACGGTTCCGTCGAGTTTGTCCGCCGAGATTTTTCAATCGAAATCTCGGCAAAATAATTCTTGAATCCCCGTTTTCCGCAAGAAAAAATTCCGATTGCATAAAATGAAGGTATGCCCTCTTCTTATGCGCATTATCGGGAGGCTGAATGCGTTTATGAACGTCTTCCGTCCGAAGTGAAACAACGCGTCGCCGATTTCTCCCTGTATCTTTTGGGAAGCCAAGGCGGAGATTTCGGATTTTTTTACCCCGAGCTATCCTTTTCTCAACCGAATATGGGGAAGCTTCTGCATACGACGGAAGCTTGCGCCCTCTTTTCCGATATGGCGGAATACTGCGGGGTTCATCCGGAAGCGTTTTCGTTTGCGGCGGGCTTTGTCACGCATTATTGTCTCGACGCCGCCTTTCATCCCCTCGTTTATAGAGAAGGGGGAAAAAATTATTTTTTTCACGCTTCGTTCGAACGCTCTCTCGACGCTTATTTGGCGGAGCGGAACGCGTTAAAAGAGGAATTTTCCATTCGGACGAATCTGCTCTCTTATGGGCAGTTAAAGACGGTTTGCGGGCTTCTCGATTTCGTTTTCGAGAGGAGGAGAAAGAGCTTTTCTGCGATCGAAGAGAGAAAGCTCCGCGCGGCTTATCGATTTTTCGACTTTGCGACGATTCGGCTCGTCAAGTTTATTTCCCGCCCCTTTTCCGCGGAGGAAATCGATAAAAGGAGGGAAAAGTGGGACGAATTATTTTCATTTGCCGTGAGCTCGGGCGACGTATGTATGCGCGCGCTGTATAAAAAGGCGTTTTGTTCCACTCCCTTGGATAAAGAATTGTTCGCCCGCGATTTTTCGGGGAAAATTATTTAAAAATCGCAAAACATCGTAAAAAAGTCGTCTTTTGATTTCAAAATTGATTGACAAGGTCTTTTTTTTATGTTAAACTCATGTTACGCACCTGAAGAGGGGTGTAATTTTTTTGTGATGGAGTTTTCGATATGGCAGTTAAAACAACGAGAACCAAAATAACGTTCGAATGCACCGAATGCAAGCACAGAAACTACGATACCGTTAAAAATAAGAGAAACGATCCCGACAGATTGGTTCTCAAGAAGTATTGTCCTTTCTGCAAAAAGCACACCGAGCATAAGGAAACGAAGTAATACTCCTTGCTCCTCCCTTTCCGCTTTGCGGCGGCATAAATCGTTATAGAGGTATAAGATGGCGAAAGATACGAAGAAAAAATCCGAAAAAGGACCCAACTGGTTCGTCAGAACGGGCAGAAAGATCAAGGAAACCTTTTCCGAATTAAAAAAAGTAACTTGGCCTACCTTCCCGAAAATCGCAAAGGCTACGGGCGTCGTGATCGTCGTAGTCCTCGTGTTTACCGTCGCCGTTACGGCGGTGGATCGCGGGTTGTTAGAGCTACTGAAATTATTGACCGAAATAGGCGTAAGTTGACAGGGGATAGGCTATGAACGAGACAGATACGCAACCCAAATGGTATATTCTTCATACCTATTCCGGCTACGAACAGATGGTAAAAGACAATCTGGAAAAGTTAATTGAAAACAATAATCTTTCCGATCAGATAACCGATCTGAAAATTCCTTTGGAAGAGACGATCGTCGAGGATAAAAACGGAAAAAAGAAGACGGTTTATCATAAGCTTCTTCCCTGTTATGTGTTTATCAAGATGATTTATTCCAATCAGCTTTGGTATTTGGTAACGAATACAAGGGGCGTAACGGGATTCTGCGGCCCGCAGGGAAGACCCATTCCCATGAAGGACGAAGAGATCAGAAAAATGCGCTTGGAAGACTTCGTTGCGAACGCCAATTTCAAGGCGGGCGACGAAATTTATATCGAATTCGGACCTTTAAGCGGCTTTACGGGAAGGATCATAGAGTGCCACAACGACACGCAGAAAGCGAAGGTCGAGACGATCATGTTCGACAGGGTGCAGATCGTGGACGTGGAGTATAACCAGATAAAGCTTGTCGATGAAAACAAGCCCGAATAATACTGTATTTTTAAGAAAATCAAACGGACTCTTTTAAGAGCTCCTTTGAAATATGTGGGAGGGATATCAAATCTTTTTCAAGATATCTTGTTACAACCACAATTAATTGGAGGATTTCAATTATGGCTAAAAAGATTACTGCGGTCGTAAAATTACAGCTTCCCGCAGGAAAAGCAACTCCGGCTCCCCCCGTAGGTTCCACATTGGGTCCCTTCGGAATCAATCTGCCCGGTTTTACAAAGGAATTCAACGCGCAGACTGCCGATAAAGCAGGTCTTATCATTCCTGTCGTCGTTACGATTTATCAGGATCGTTCCTTTACGTTTATTTTAAAGACGCCCCCCGCGCCCGTTCTCATCAAGAAAGCGCTCGGTTTGGATAAGGCGAGCGCAAAACCCAACGCAGATAAAGTCGGCAAGCTCACGAAGGCTCAGGTTGAAGAAATTGCGAAGCTCAAATTGCCCGATCTCAACTGCACCTCTTTGGAGAGCGCGAAGAGCATGGTGAAGGGTACCGCGCGCAGCATGGGTATCACCGTAGAAGATTAAGAAATTAAGGAGTAGGGTGGGAGAGAAAAATTTCTCGCACGTACCACCGGGAGGTATATTTTAAATGGGTAAAAAGTACATCGAAAGCGCAAAAGCTTACGATCATGCAAAACAATATGAAGTAAACGAGGCTATGGGAATCGTTCTCGATACGGCAAAGGCGAAATTCGACGAGACGGTAGAAATGCATATTCGTCTCGGCGTCGATCCCCGTCAGGCGGATCAGCAGGTTCGCGGCGTTCTCGTTCTCCCCAACGGAACGGGTAAGACCAAGAGAGTTTTGGTCATTGCAAAGGGCGCGCGCGCGGACGCCGCCGTCGCAGCCGGCGCGGAATATGTCGGCGCGGAAGAGATGATCGCTAAAATTCAGGGCGGCTGGTTCGATTTCGACGTCGTCATTACCACGCCCGATATGATGGGCGTCGTAGGACGTATCGGTAAGCTTTTAGGTCCTAAGGGTCTGATGCCCAACCCGAAGAGCGGCACCGTTACCATGGACGTCGAAAGAGCGGTCAGAGAAGTGAAAGCCGGTAAGGTCGAATATCGTCTGGATAAGGCGGCGATCATTCATTGCGCCATCGGCAAGAAGAGCTTCGGAAGCGAAAAGCTTTTGGAAAATTATAACGCCCTGCTGGACGCCGTCGTCAAGGCGAAGCCCGCCGCGGCAAAGGGTCAGTACATCAAATCCGTCGTCCTTGCCAGCACGATGGGGCCCGGCGTAAAAGTCGCCGTAAGAGTATAACAAAAAAATCATTTTTCCCGACGGAAATCGTTTGACAATTTCCGTCGGGGGGAATATAATAAAAAAGCAAAACGAAAGCCGCAGAAGGCGAGTACCGAAAGGTTCGATGGAAAGACGCTCGCTCAGGTTTAAGATCTTTGATAATAAAAGTTTTTATTACAGTCTTATTCCGTGCGGAAAAGGCTTTTTTTAATGTCGGATAAAAAATTTTATCCTAAGGAGGTATTTATGTCAGCTAATCTGGAAGCCAAAAAGGTTGTTGTGGAGGAGATCAAAACGAAGATTCAGGCGTCTGAATCCGTCGTCGTAGCGACCTACAACAAACTTACCGTAGCCGAAGCTACCGCCCTCAGAAGGAAGATTACCGAAGCCAATGCAGAATATAAGGTATATAAAAATACTTTAATTCGCAAGGCGTTCAACGAACTCGGCGTTACCGCTTTTGATCATGATCTGAACGGAACGACGGCTGTTATTTTCGCGAAGGACGAAGTGACCGGCGCAAAGGTTTTCGCGGGCGCAATCAAAGAAAATCCCGCGTTAGAAGAAAAGCTTTCTATGAAGAGCGCATACGTAGACGGCGCTTACGTCGATAAAAAGGGCGTCGAAGCGCTCGCGGCAATCCCCGCAAGAGACGTATTGCTCGCGCGTATGGTCGGTTCCCTGCTCGCACCCGTATCCAAGCTCGTATATGTTTTGGACGCTATTTCCCAAAAGGAAAACAATTGATTAAAAAGTAATGGAGGATTATTAAAATGGATATTCAGAAATTTATCGAAGAAGTTAAAACTTTAACCGTTGTGGAATTAAACGAACTCGTAAAGGCTCTCGAAGCGGAATTCGGCGTTTCCGCCGCCGCTCCCGTCGCCGCAGCCGGAGCAGGCGCAGCGGTTGCCGCTCCCGTTGAAGAAGAAAAGACCGAATTTGACGTCGTGTTGAAGTCCTTCGGCGCGAACAAGATCGCCGTCATCAAGGCGGTGCGCGAAAAGACCGGACTCGGACTCGCAGACGCAAAGAAAGCCGTCGAAGCGCTCGGCAAACTCAAGGAGGCTGTGCCTAAGGAAGAGGCCGAAGCCTTCGTGAAGGCTTTGAAAGACGCGGGCGCGGAAGCAGAACTCGCTTAATCGAAGAAAAAGAAAATGACAAAGGGACAGGCTGTTCAGCCTGTCCCTTCGCGGTTTATTGGTAAATTACGAGGCTTTTGATTTTTTCTTATCTCTTCCGCGATCATCCTACAGGAAAGGGAAAATCTTTTGATATGCGCTCTTGACAAAAAGACGAGACCGTCGTATAATAAAGGTACATCACGGTTCATGGGAAAAAATATGTTAAAAAAGGTTTTCGATAAAAATAATCTCGTCACGCTTGCTTTTCTTTTTTTGACGGCTTTTTTGATTCTTATGTTTTGCAGCAGATCATCCTTTATATATCCTTTCAATAATTGGGACGACGCAAACTGCTTTTTCACCGTCGGAAAATCGATGTTTCGAGGGAAGGTCGTCTATAAGGATCTCTATGAGCAGAAAGGAATTTTGCTCTATTTTATTTATGCGCTCGCTTCCTGTATTTCGTATACTACTTTTACGGGCGTGTTTCTCTTTGAGGTATTGTTCGCCTGCGTCTACGAGTTTTTCCTTTACCGAATTCTGAGGCTTTACATCGGCAGGGAAGCGGCTTTATTGCTGTCTCCCGTCACGCTCGTTCTCGGTTTTGCTTCCCTTCCGTTTTATTTCGGAGGCAGCGCGGAGGAATTTTGTTTGCCGTTTATCGCCGCTCCGATTTATTTTCTGCTGAAATATCTCAGGGGAGAGAGAAAGGAACGAATGCCTTGGCTTCATATTTTTCTTTCCGGCGCGTGCGCGGGGTGCATTTTTTGGATAAAATACACGATAGCGGGCGTGTTTCTGGCGTTTGCGGTCTTTGCGGTTATCGCCTATATCAAAAGACGCGACGGCTTCGGCGTTCTCATCGCTGCGGGGATTTTTCTCGGCGGCGCGGCGGCGGTCTCTTTGCCGTGGATCATCTATTTTGCCGCAAACGGCGCGCTCGGCGATTTTTATACCGTTTATATTTATAACAATATTTTTCTGTATTCAGGCTCTTCCGGAATCAAAGCGAAGATTCTGAAGATTTTCAGGGTGTTTTTTATTCGCGTGCTTCCGGAGGGCGGTCTTTTCGCCGTTCCCGCCGTCGTCGGCGTAATCTTTATGTTTTTTAAGGGCGTCAGGCGGCTTCGTTTGGAAAACTTTTTTATTCCCGTCGCTTTCGTCTGCGCGGACTTCTTTATCTATATCGGCGGCGTGGTCGGCGTGTATTATTGTTTGCCGCTTTCCTTCTTCGCTGTATTCGCGGTCGTCGCAGCGGCGTCGGGCGTTCGGTATCTGTACAACCATGCAGAGGTCTTGAAAAAAGTAAAAGCTCCGCTCGCGGTGTTCGCCGCTCTTTCGCTTCTGCTGTCTCCCTTCTTTTCATGGCTGTTTACGCCGAATAAAAGTTATATCGGTTATGACAAAGACGAATTGTTCATGTATCAATTTAAGGAAATCATCGAGCAAAAGGAGAACGCGACGGTTCTCAATTACGGCACGCTCGATTTAGGCGTTTATACGGTGACGGGAAAAATCCCCGTATGTAAATATTTTTGCGGACTGAATATTCCGCTGGATGAAATTCAGGACGTTCAGGATCGTTTCGTCGCCGAAAAGCGGGTCGATTTTGTCGTTTGCGAGCTGACGGTTCCCGCGGTGATCAGCGACAATTACGTGCTGTTGGCCGAGTCGCATAAGAAATTCGACGACAGCGAAAACGCTATATATCTTTACGGCTTAAAAGAATAAATCAGGAGAAAACCATGGGAAAAAATTGCGTCTTATATATCGTCGTCCCCTGTTATAACGAAGAGGAGGTTCTTCCGATCACGAGTAAATTATTTCTCGAAAAGATTCGCTCTCTGGCAGAAAAGGGAAAAATCAGCGACGACAGTCGCGTCCTGTTCGTAAACGACGGCTCGAAGGATAAAACCTGGGAGATTATTTCTCAGCTGTCTCGGGAAGACGAGCATTATATCGGAATCAGTCAAAGCCGTAACAGAGGGCATCAGAACGCCGTGCTCGCGGGACTTATGGAAGCGAAAGATTTATGCGATATTACGATTTCCATCGATTGCGACGGTCAAGACGACGTCGACGCGATGGATAAGATGGTAGACGAATACCTCGAAAACGGTTGTGAAATCGTTTACGGCGTAAGAAGCAGCAGAAAGACGGATACCTTTTTTAAACGGGCGACGGCGCAGGGGTTTTATAAATTATTGAACGCCATGGGCGTTGAAGTCGTATATAACCATGCGGATTATCGGCTGATATCCGCGCGGGCGTTGAAGGAGCTCGCCAATTTTAAGGAAGTGAATTTATTTTTGCGCGGAATGATCCCCCTCGTCGGCTTTAAAAGCACGAGCGTTTATTACGAGCGGTCGGAACGGCTTGCGGGGAAGAGTCATTATCCTTTGAGTAAGATGCTTTCGCTCGCTTTCGACGGCATTACAAGCCTATCGATCAGACCGTTAAGAATTATTTCCGTCATAGGCGTACTCGTCGCTTTCCTCAGCTTTGTCGGCATTATATGGAGCATCGTTTCCGCGATTATCGGCAACACGATCGCGGGTTGGGCCAGTACGATTTCAATCCTCTGCTTCATCGGGGGAATCCAGCTCGTCTCTCTCGGCGTGATAGGGGAATATATCGGGAAAATATACCTCGAAACGAAGGCTCGCCCCAGATATATTATCAGCGATCGAACATATGAAAAGAAGAACGGAGAAGATCGATAGCGGAAAGGTTTTCCTTTTCGCCTAAAAGGCGAAAGGGGAAAAGCTTACGGTCGCCTTTTTAGCGCGCGCTCTTTATGTCTGTCATGCGTATTGATGAAAAACGTATAGGCGGCGGTTTGCTTCGCGGCGGCGCAAGGAGCAGGGGAATTTGAAGGGGGAGACTTCGTCTCCTCTTTTTTGTTCTCCTCTCGGTTTTTAAAATTGCTCTTCAAGAATCGCAGCAGAGAAAAACTTTTCGTGTTTTCGCTCCTCCTTTTTTAGAAATTTCATAGGAAAAACACATAAATCAAGCGCGATTTTGTTTGATTTAACGCTTCATTTAGTATATAATTATAAAGTAACGATTACAATAGCAGGGTAATATTCCCACTGAATGAAAGGAGTCTTTTTTATATGCATAAAGTATGTAAAAAGTTATCGATAGTCGCGCTCGGAGCGGCGATGGCTTTGGGAGCGATTTCATTTGCCGGATGCTCGAATCGACTTGCCGAAGACGATTACGCGGGCGAGGTCGTTTCTAACGGAGGCTTTGTTGTAGAGACGGATAACTATATCTATTTCATCAACGGCGTCGACGATTATACGGCGGAAAACAACGGGAAGGTCGTCAAGGCTTCCCTGATGCGCATTTCCACGACGGACTTCGAGACGGGCAACTACGGCAATACGGAAACGGTCGTTCCTTCCCTGATGGTAACGTCGAATTACGACGCAGGCGTCTATATTTACGGCGACAGAGTATACTATGCTACGCCTACCAACGCAAAGAACTTAGACGGCGCGGTTGAAAACAGCTATCTCGATTTCAAGAGCACGAAGCTCGACGGAACGGACACTACGAAAAATTATTATTTCCGTTCTTCCAGTAATTCCGCCGCTTACCGCTATACGGAGATCGACGGCGTCGTTTACTGTCTGCACGTCGTTGATACCTCCGACGTGTATTCCTATAACACGCAGACGGGCGAAGACACGCTCATCGCAAAAAGTACGAGCTCTGTTCTCTTCGACGAGACGACCTCCGCGAGCGGAAGATTCTATTATACGATGGCCGTCACCGTCGATATCGACAGCGAAAACGCTTACGAGGAATCGTATAATCAGATCTACACCGCTACGGCGGATATGAAAGCGGAGTCCTTCGATAAAAAGACGGCTTCCTACACGGTTAACGGCAAGACCTATTCCTTCGATAAGGATTTTCTCGAAGATTACGACCTGAATTCCTTTGACGCGTCCGATATCACAACCTATCCCTACGTCAATCTCGGCGAGCTCGTTCTCGACGGCAAGGGCGTAGCCAACGTCGATACCGTCTATAACGCCGAGGGCGAATGCTTTACCCCGAGCGGGTATACCTATTCGCTCGTTCAGGCGACGAACGACGGTCTGTACTATTCGAGAAGCTATGTGGACGCCACCGATTCCAACGGAGACGGCAATTGGGTATTCTATCTTTCGAGGGAGGATTTTTCTTCCGAGGGCTGGAATCCGATCGAGAACAACTACCATAACGCGGCGGACGAAAAGAACGAAATCATCGCCTACGATACGACGAACGCTTCCGCCTCCGCGATCTTCTATAAGAAGAACGGCGTAAATTATTACCTGTATCTCTCCGGTTCTGCGATTTACAGAAACAAGGTGCATGAGAACGGTTCCGTAGCTGAAACGGTCAGAATCGTCAACTCCGCCTCCGGCGCGACCCTCCTTACCGTCGATACGGCGGGCGGGTTCGATTATCTCTATTATTCTATGCCGAGCGGCAGCGGAAACGCCCTTTACCGCGCGGTTTACAGCGGTACGACGGACGATTATAACGTGATCAATAAAAATAAGGACTATCAGCCCGTGCAAATTCTCGATGTGGAATACGCGAGCGATTGGTATCAGCCGGAGATCATTGAAAATAAGCTCGTATACGTCAACGCGGAAGCCGTCGGCGCGCTCTCCTATAATTATGTCTGCGTCGTCGATCTGAACGGCGCGAACGGACTCATGACCAATTCCGAAATTTCCGCTTTCAACGATCTCTACGAGGATATTACGACGTTTATCTCCGATATGCAGGAGAGCGACGCAGATCTCGGCAACCTGATGTATTATTACTATTATAGCGACGGATTCGTCTTCCCGTATATCGACGAGAGCGATTACGGCGATTACTTTGATTCGGACTACCTCGCTTCTTGGGAGGGAACGCCCGATTTTTACCACAACATTCTCGTTGTAGCGGCGAACGAAGGATATAGCGCGACCTATCTTTACAGCGCGCTTTATCAGAGCGAGTTTGAGCTTTATCTTGCGCACGGCGAAGGCACGTTGGGCGACTATACGTTCCTCGACGATAACGGCGAATATTACGGCTTCCGCAACTATTTCTATGATTACATGGGAGAAATAACGGAAGAAGACGCCGACGCCATCGTCAACGTATGGAAGGTCGGTATGGTTCTTACCGTCGAGGTGGACGATTCTCTCGCATGGTGGCAATGGACGCTCATCGGCGTCGCCATTGCGCTCGGCGTCGTCGCCGTCGCCTGCGCGGTCGGGATTCCCTTGATCATTCATTTCAAGAGAAAGAGAGCGCGGTTGGAGGCGATAAAGTCCGCTCAGCCTGGCGTGCGCCATGTCGACGTCGATACGACCGACGATAGGACGATCGACGTTTATTCGGGAGAAGCTCCTTCCGAAGAGAATGCGGACGAAAATCAGGATTCAACGGAAAATAAGCAAGAAGAATAAAAAAATCGTAAAGAAGAATAAGATAAGAAAGAAAACCGAAATCGCATCGGTTTTCTTTTTTTACGGAGAAAATATATTTTTCAGCAAAATAAATTTATAAAAATTAAAAAAACACCTTAAAAAATTGTTGACGAAGAAGGAGAGAGAAGGTATAATAACTGCGTCTAAAGGTAAAAAATTTTTTGTAAAATTTTGTTAAACACCGCAAAAACAGTTTACAAAAGATGGTTCCGTTAATATACTATTGTAAAAATAATATAAGGGGAAGAGGGAATTTCGATGGCGACAAAATACAGACCGAAATACATTAAGTGTCCCAGATGCGAATTAAATTATATCGACGCGAACAAACAGGAATATTGCGACGTTTGCCTGAAAGAATTGAAAGGGAAGCACGACGATTTCGACGACTTCGATAACGAGAATGAAGAACAGATGGAGCTCTGTCCCGTCTGTGGAGAAAATATGATGGAAGCCGGGGAAGAAATGTGCAGCGAGTGCAAAAAAAAGCGTCAGATCGAGACGGAGGAAGAGCCCGATCCCGAACAGGACGACGAGTGGCGCAATTATCTCGACGAAGAAATCGAAGACGTGTCTGTACCGGAAGGTCTGCCTCCCGAAGATTTCGGCGAGGATTTCGAGGATGAAGAGGAAGAAGAGGAAGAGGAGGAATCGCAGGAGGAAGAGGCGGAGGATCCGCTCGACGACGAAGAGGATTTTGACTTCAAAATAGACGATGCGTACGATTACGACGACGAGGACGACGAGGACGAAGACGACGAGGACGACGATTTTGACGACGACGACTTCGACGCCGGCGTAAAAAAGGCGAATCGCACGGCGGTCAAAAAGGAGCGCTCCAAGGAAGACAGATAAACGAAAAGCGGTTTTTCCGCGAAAGGAAATTTAAGAACGCCGAGAAATTCCGCGCGGCTTTCCGATAGAGTTTGAAAAGAAGAAGAGCCGTCGGAAGGGGCTCGGATTTCTCAGAGGATTCCATTCGGTCATCGGCGATTTCAGAATTGTGTTTTCAAGCGATTCAGAAAACAGGATTTGTATTTCGAATCCTGTTTTTTGTCGGCCGTTTTCTAAAACGAAGACCGTACGGGCGGAG
>CAYWKM010000038.1:13662-17566 GCA_964459165.1 uncultured Clostridia bacterium
TTTTACAGGAATAGAATAAGGAGATTATAAATGGTAAAAGAAATTGCGAAAAGTATTCGAGAATATAAAAAAACGGCGATTGCGACGCCTGTTCTCGTTTCGCTGGAAGTGATCATGGAATGTATTATTCCCTTTCTGACCGTTAAGCTTGTGTCGGAAATTCGGGGCGGATGCGATTTACAGGTCATTATCCGTTACGGGCTTATCCTGATTGCAATGGCTCTTTTGAGCTTGCTTTTCGGTTGGCTGGCGGGGGCTGCCTGCGCGGTTGCCTCCTGCGGACTTGCCAAAAATCTGCGCGCCGATATGTTCCACAAAATTCAGACGTATTCGTTTGAAAATATCGATAAATACCTCGCCTCGTCGCTCGTGACAAGGCTTACAACCGACGTTGCCAACGTGCAGAACGCTTATATGATGATCATAAGGAGCGGCATTCGCGCGCCTCTCATGATTGTTTTTGCTTTTGTTATGGCGTTCGTCACGGGCGGTCGGGTCGCGTGGGTTTTTATGGGCGTCGTTCCGTTGCTTGTGATCGGTCTCGGCGTCATTGTTTGGAAAACCCTTCCTGTTTTTAGGCGCGTGTTCAGAAAGTACGATAATCTCAATGCTTCCGTTCAGGAAAACATCAAGGCGATGCGAGTCGTGAAATCCTTCGTCAGGGAGGATTTTGAACAGAAGAAATTCGACGCGGCGGCAAAGGACGTCTGTACCGATTTCACGAGAGCGGATCGTCTGCTCGCGCTCAATAATCCGATGATGCAGTTCTGTCTGTATGTCGTCATGGTCTTCCTTTTATCTTTCGGCTCCTATGTCATCGTGGATTCGCAGGGGACGGCGCTCAATGTCGAAGCGTTCAGCGCGCTTCTTTCCTACGGCTTTATGATGTTGAGCAGCCTGATGATGCTGTCTTTCATTTTCGTCATGATCACGATGGCGCTTGAATCGGGGCGGCGTATTGCGGAAATCCTCAACGAGGAGAGCACGCTGAAAAATCCGGAAAATCCCGTGTATGAAGTCGCCGACGGGTCGATTTCCTTCGAGAACGTCGGATTCAAATATTCGCTGACGGCGGACAGGCGCGCGCTCGGAGATATCGATTTGCAGATCAATTCGGGCGAGACGGTCGGAATCGTCGGCGGAACGGGATCGAGCAAAACGACGCTCGTCAATTTGATTTCCCGCCTTTACGACGTAACCGAAGGCGCGGTCAAGGTGGGCGGCAGAGACGTGCGGGAATACGACCTCGAAACCCTTAGGAACAACGTCGCCGTCGTCCTTCAAAAGAACGAGCTCTTTTCGGGGACGATAAAGGAGAACCTGCGCTGGGGCAATCAGGAGGCGACCGACGAGGAAATCAAGGAAGCTTGTCGCCTCGCTTGCGCGGACGAATTTATTTCTCAGTTTCCCGACGGTTACGACACGTACGTCGAGCAGGGAGGGACGAACGTATCGGGCGGTCAGAAGCAAAGACTGTGCATCGCTCGCGCTCTCCTGAAGAAGCCGAAGATTCTTATTTTAGACGATTCCACCAGCGCGGTGGACACGAAGACGGACGCGGCGATCCGAAAGGCGTTCCGCGAATACCTTCCGGAAACGACGAAGATTATCATCGCTCAGCGCACGGCTTCCGTAGAGGACGCGGATAAAATCGTCGTCATGGAGGGCGGGCATATCAACGCCGTCGGAACGCATCGCGAGCTTATGGAGGAGAATCCCATTTACCGTGAAATTTATACGTCGCAAAACAAGGCAGGTGCGGAAGCATGAAGAAAGATAAAAAATCAACGATCGGTCGCCTGCTCAAAACGATATTCCGTTTCTATCCCGTGATGACGCCGTTGGCGATCCTGTGTATTGCCTTCTGCGCGGTCGTAAGCGCGGCTCCGGCAATTTTTATGCAGAAAATCATCGATATTCTGGAAGGGCTCGTCTTAGAGGAAACCGTATGGAGTTCGGTCGGCGGGGAGATAACGGGATTGGTTTGCCTTTTAGCGTCTTTTTACGTACTCGCGCTGCTTTCCTGCGTTACATATAACCAACTCATGGCGATCGTCACGCAGGGAACGCTGAAAAAGCTGCGCGGCGAAATGTTCAATCGCATGCAGACGCTTCCCATAAAATACTTCGATACTCATACGCACGGCGACATTATGAGCCATTATACGAACGATATCGATACCTTGCGGCAAATGGTTTCCCAGAGCTTTCCGCAGCTTTTGATTTCGGCAATTACCGCGCTTTCGCTCCTTGCGATCATGCTCTATTATTCCCTATGGCTGACGGCGGTGGTCTTGCTCGGCGTTTTGCTTGTGCTTATCGTCACCAAAAAGGTGGGCGGCGGTTCGGCGAAATTTTTCTTCCGTCAGCAGACGGCGCTCGGAAAAGCGGAGGGATTTATCGAAGAGATGATGAACGGACAGAAGGTCGTCAAGGTCTTTTGCCACGAGGAGGCGAGCGAGGCGGATTTTGCAAAGTATAACGACGAGCTGTTCGAGCAATCGGTCAGGGCTCACAAATATGCGAATATCCTTATGCCGATCCTGAACAATATCGGAAACGTTTTATACGTCTTTGTCGCGCTCGTCGGCGGGATATTTATCATAAACGGCTTTCCCAACGTCAGCTTTTCGGGCGAACTGATCGGAATCAGCATCGTCGTGCCCTTTTTAAGCATGACAAAGCAGTTCGTCGGCAACATCAATCAGGTTTCCAATCAGGTCAACGCCGTCGTTATGGGAATTGCGGGAACGCGCCGAATCTTTTATCTGATGGATCAGCAGCCTGAACAGGATAACGGCTACGTGAAGCTCGTAAACGTTCGCGAAGAAAACGGCGTTCTGACCGAATGCGAGGAGCGCACGGGGCTTTGGGCGTGGAAACACCCTCATCAGGCGGACGGAAGCGTTACTTATACGAAGCTGACGGGCGACGTGAGACTGTTCGACGTGGATTTTGCGTACGAGGAGGGGAAAACGGTCCTGCACAATATTTCTCTCTACGCCAAGCCCGGGCAGAAGGTCGCGTTCGTCGGCGCGACGGGCGCGGGGAAAACGACGATTACCAACCTTTTAAATCGCTTCTACGACATTGCGGACGGAAAAATTCGTTACGACGGCGTCAATATCAATAAAATCAAAAAAGCCGACCTGCGCCGCGCCATCGGGGTCGTATTGCAGGACGTCAATCTGTTCACCGGTACGGTTATGGAAAATATCCGCTACGGAAAGCTCGATGCGAGCGACGAGGAATGTAAGGCGGCGGCTCGGCTTGCGGGCGCGCACGATTTTATTACCCGCCTTCCCGACGGCTACCATACGCTGCTGACGGGGAACGGCGCGAATCTTTCGCAGGGTCAAAGACAGCTTTTGTCCATTGCGCGCGCGGCGGTCGCCGATCCCCCCGTCATGATTTTGGACGAGGCGACGAGCAGTATCGATACGCGAACGGAGGCGATCGTGCAGCGCGGAATGGATAACCTGATGAAGGGCAGAACGGTATTCGTCATTGCGCACAGGCTTTCCACCGTTAAAAATTCCGACGTAATTATCGTCCTCGATCACGGCAGAATCATTGAACGCGGCACGCACGAGCAGCTCCTCGCCATGAAGGGACAGTATTATCAACTCTATACGGGCGCGTTCGAGCTGGAATAAGCCCCGCACCGTCTAAAAAAACGCTGCGGCGGCCTGTAAGCGGTTCCTTCGGCGAGCAAGAGCCGCCGTAAAGGAAGAGCGGCTCTCGTCTTTCCGTTTTTCGGCGAAAATTCCGTCGTAAAAAGATAAGGAGCCGCCCGTCGCAAAAGCGCGCCGATCTTTCATTTATTCAAAAAAACGCTAAACGCGGTCGTTTTTTACTTGACATTTTTAAAGAGATACGCTAAACTGAATTATTATAAGGGAAA
>CAYWKM010000039.1:0-17037 GCA_964459165.1 uncultured Clostridia bacterium
TAAATTACTGTTTATCGCTCTATTTGAGCAAATAAATTATATCACATTTCAAGCCATTAAGCAATAAAATACGGTATTCTCTTATCAGTGAATACCCTATCGTCTCGCTTGAAAGCGCAACTCTTATAAAATTTTAGTTTTTTTATTCCCTATGGCAAGCGCACATTCCTTCTTTTCCTCCGTTTTATTTCTCTTTCAATTCCACCCAAAGCGTCTTTGCGATATCCTCGCAGGCGGTCGGATCGAAGGAAACGTAATTTTTGACGAACAGAGCGGCTACGGAGGAGGCAAAAGCATAGTAATCCTCGTTTTCCTCCAACAAGGAGGCGACGCCTTCGATCTCGTTTCCATAGCTTCCGGACGGAAACCCCCTTTCAAAGAAGCCGGCGGGATCCGCGCGATTGACGATTTCGGCGATGAAAGCGCGAGGATCCGCTTTTGCGCGAAAGCTACGTTCCTTTAAATACTCCTCCCATGTGGAGGTATAACGGATATCGAAGGAAATCAGCGTGATTTCGTCGAAAAAAATTTCCACTTCTTCCAGCCACATGCCGTTGCAGTCGACCGGAAGAAAAAGGACGGAATCCCTTTTGACCTTACGGATTTTTCCCATATAGTAGAATCCGTCCTCCCATTCGTTTTCCACGGAGACGATTTTATTCATCAGATAGAGCGATGCGAAAATCGTGTAGAAAGAGGTAAGATCGATCGCAGGGATTTTTATATCCTTCAGAACCTGCTTTTTCCTTAAAATTTCCGTTCCGACGTCTTCGATGTACTCCGCCTCCGCCACGTCGCGGCAAACACGGACGTCGAACCCGTCTAAAAGAAAGTCCTCTTCCACCACGCCGAGAAAAAATTTGTCGTTTGCGTCGGAGATAAAATAATAAAAATCGATATCGTTAAATTGAAATCCGCAACGGCACAGGCGATAAAGTCCTTCGGCTTCGATTATTTTTTTGACCTCGTTCGTCATGATCCTCCTTTTTGATACAGTCCGAACATCGAGCGGACGGTATTCTTTGCCTTTCTAAAACAAACTCTCGATTTATTCCCTGTTATATTTCTTTACGAGAAAACGGATAAAAGCCGTCTCTTTTTCATTGGGAAGCCGATCAAGACGGAAGCTCCAATTATCTCCGCTTGTACCCGGAGTATTCATGCGGGAATCGTTATCGAGAAGCATAATATCCTGCACGGGGATAATAACGGTATTCGCATCGCTTTGAAACGCCGCCGCTACAAGCGCCTTGCAAATATTTTCGTCGGCGTCGAGACGGGCGATCATCTTACGCTTCCTCAAAGAATATCTTACCTCTTTGACGAACGCCGCCTTTTTCTCCGGCGTAAGTCCCTTCAGGTAACCCATGACCGTGTCGTTGTCGTGCGTGCCCGTATAACAGACGCAATTTTCCGAAATATTTTCGGGGCGGTAGCTGTTTTCCTTATTTCCGTCGAAAGCAAAAAGCAGGACCTTCATCCCGGGGAAACCGCTCTCCTTCAAGAGCTTCTCGACCCCTTCGTCCAACGTGCCGAGATCTTCGGCGATGACGGGCAAATCCCCGAGCTGATTTTCCGCCTCTTCAAACAGCTCCCTTTTCGGTCCTTCGAGCCATTTGCCTCTCTTCGCGTTCTCCGCGCCCGCTTCTACGCTGTAATAGCGATCGAATCCGCGGAAGTGGTCGATTCGGACGACGTCGTACGTCTTTAACGCCTGACGGATGCGGCGAATCCACCAGCGGTAACCGCTCTTTTTATGCGCTTCCCAATCATACAGAGGATTGCCCCAAAGCTGACCGTCCTCCGAGAAATAATCGGGGGGTACGCCCGCCTGCTCGGTTTGCTTCAATTCGCCGTCCAATTTAAAGAGCTTGGGATTCGCCCATACGTCCGCACTGTCGTACGCCATATAAAGGGGAATATCCCCTATGATTTTTACGCCCTTCCCGTTGGCATACGACTTCAACGCGTTCCACTGCTTGAAAAATTCGTATTGAACGAACTGCCAGAAATTGTACTCTTCGAGATTGTTGCGCATGAAGTCGGAGACGAGACGGGTATCGTTATATTTAAAATCGTAATCCCAATCGGCGAAGCATTGCCCGCCGAACGCGCCTTTGAGCGTCATAAACCTCGCATAGTCGTCAAATTCTCCCTGATAGACGAACGCGCGGAAATTCTTATTCCTCGTGTCAAAGCGCGAATAAGCCTTCCTCAGCACGGCGTAACGCGACGTATAGAGAGCCGCGTAATTCACCCGTCCCGAAGGGAGCTCGGCTTCCTCTGTTTCCTCTTCGGTGAGAAGACCGTCCTTTTTGAGAAACGCCGGATCGATAAAATAAGGGTTCCCCGAATTACAGCAAACGGATTGATAGGGCGAATCGCCGAAGCCCGTCTGAACGAGAGGAAGAATCTGCCAATATTTGATTTTATTTCTTGCGAGAAGATCGACGAATTCGTATGCGGATTTGCCCAACGTCCCTATCCCGAATTTACCGGGCAGGGAAGATATGTGCAAAAGAATGCCTGCGGATCGCTTATTTTCTTCGGTAATATAAGACATTTCCCGTACTCCTTACCGCAAAGCGAGCGTCCCGACGGCGGATTTGATCCTTTCACAAGCTTCGACCGTAGCCTCCCTCGTGTTGAAGGCGGTGAGACGGAAATAGCCTTCTCCGTTTTTGCCGAACCCCGCTCCCGGCGTACCCGCCACCTGAACGGTTTCGAGAAGCCAATCGAAAAATTGCCAGCTATCCATGCCGCCGGGGCATTTCAGCCAGATATAGGGAGAATTTTTTCCGCCCGTGTACCAAATTCCGAGCTCGTCCATGCAGGAAACGATGATCCTCGCGTTTTCCTGATAGACGGCGAGGTTGGCTTTAATCTGTCTTTCCCCCTCTTCCGTAAATACGGCGGCGGCGCCGCGCTGAACGATATAAGAAACGCCGTTAAATTTTGTCGTCTGACGGCGGAGCCACATCCTGTTGCAACTCATCCCGTCAAATTCAAGCGATTTCGGAACGACGGTATATCCGCATCTCGTGCCCGTAAAACCGGCCGTCTTGGAGAACGAACATATCTCGATCGCGCACCTTTTCGCCCCTTCGATCTCGAAGATGCTTCTCGCCGAAGAACCGTCGGCGGCAAAGCATTCGTACGCGGCGTCGTAGAGAATGACGGCGTTCTTTTCCGTCGCGTACTTCACCCATTCGGCGAGCTGTTCGGCGGAATAAGCCGCGCCCGTGGGATTATTCGGCGAACAGATGTAGATGATATCGGCGTCTACGGCATAATCGGGCATGGGAAGAAATCCGTTGGATGCGTTCGCGTCGGAATAAAGGATCTTCCTGCCCGCCATGACGTTGGTGTCTACGTAAACCGGATAGACGGGATCGGGCACGAGCACGACGTTTTCCTTAGCGAAGATATCGAGGATGTTCCCGCAATCGGACTTAGCTCCGTCGGAAATGAAAATCTCGTCCTTCTCAAGTTGCACGCCGCGTCGGGCATAGTAAGAGCGAATTCCCTCTCTTAAAAAATCGTAGCCCTGCTCGGGACCGTAACCGCGGAAGGTTTCCTTTTTTGCCATATCCTCGACGGCGGCGTGAAGCGCGTCAATGACGGCGGGAGCCAACGGAAGCGTTACGTCGCCGATAGAAAGCTTGATAATTTTTTTATCGGGATGGGCGGCGGAATAATCGCCGATTTTCTTTGCAACGGCGGAAAACAGATAGCTGTCCGCCACATTTTTATAATTTTCATTCAGTTTCATAAACCTTGACTCCTTTTTGATAATCCTATACGGAAAAACACAGACAAAGGCGATTCCTCCCCCTTTTTCGAAGGCGAACGAAGCGCCCCTCTTTCGTCTATCCTTTGACCAAACAAGGCATAGCCGAAAACTATGCCTTACCTTTATTTTTCCGCTTATTTATTTTCACGATACTCTACGGAAGCGCGAATAAAATCTCTGAATATGGGATGCGCGCAATTCGGGCGGGATTTAAATTCCGGATGAAACTGTACGCCGATATAAAACTTATTTGAGGGAACTTCTACCGCTTCGCACAAATGTCCGTCGGGAGATTCGCCCGCAACGATCATGCCGTTCTCCTCGAATTTCGCTCGATATTCATTGTTGAATTCGAAGCGATGTCTGTGTCGTTCGGAAATAAGGTCTTTTTTGTACGCCCGCTTCATAATCGGTCCGATCACCTTGCAGGGGTACGCGCCGAGACGCATCGTACCGCCCATCTTTACGCCGTACTGATCCGGCATCAGATCGATGACCTTGTGCTCGCTCCGCGTATTAAACTCGGAGGAATTTGCATCCGTTAAGCCGAGGACGTTCCTCGCGTATTCGATGACGGCGATTTGCATACCAAGGCATATGCCGAAATAGGGAATATCGCGTTCGCGCGCGTATTTCGCGCAAAGAATCATTCCCTCGATTCCCCGATCGCCGAAGCCGCCGGGAAGGATGACGCCGTCGCAGTCTTTTAAATGCCCGTCGATGTTATCCGGATTCAGAAATTCGGTGTCCACCCATTGAATTTCGACCTTCGCGCTGTTTTCATAGCCGGCGTGCGCCAAGGCTTCCGCGACGGAAAGATAAGCGTCGTGCAGCTTTACATATTTCCCGCAAAGGGCGATTTTTACCGTTTTGTTCCTGGATTCCACTCTCCGCAGCATCTCTTCCCACTCGGTCGTATCAATGGTCCTTTGATCGAGGTGCAAAATATTGCAGACGATAGAGGAAAAGTTGCTCCTTTCGAGCATCATGGGCGCCTCGTACAGGACGGGAACGGTGATATTTTCGATGCAGCATTCGGGGGCGACGTTACAGAACATGGCGATTTTGTCGCGGATGTATTTCGGCATCGGCTTGTCCACCCTCGCCATGATAATGTCGGGATTGATGCCCATTCCCTGCAATTCTTTTACGGAATGCTGCGTCGGCTTGCTCTTAAATTCGTCCGAACCGGAAATGTAAGGAACCAACGTGACATGGATAAAGCAACAGTTATCCCTGCCCACTTCCCTCGACACCTGACGAATCGCTTCGATAAAGGGCTGACTTTCGATGTCGCCCGTCGTACCGCCGATTTCGGTGATGACGATGTCGGCGTTGGAGGTTCTTCCCACGTTGTAAATAAAAGATTTAATCTCGTTGGTAATATGCGGAATGACCTGAATGGTATGTCCGAGGTATTCGCCGTTTCTCTCCTTATTGAGGACGTTCCAATACACCTTACCCGTCGTTAAATTGGAATATTTATTCAGATCTTCGTCGATGAATCTTTCGTAGTGTCCGAGATCGAGATCGGTCTCCGCGCCGTCTTCGGTAACGAAAACCTCCCCGTGCTCGAAGGGACTCATCGTTCCGGGATCGAGGTTGATATAAGGATCCAATTTTTGCGAAGCAATCTTATAGCCCCTCATCTTTAAAAGTCGTCCCAAAGAAGCCGCCGTAATCCCCTTTCCGAGACCGGATACGACGCCGCCTGTTACAAAAATATATTTCGTCATCTTTTTGCGTACTCCGTTTTTTCTTTATTCTCTCGTAATCATATATCTACTTCGCCCGTAAAAACAAGCTCTGCGGGACCCGTCATCAAAACGGTTTCGTCCGTATAACGGATAACGAGATCGCCGCCGAGCAGATGAACGACGACGTCCGCGTCCTTTTGGCAAAAGCCGTTCAATACGGCGGCTACGACGGATGCGCAGGCTCCCGTCCCGCACGCCCACGTTTCGCCGCTGCCTCGCTCCCACACTCTCATTTTGAGCTCCGTGGGAGAAATCACTTTGACGAACTCCGTATTGACCCCTTCGGGAAAAATTTCATTCTTTTCAAAGAGCGGCCCCGCCTTTTCGATCTCTATATCGTCGGGATCCTCGAAGACGACGCAATGCGGATTTCCCATGGAAACGCAGGTGATCGAGCGTTCGCTATCTCCGATTTTCACTCTTTTATTCACGACGCATTCTCCCGTAAACGTAGTGGGAATGCGCTCCGGCTTCAAAATCGCCGCACCCATGTCCACCTTTACGCTCGCGATCTTTCCGTCGTCCGCAGGATAAAGTTCGAGATTCTTTACGCCGCTCAGCGTCTCGACGGAAATATTTTTCTTATTGCCCACCTTTCCGGTATCGTAAAGGAATTTTCCCACGCAGCGAATGCCGTTTCCGCACATTTTTCCCTCGCTTCCGTCGGCGTTGAACATACGCATTTTACCGTCCGCGATATCGGAAGGGCAAACGAGGATAACGCCGTCGCTGCCGATTCCGAAATGTCGGTCGGAGTATTTGACGGCGACAGACTTCGGATCTTCGATTTCGTTCTGAAAGCAATCGAAATAGATATAGTCGTTGCCGATTCCTTGCATTTTATAAAACTTCGTAATCATAAGCTCTCTTTACAATATGACGTAAGCTTCTCTCTCCGCGCCGACGGATACATACTTGACGTAGCACTCGCAGGCTTCCTCGATAAATCTGATATAATCCAAAGCCGCTTTGGGAAGCTCTTCCTTCGTTCTGCATTGAGAAATATCGCACTTCCAACCGGGCAGACTCTTGAATACGGGCTTGCACTCGTCTAAAACGTCGGTGAAAGGAAATTCTTCGAGACGTTCGCCGTTGAGCTCGTAGCCAACGCACACTTCGATCTCTTCGTAATCGGACAGCACGTCGAGCTTCGTGAGCGCGACTTCATCCGCGCCCTGACAGCGAATTCCGTATTTGGACGCGAGCACGTCGAAAGGTCCGACCCTTCTCGGACGTCCGGTAGCCGCGCCGTATTCGCCGCCGAGCTTGCGCAGCTTTTCCGCCTTTTCGCCGAAATATTCCGCCGTAAAGGGCCCTTCGCCCACGCAGGTGGAATAAGCCTTCATGACGCCGATCGACTTGTCCAATTTCAAATTGGGCACGCCCGCGCCGATAGGCGCGTACGCCGCAATGGAAGAAGAGGAGGAGGTATAGGGATAGATGCCGAAATCGATATCGCGCAGCGCGCCGAGCTGAGCTTCGAACAGGATCTTCTTGCCCGCCTTGTTCGCCTTATTCAAATATACGCCTACGTCGCAGATATAGGGAACCAATTCCTTCCCGTAGGCTTCAAAGTATTCAATCATCTCTTCCGTCTTGACGGGCTCCGCGCCGTATCCCTTTTCAACGGTAAGATTTTTCCATTCGACGATGGCGGGCAGTCTCTTATACAGAAGATCGGGTCTTAACAGTTCGCCCATGCGAAAGGCCTTTTTAAAATACTTGTCGGCGTAGACGGGAGCGATTCCTCTTCTGGTAGAGCCGAATTTTGCGCCTGCGAGCCTGTCCTCTTCCAAGCAGTCCTGACGCACGTGATAGGGCATGGTGATAACGGCTTTATCGCTGATCTTCAAATTTTCAGGCGTAATCCTGATCCCCTGACTTCTCAGCTTCTCCATTTCGTTATGCAGATGCTTGATATCGATAACCATGCCGTTGCCGAGAACGTTTACAACATCTTCGCGAAGAATACCGGAAGGCAAAATGTTAAGAATAAACTTTCCCCTCTCGTTGATAACGGTATGTCCCGCATTATTGCCGCCCTGATAGCGGCAGACGATATCGTATTCCTGAGAAAGCAAATCGACCATACGCCCCTTGCCTTCGTCTCCCCAATTGATTCCGCAAATAGATGTTAACATGGATAATTCTCCTTTATTATGATGATACGAATGATTTCTTGATCTTTTCATCAAGAGGTATGACATAATATCATACGATACATTATAAAAGAAAAAAACCGTTTTGTCAAGTATTCCGATCGCAATAGCGAAAGCGTCGGGGATAAAACAAATCCGGATCTTCGCTCGCCCTCAGAAATTTTTCTTCGACGAAAGATGAACGGGAAAAGGAATATTTTTCCGCAATCGCAATAAATATAATTACCGTCGGCGTCGACGCTTTTCATCATAAGTTTATAAAAATCTTAAATAAAACAAACATTCGTTATTGACAAAAGAGAAAAAATGAAGTATCATATAACGAAATAAATGAAAAAAGGGGGAAAATATGTATTGTAAAGAATGTGGGGAAAAGCTTTCTTTGAGATTCTGCGAAAACGAAGGTCTCGTTCCGTACTGCAACAAATGTCAATCTTTCAGGTTTCCTCAATTCCATTCGGCTGTTTCCATGGTGGCGACCAATCGCGCGCAAAATAAAATTCTCCTCGCGAAGCATACGGGAGAAGACGATTTCACCTTATTCGCCGGATATATAAAGAAGGGCGAAACGGCGGAAAAAGCGGTCGTTAGGGAATTGAGAGAAGAAACCAAGCTAAACGTCGTTAAATTCAAATATATGTCTTCGAAATATCATACGCCCAAAGACGTCCTGATGTTCAACTTTATTGCCGTAGTGGAAGAAAAGGAGAAAATCGTCTTGAAGGAAGACGAGCTCAGAGAAGCGAAGTGGTTTACGCTCGAGGAAGCGAAAGAAAATATCCGTCACAATTCTACGGCGGAACATTTTCTTTTAAACGCTATGGACGCGCTCAAAAAGAAAATCTGAAAAGAAGTAAAAAAACGCCTTGAAAAGCTTCGGCTTCGAGGCGTTTTTTTATGGAAGAATCCTTTTATCGAGAGAATGATTTCCCGAAGGATTCCAAATAGATGCTCAAAATATCGTCGTAATCCGGATGATAGACAATGTTGGGAAGCTTCTTGCTCTTGCTGACCTCTAAGGCGTAAGAAGTCAGCTCCCGCGCAGAAATATCCTCGGGCGTCCCCATCAATTCAGCCAAAAATGCGGTAAAATCACGGGCGGAAGTCAATCCGCAGGCCTTCAAAATATCCGCAGTCCTTTCGGGCAGACGTTCTTCGCACAGTTCGAGCATCTTCCCCAATAAAAGTCCGTTCGCCCTGCCGTGATCGATATCGTAATAATAAGTGAGAGGATATCCCATAGCATGAACGATCGTCGTACCCGTATGAGCGATGACGGCTCCCGCCAGCGTCGAAGCGACGAGAAGCGTCTCCCTATCCTTTTTTGCGAGCTCGAATTTCTTTAAGCCCTCTGCTTCGCCGAAAATCATCGAGACGGCGCCGAGCGCCATCTCGTCCGTCTGCGACGTAGCTTTCACGGAAAACATCCCTTCCACCGCATGAGAGAGCGCGTCCACGGCGGTGTTCACCGTCGTGTCTCTGTTTAACGAACGCATATATTTTGCGTCGAGAAAGGCAATTCTCGGAAACATCGCCTTTGAAGCGATGCTCGTCTTCGTCTTTGCGCAATCGTTCGTGAGAATGGCGTAAGGCGTAACCTCGCTGCCCGTGCCGGCAGTCGTGGGAACGTGCGCCATGGGGAGCGCGAGATCTTCGTACCCGCCCTTAAAGACGTCCTCGTCAGGTCTGTCCTGAACGGCGAACGTAGCGGCCGCCTTCGCCGCGTCCATAGGAGATCCCCCGCCGACGGCTACGATGAAATCGGCGCCCGCGCTCTTCAACAAGGCGACGGCCTCCCGCACGCAGGATACGGTCGGATTGGGCGCGACTCTGTCGTACAGCGTATAATCTATATTTTGAGAGGAAAGGGCGTCCTTCACATCCTGCAACGCGCCGTTTTTCGCCGAACTTTTGCCGGTGACGATGAGCGCGCGCTCGCCGAGAATCAGCTTTTTCGCGTTTTCTCTTATGCAATTTTCTCCGTAAACGATTTCCGTAGGAACCGCCGCTTTTGCCATGTCAAGATATTTTTGCATCTGTTCTACCTCTTTACGGCCTCTAATCGATAGATGGGAAGCCCTTTACTCGCAAAATTGTTTTCGTACTCGGTGACGATATTGTTTTCGGCAAAATCGCTGTTGTGCAGATCGAGCGAAATATTTTTTAAAGCGTATCCGCAGGAAGAAAACTGCTCCAACGAATACTCGAAAAAATGCATGCTGTCCGTCTTCTGATGAATTTCTCCGCCTTCCTTTAAGACGTTTGTATAAATTTCGATAAACCTCGGATGGGTGAGTCGCTGCTTGGCATACCCCGCCTTAGGCAAGGGCGTGGAAAAATTCAGATAAATGCGCTCCACAGAGCTTTCCGGAAGATACACTTGAAGACATTCTACGGGAATATTTAAAAAACGCAGATTGGGAAGCTTTTCTCTCTGCGCGGCTTCAAGAGCCGTAATGATCACGTTACTCGTCCGTTCGACGGCGATCACGTTGATATCGGGATAACGCTTCGCCAGCTCGATGCAAAATCTTCCGAGTCCGCAGCCGAGCTCGACGTGAACGGGATTGTCGTTGCCGAAAATATCGCGATAGCTTAAAAGGGACTTCTTTTCCGCGATCACGCGCCGCGTATCGGCGGTGAGATAATCCCTGGCGATGAGTACGTCGGAACACCTTTCGATGCGTTCGTCAAGGCGTCTTTTTCTTCGCATTCTCATAAGACGAACCCTACTTTGCTCCCGTCGAGCCGAAACCTCCCTCTCCCCTCGACGTAGAGGAAAGCTCGTCCGTCTCTTCAAATTTCGCGACGATATAGGGAGTCAGGACGAACTGAGCGACGCGCTCGCCGTTCTCGACGGTCTGACGAACCTCGCCCTGATTGTGAAGGGCAACCATGATTTCGCCGCGATAATCGCTGTCGATCACCCCGACTTTATTTGCGGGAGCCAATCCGCGCTTGGTCGCAAGGCCGCTCCTCGCGTAAACGAGCCCGACCGTGCCTTCCGGTATTTCAAAGGACAAACCCGTCTTGATCAGCTTCGTCTCGTGCGGAGCAATCTCCACGCTTTCGTCCAGACAGGCGTAAAGATCCGCGCCTGCGGCAAAAGGCGAGGCGTACTTGGGTACCACGGCTTTTTCGTTGAGTTTTTTTATTCTGAGCGTCATTTGTCGCATAACTTTTCTTCCCTCTCTTTTCCGAATCTTATCCTTTTTACCCCTTGAAGAAACGAACTACCGCTTTTCTACCTTTTCGATAAATTCGAAGACGCTCCTCACGAAGTCGGCGCGATACTCCTCTTTTTCTCCGAGCAGGACGTGCCGCGCCCCCGGAATGAGATGAGGCTTTAAATTTTTCATCCCCACGCTGCGGTAATAGCGGTAAAGCCTCTTTACGCCCTTGCCCATCTCTCCTACGGGATCGTCCTTGCCCGAAACGATCATGAGGGGAAGCTCTTTATCCAACCCCGCGGCATAGGAATCCGTATAGAGCTTATTCAGATTCTTCAATAGGCTATAATAAAAATTATAGCTGCACGTAAACCCGCACATGGGATCGGAATAATATTTTCTGTTATATTCTCTGTTCGTGCTCAGCCAAAGTCTGTCGTCGAACTTTTTCGCATAGGCTCCGAACGTCAATTTCTCCATGAACTGCGCGGGAGCTTTTTCTCCTTTGAAGAGCCTTCCGCATTGAGCGAGAACGACGCCGAATCGCGTTTCCGCGTCCTTTTTATAATTACTCCCGTAGAGGATAACGCCGTCCACGAGAGAGGAATATTCCGAAAGAAACGCCTGCGAAATAAAAGATCCGTACGAGTGTCCCAAAAGAATATGCTTTCCGTCGGGATACTTTTCCTTTATCGTCTTTGCGATCCGCGCTTCGTCCTTAACCGTATCGGCGAACATATCCCCCTTCGCATAGCCGAGCGTGTCGTTGTCCGTATAACCGTGACCGCGATGATCGTCGGCGTAGACGACGTATCCGAGCTCGTTGAGCTCTTTGGCAAACGCTTCGTAAAGACCGCTGTGTTCCGCCATGCCGTGCACGATCTGTACCGTGCCCTTTCCGTCCTTTACGGCGTCCCACACGCGCACATGAATATTTTTTCCGTCAAAAGACGTGATCTCCATAGTAACCCTCCCGAAAAATAAAGTAAACGACGAGATTTTTTCTATTCTACATAATCATTCAAGATAGCTACCCTTGAATTTTTCGGAGCTGCTCCTTGAGCACGGCGAACGTCTCCTCCGAGATGACGTGCTCTATGCGGCAAGCGTCCTCCTCGGCGACCTCGGGCGAAACGCCGAGCCTTACGAGAATTTCCGTGAGAACGCAATGACGCTCGTAGGTTTCTTCCGCTTTCGCCTTTCCGAGAGGCGTGAAATGAATATACTCGTTCTCGTCGAACGTAATATATCCCATTTTTCTTAAATTATTCACGCCCTTTGAAACGCTTGACTTTGAATAGTGCATCTCGTTTACGACGTCGATCGAGCGAACGCTCCCCTTTCTTTTGTAAATTAAGAGGATCGTTTCGAGATACATTTCTCCGGATTCCTGAATTTTCATTTTTTTCACTCCTTATCGTAACGGTTTTCCGGCGGAAAACCGCATTCTTTCTATTCGACCGAGAATAAAATATCCTCATAGGTAGGCATGGGCCAATAAGCCTTCGCCGTATTCCCTTCCATTTCGTCGGCATATCGCCTTATCTCGTTCATGACGGGAATAACGACGTCGGCGATATAACGGGATTTTTCCCTGAAATTCTCTTTGGAGAGAGCTTCCGAAAGAAGCTTTTCCAACTCCTCCACCGTTTTCATCATGCAATCGTTATCCGTCGCGAGAAGCCGAATGACGGCTTTATCCTCCTCTGCGATCGCGCCGTAAGACGCCTTTGCGTCCGCCGCAGAACAGAGCGAGCGGATATATTCGTTGACGGCGGGATAAATTTTTTTCTTCGCCATCGCCGTCATCGTGTTTGCCTCGATGACGACCGTCTTTACGTAATTTTCAAGAAGAATCTCCGTTCTGGACGCAATCTCTCTCCTCGAATATACGCCGTGCCGCTCGAACAGGCGCAGGTTTTCCTCATCGGTATAATGGGGAAGCGCGTCCGCCGTCGTGCGGTAATTGTGAAGTCCTCTCCTCTCAGCCTCCTCCTGCCATTCCTTGGAATACCCGTTGCCGTTGAAGATAATTCTCGAATGCTCCCGAATCGCTTCCGCCACGACCTCGTTGAGCCTTGCGTTGAAATCCTCCGCCCCTTCGAGACGATCGGCGAACCCTTTCAGCTCGTCTGCCACGATGGTGTTGATAATGGTGTTCGTGCAGGAAATGGAAAAGGAGGAGCCGAGCATACGAAACTCGAATTTATTGCCCGTAAAGGCAAACGGAGAAGTTCTGTTTCTGTCGGTAGAATCCTTCGGGAAATTCGGAAGAGTATCCACGCCCAAGCGCATGACGGTCTTTTCCGCCGCCCCCGAACGCGATCCGCTGATGATATCGTCCACCACCTTTTGCAATTCTTCCCCGAGAAACATGGAAATAATGGCGGGGGGCGCTTCGTTTGCGCCGAGGCGGTGATCGTTGCCCGCGCTCGCCACGGATACGCGAAGCAGATCCTGATATTCGTCCACGCCCTTGACGACGGCGGCGAGGAAAAGCATGAACTGCGCGTTATCCTCCGGCGTTTTGCCGGGATCGAGCAGATTGACGCCCGTATCGGTGGACATCGACCAATTGTTATGCTTGCCCGAACCGTTGATCCCCTCGAAGGGCTTTTCGTGAAGCAGACAGACCATGCCGTGCTTCCTCGCGATTTTCTTCATCAGGTCCATCGTGAGCTGATTGTGATCGCAGGCGATATTCGTCGTGGTAAAAACGGGCGCAAGTTCGTGCTGGGCGGGAGCGACTTCGTTGTGCTTCGTCTTGGCGAGGACGCCGAATTTCCACAGCTCGGCGTCCAGCTCCGCCATAAACGCGGCGACCCTGGGCTTAATCGAGCCGAAGTAATGATCTTCGAGCTCCTGACCCTTGGGAGCCTTCGCGCCGAACAGCGTTCTGCCCGTAAGCTTTAAATCCTCCCGCTGTTCGTACACCTTTTCATCGATCAAAAAATATTCCTGTTCGGGACCCACCGTAGAGACGACGCGCCCGACGGAGGTGTTTCCGAAAAGCTTCAAAATTCTCAGAGCCTGCTTGTTGAGCGCCTCCATGCTCCTCAAAAGAGGGGTCTTTTTGTCGAGTACTTCGCCCGTATAAGAACAAAAGGCGGTGGGAATGTAGAGGGATCCGTTCATGACGAACGCAAAGGAAGTGGGATCCCATGCGGTGTAGCCCCGCGCTTCGAAGGTGGAACGAATGCCGCCGTTGGGGAAGGAAGAAGCGTCCGGCTCGCCGACGACGAGCTCCTTGCCCGAAAATTCCATCATGACCTTTCCGTCTTTCGTGGGACAGATAAATCCGTCGTGCTTTTCCGCCGTGACGCCCGTCATGGGCTGAAACCAGTGCGTGTAATGCGTAACGCCTTTTTCGACCGCCCAGTCCTTCATGGCGTTGGCTACGACGTTCGCCACCGAAAGATCGAGAGGCGCACCCTCCTCGATCGTCTTTTTTAAAGATTTATATACATCCTTGGGAAGTCGATCCCTCATGACGGAATCGTTAAATACGTTTTCGCCGAATATGGCAGGTACGTCCATTTATGATTCTCCTGAATGATGAAAATTTAATATTTTGATATTATGCAATTATTATACAATTATTTTTTCCGTTCGTCAATAAATTTCTTTTTCTTTTTGAAGCCGCCGCGCGGGCGAAAGCTCCCTTTTCCTCCCCTCTCTTAAAAAAATACCGCCTTTTTCAAGCGGTAATCGAAGCCGTTCACTTTTTGTCGGAAGCGGGAACGGGCGGAATAAAGCCGTCCTCGTCCATTTTGGCAAGACGCTCGGCGTAGACCTCGTTCACGCGACGGATAAGCGCGCGATCGGTAACGAGATGGTACCTGCCCTGCCCCTGAATCTTCACGTATTCGAACAGGGCGAGCTTGGGACGTTCGTCCTTCGACGAAGGATTTTTTACAATGATAAAGATACGCTTTTCCATCGTCACAATGGAGACGATTTCAAATTCTATCTTCTTTCCGTTGACGTCTCTCATATAAAGATATTTCGTCTCTAAGACCTGCCTGATCCTCTTCTCTTCCTCTTCGTCCGTAAAAATTTTCATTGCACGATTTCCTTTTTTATTTTTTAACCAATATCATTTTATCCGATTGACGAAAATAAATCAAGCGGATAAAGGAAACAAACGCCGCCTTTTTTCGAAAAATCTTCTCCGAAAACGCCCTGACGGCAAAAGGCTCCCCCCTTTTTTTTACGTCAACATATTGTCGAAGGATTCGTCGAAAACTTCGCACAATTTCGCAAGCAGACGGAAGTCCGGCTCGCATATCCCGTTTTCCCACGCGCTGATCGTGCGCTGATCGACGCCCAACCGTCGGGAAAGCTCCTTTTGCGTCATTTTTTTACTCGTGCGTAGATATTTCAGATTGCTTGCGAACTTGATCTCCTTCATATTTTTTATTTTACTAATAAACTTGGTAAAAACTCTTGATTTACCAATTTTTTTGGTATATAATATAGAAAGTTAAATGTTAAAGGAGGCTATATGAAGAAGAAAAAACTATTATTGCTTACGGCAACCTTTTCCGCCGCGTGCGCGTTGGGACTTACGGCTTGCGATAACAAGTCGGACGCGCATACGCATACATACGGAGAATGGACGATTGTCCAGGAATCCACCTGTACCGAAAAGGGGCTGAAGGAAAGCTCCTGCGTGGACGGCGATTCCACTTTGCAGGAGGAGATCGCGGCGCTGGGTCACGACTATCAGGAATTCGTCACCCCGCCCTCCTGTACCGAGCAGGGCTACACGACCTATATCTGCGTCCGTTGCGGAGATACTTATGTGGACAGCTTTGTTCCCGCGCTCGGGCATGAGTATGGAGAAGACGGACAGTGTATTCGGGGAGACGATCGATACAGCGTCGGACTTTCCTATCAATTGTCTTCGTCGGGAACGGCGTACACCGTGACCGGAATCGGAGCCTGCACGGATACGGATCTTGTGATTCCCTCCGCCTACGAAGGGCTTCCCGTGACGGCGATCAGAGAAAGAGCCTTTGAAAATAACACGGCGATTACGAGCGTCGTATTGTCTTCCAATATCGAAAGCATCGGGAACGGCGCCTTCCGCAATTGTACGAATCTCGTCAGCGCCTCCCTCGGCAAAAAGCAAGCGGAGGAGACGGCTTCCGTTCAGAGAACCTCCTATAGAGGCGCGCGCGCCCTTACCGCGACCCCCTTGGCGGCTACCGATAGCGACGATGAGCTTTTGAACGGAATCGGCGCATACGCCTTTGAGGGCTGTGAGAATTTGACCTCCGTCGACATTGGAGACGGCTTTACGAGCATCGGGGACGGCGCGTTTTTCTCCTGTTCCTCATTGGCTGAAATCTCGGTGGGAAGCAACTTAACCGAAATCGGAGGATCGGCGTTTAAGGGTACCGCCTACGTGCAAACGAGCATGCAAGAGAGCGACGACGTCGTCTACCTGGTCTCCTCGGACGAAACGACGAAATATTTGTTGGAAGCGTCGACGACGCTCGACGGAAGCTACGAAATAGAAGAAAACACGACGGTCATCGCGGCGGGCGCGTTTGCTTCCTGCGAGAACCTGACGGAGATCGTTTTGCCGGAGGGCGTACAAACGATCGGCGACGAAGCCTTTTCCGGCTGTTCGAGCTTGGTTAGCGTAGAAATCCCCACGACGGTGACAACGGTCGGCGAAAACGCGTTTAGCGAATGCGATTCGCTGACGGACGTGCATTATACCGGAAGCGAAGAGGATGCTGTGGAAATCCAATTGAGCCCCGACGTAACCGTTCACTTCAATTCGTCCTCTTCCGAAGAGGAACAGACGCACGAGCATACCTATGAGGCGGTCACGGTGACGGAGCCCGACTGCACGGAGTACGGCTCCGTCAGATATAGCTGTACGGAGTGCGAAACCTATTATTATGAGAATACCGCGCCGCACGGACACGAATGGGGCGAGTGGAAGGTAACCACGCCCGCTACCTGTACGGCAAAAGGGGTAGAGACGCGCGTGTGCCTGTACGATAGTTCCCATACCGAAACGAGGGAAATCCCCGCGCTCGGTCACAGCTACGTCGAAAAGGTCACCGCGCCCACCTGCACGTCGCAGGGCTATACCACTCATACTTGCAGCCGCTGCGGCGCGAGCTATAAAGATAGCTACA
>CAYWKM010000040.1:0-17011 GCA_964459165.1 uncultured Clostridia bacterium
GGCTATACCACTCATACTTGCAGCCGCTGCGGCGCGAGCTATAAAGATAGCTACAAGGCGGCGCTCGGTCACGACTACGATACGGAAAACATCGTCTGGGCTTGGAGTACCGATCACACCTCCGCTACCGCTACGCTTACCTGTAAGAACGACAAAACGCATACCCAAGTAATCGAAGCGACGGTGAAAAAGACGACCGCGCCCGCTGCCTGCGAGGAGACGGGGCTGATTACCTATACGGCTTCGATCACCTTCGACGGCAAAACGTTTACGAACGCAGAGACGGAGACGCTCCCCGCCCTCGGTCACGATTACGATACGGAAAATATCGTTTGGGCTTGGAATACCGATCTTACTTCGGCGACGGCTACGCTTACCTGTAAGAACGACGAAACGCATACGAAGACCCTAACGGCTGCCGTAACGAGCGAGATCACGAAAGAGGCGACCTATGAAGAAGCGGGGCTTTGCACCTATACCGCGACCGTCGTATTCGAGGGAACCTCTTATACCGATACGGCGACGGAGGAAATTCCCGTTCTTGTCAAGAAAGAAACCGAGGGCTTGGAATTTACCCTCAATGAGGACGGCGAGTCTTACACCGTGACGGGGATCGGCACGGCGACGGATACGGAGATCGTCATTCCTTCCACCTATGAGGGACTGCCCGTCACGGCGATCGGAGAAGAAGCCTTTGCTTCCTGCAGAAACGTTACGAGTATAGAAATTCCCGACAGCATCGTTTCTATCGGCATGGACGCCTTTTTTGCTTGTACTTCGCTCACAAGTATCGTCATTCCGGATAGCGTTACTACCATGGGTAAGTTCGTCTTTGAAGAGTGCACCGGTTTAGTCAGCATAAAGCTTTCCAACAGTCTTACCGAACTCGCTTACGGGATGTTCCAGGAATGTCATTCTTTAACGAAGCTCGTCATTCCCGAGGGCGTTACCATCATCGGCGGTTATTTGATTTTGGGTTATCCCTCGTCGCTCCGCAGCATTACCATACCGAAGAGTGTGACAGAAGTAGGCTATCGGGTTCTTTCCGGCTTACCCTCTACCGCTAACGTTTATTACGGAGGGACGGAGGAAGAGTGGGAAGCGTTGGGTCTTTCCTTCCCTGATTCAAATTTAAGTTCTGTTTCTTCCTATGCTACGGTGCATTACAATTGCGAAACAGAGGAAAGCTCCAAGCTGATCTTCGCGTTGAATGAAGACGGTCTATCTTACAGCATAGTGGGATCTATCGGCGAAGCGGCGGAAATCGTCGTTCCCGACGCCTACGAGGGGCTGCCCGTCACGGCGATCGGAAGCAATGCCTTCGCGGGCGATATGGCTATAACGAGCGTTTTCATTCCCGAAAGCGTGACGAGCATCGGCGAAAATGCGTTCTCTTATTGTCTTGCGCTTACGAGCATCACGGTCGACGAAAACAACGAAAATTATTACAGCGAAAACAACTGCTTAATCGAGAGGGCGACGGGTACGTTGCTGCAAGGTTGTCAAAACAGCGTCCTTCCGGACGGCGTGACGAGCATCGGCAATTATGCGTTCTACCAATGCAGCGGACTGACGAGCATTGTCATTCCCGACAGCGTGACGAGCATCGGCGATTATGCGTTCTATCAATGCAGCGGATTGACGAGCGTGACAATCGGAAACGGCGTAACGAGCATCGGCGATTCTGCGTTCTATCAATGCAGCGGACTGACGAGCGTCACAATCGGAAACGGCGTGAAGAGCATCGGTGATGAGGCGTTCTATTATTGCTATAAATTGGTTGAGGTTTACAACTTATCCTCTTTGACGATTACGGCGGGAGATATCGATAACGGCTATGTCGGAACTTACGCAAAGAATATTTATACGTCGAAAGATTCGGAAAGTAAGATCTTTATGCAAGGGGATTATCAGTTCTATGTAGACGGCGATGAAATTTATTTAATCGGCTATCAAGGGAGCGAAACCGACCTGATTCTGCCCGATGATTATCAAGGAAAAGCGTATCAAATTAATCAATATGCGTTCTATCAATGCGGTGAACTGACGAGCGTTGTCATTCCCGACGGGGTGACGAGTATCGGTTCTTATGCGTTTTATGAATGTAGCGGACTTACGGGAGACTTGATAATCCCCGACAGCGTGACAAGCATCGGCGAATATGCGCTCTATTGGTGTAGTAGACTGACGAGCATTACGATTGGGAACAGCGTAACAAGTATCGGGTCTAATGCATTCTATAATTGCAGCGGACTTACGGGAGACTTGATAATCCCCGAAAGCGTGACAAGCATCGGCGAAAATGCGTTCTGTATTTGCAACGGACTTACGGGAGACTTGGTAATTCCCGACAGCGTGACGAGTATCGGTGATTGGGCATTCTATAATTGCAGTGGACTGACGAGCGTGACAATCGGAAACAGAGTGACAAGCATCGGCGAATATGCGTTCGCTCATTGCTATGGACTGACGAGCGTTGTCATTCCCGACAGCGTGGAGAGTATCGGATCTTATGCGTTCGGTTATTGCACCTCGCTGACAAGTATTGATATTCCCGACAACGTGACGAGTATCGGTGATTGGGCGTTCGCAGGATGTAGCGGGCTGACAAGCGTAACGATCGGAAACGGCGTGACGAGCATCGGCGATTATGCGTTCCAATACTGCAGCGGGCTGACGAGTGTCGTAATTCCCAATAGCGTGGAGAGCATTGGAGACAATGCGTTCGAGGGATGTAGCAGCCTTGCGAGCGTGACAATCGGAAGCGGCGTGACGACGATCGGTTATGGGGCGTTCGAGGGTTGTTCCTCGCTGACAAGCGTGACAATTGGGAGCAGCGTGACGAGCATCGGTGATTGGGCATTCTATGATTGCAGCGGATTGACCGGCGATTTGGTCATTCCCGACAGCGTGGAAAGTATCGGATCTTATGCGTTCAGTTATTGCAGCGGGCTGACAAGCGTGACGATTGGAAGTGGCGTGACGAGCATTGGTGACAATGCGTTCTCCAGATGCGAAGGACTGACGGGAAAGTTGGTCATTCCCGACAGCGTGGAAAGTATCGGATCTAATGCGTTCGGTTATTGCAGCGGGCTGACAAGCGTGACGATTGGAAGTGGCGTGACGAGCATCGGCGATTATGCATTCTATTGGTGCACTGGACTTACGGGCGAGTTGGTGATCCCCGACAGCGTGGAGAGCATCGGTTTTTATGCGTTCCAATATTGCAATGAACTGACAAGCTTGACAATCGGAAACAGAGTGACGAGTATTGGCGAAGGCGCGTTCTATTTCTGCACTGGACTTACGGGCGAGTTGGTGATCCCCGACGGCGTGACGAACATTGATTCTTGGGCTTTCTATGGCTGCAATGGACTGACGAGTATCGTGATACCGAACAGTGTGAAGAGCATCGGCGATTCTGCGTTCTGTGATTGCAACTATCTCACCGATATCTATTACACGGGTACGGAAGAGGAATGGAACACGATTGAAAAGTCAAACGCTGGAATTTCCGACAATGTGACGATTACTTTTAATGACACAGCGGAGTAAAAGAGCGTAATCGACAAAGCGAAAAAGAAGAAGCCGCCCTTCCCGAACGGGAAGGGCGGTCTTTTCCTCTGTTTTCCGCTATCAACAGACAGGAAAAATCATTTTAATCGGAGGCGGGCGAAAGGGAAATTCGGAGAGAGCTTTCTTTTCCGGCAATGGAGACGTCATGACAAAATCGATATCGGATTTGCAGCAAATCGCTTTATCGAGGTCGTAAGAAATTGACTTTTCCCTTAAATTTCGATATAATATAAGGGATAACTATCGGAGGTAAGGGATATGAGAAGCTTTAACTATTCCGCCATTCAATACATGAAATGGGATCAAGAGGTCATCGGTATGATTGCCGCCGTCTATAAAGAGGCGGGAAAACAAGAAATATCCCTCAAACAGCGACCCGAAAAGCTTAAAAAGCTGATTGAGATTGCAAAGATACAGAGTACGGAAAGCTCCAATGCCATCGAGGGCATAAAGACCACGAATACAAGATTAAAACAAATTGCCCTTGAAAAGACGGCTCCGCGAAATCGTGACGAAAAAGAGATCGCGGGCTATCGGGACGTTCTCAATATCATTCACGAGAACTTTGACGTTATTCCCGTTACGCAAAGCTATATTTTGCAGCTCCATAAAACTATGTACGGTCATCTGAACAATGCGTTGGCGGGCAAAACAAAAAACGTTCAAAATTATATTTCGGCTACCTATCCCGACGGACATGCGGAAACGCTATTTACTCCGCTTGCGCCGTTTGAAACGCCGGAAGCCTTGGATAGAATTTGCGAGGAATACAACCGAGCGATAGGCAATAACGAAGCAGAACCGTTGATTTTAATCCCCGTATTTATTCACGATTTTCTCTGTATTCATCCGTTTAACGACGGCAACGGACGAATGAGCCGATTGCTTACAACGCTATTGCTGTATCAAAACGGTTTTTATATCGGTAAATATATTTCCTTGGAAGAGAAGATCGCTAAAAATAAAGATTTATATTACGATGCGCTCGCTAAATCGCAAGTGGGCTGGCACGAGGGAAAAGACGACGCTACGGCGTTCATAAAATATCTGCTTGGGACGATTCTCGCCGCCTATAAGGATTTTTCAGATAGGTTTGAGCTGATTCAGGATCATTTATCCGCACGGGAAACGGTCAGAAAGGCAACCATGAAAAAAATCGGCAGATTTACCAAGCAGGATATCGAAGAGCTTTGTCCGTCGCTTAGCGTCAGCTCGATCGAGAGCGGACTTAGAAAACTCGTCGAGGAAGGCGAATTAAAAAAAGAAGGCGTGGGAAGAGCGACAAAATATTACAGGTTAACGTAATCGACCGCTCAAATCCCCGACAGCGTTACCATTCATTATCCTTCGACGGAAGAAGACGATTGATGATCATGAAGTCCCCTCGTTAAAAAAGCAAACGGATCAAAAAGAAATTTCCGTACGACGCGCGCCCCAAAGGTTTGTTTAACCTTTGGGGCGCATATTCAATACCGTACCTTTTCCCTTTATTTGATTCGGAGAAACTAAAAAAAATCTATCGACGTTTCCTCTCCCCCCCTTGCGGCGTTTCGGTCGACGGGGGCGTTTTTTCGACGAACAAGCTTTTTTAAAGTAAAAAAGCGCGAAGAGCTCGCGCGTTCTTTCCTTAAAAAATCCCTTTCGATTCAATATATTATATATACCCCGTTTTTGAATAAAATAAACGCAATTTTTTTTAATTTCCCCTCGCCTTTTTTTCATATATTTCGTTTGATTTTCTGAAATAACGTTGATAATATAAGTGAACAAAGGAAGCGGCAAGCCGCCGACAAGAAATCGGGCGCCGCGGCTCCCCAAGTTATAAACCATATGACAGGAAGGAGATTTTAGATTATGAAACATTATTTACAGACAAGAAATAACAACTCTTACGACCTTTTCGACGCTTTTGACGATTTTTTCAAACCTATGTTCTATGACGAAGCAAAAGAATTGCGGACGAACATCAAAGAGACGGAAACGAATTACGAATTGGATTTGGAGATGCCCGGTTACAGCAAGGACCAGATTAAAATTTCATTGGAAAACGGCTATCTCACCGTGAGCGGAACCAAACAGCAGAAGGAAGAAAACGAGAAGCGCTATTTGAGAAGAGAAATCTCGGAGAACTGCCAGAGAAGCTACTACGTGGGTTCTAACGTCACGCAGGATCAGATCAAGGCGAAATACGTCAACGGCATTTTAAGCCTTATCGTGCCCAAAGAACAGCCCAAACAAAAGACCGACAGCTTTATCGAAATCGAATAAGAAAAGCCCGTAAAAGGGATAAGGGGATTGGAAAACAGCTTTCCGATCCCCTTTCTTTTCATCAAAAAAACTATCCCCGTTTTATAGAACGGGGATAAAATGTCAGCGAATGTCAGCGACGGATTATTTGATCTTATAGATCGCGTCGGAATACATGAGCTGCTTCTTGAATTCGTTGATCTCGGTATTCTCGTCGATGACGATCACCTCGAGTCCCATCATGTTGCCGAGGTCGATCATATCCTGCATGGTGAGGACGGAAGAAACCACGGTATGATGCGCGCCGCCCGCATAGATCCAAGCGGCAACGCCCGTCTTGAAATTGGGCTTATAATGCCACATCAGTCCCGCGACGGGAAGCTTCGGCATCGCCTTGGGATATTTGATGATCTCGATCTTCTGAATGATGAGTCTCATTCTGTTGCCCATATCGATCATGGAGACGGCGACGCCTTCGGGAGATTCGAGTCCTTCAAATACGAGGCGGGCGGGATCGCTCTTTCCGCCGATTCCGAGAGGATGCACCTGAATTTCCGGTTGAGTTCCCGCAAATTGAGGGGAAACTTCAAGCATATGCGCGCCGAGGCAGGCTTCGCGAGGGAAGTCGTAGGTATAGTCTTCCATAAGACCCGTTCCCTTCTGCCCCGCCATATACTGCATGACTGCGCCGAGCGCGGCGACCTTCCAATCGCCCTCCGCGCCGAAGCCGTAGCCCTGTCTCTGCAAATCCTGAATCGCGAGACCGGGGAGCTGATTCAAGCCGTGGAGCGCGCCGAAATGATCGACGATACCGATATATCCGCCCTTTTCTTCGCAGAATTTCTTGATGGCTACTTCATATTTTGCCTGTTCGCGCACGACGTCGATTCTGTCGGTGCCCATTTTATAAAGCTTGGCGTATTCCGCCATTTGAGCGTCCACTTCTTCCTCGGTTACAACGTCGATGTACTCGACGAGATCGCCGATAGGATAGTAATCGACCTGCCAACCGAGATTGATATGCGTATCGATCTTATCGCCTTCGGTGACGGCAACGTCTCTCATGTTATCGGAGAAGCGGCAGACCTTTACCTTCTTGGAGAAGGCAATGCCGGCGGCCGCCTTACACCATGCGGCGAGCTGTGCGATCGCCGCTTCGTCTTTATAGTAACCGACGATTACCTTGTTGTCCATTCTGAGACGGGAAACGATATATCCGAATTCCCTGTCGCCGTGAGCCGCCTGATTCTCGTTCATGAAATCCATGTCGATGGTATCATAAGGCAATTCGTTATTATATTGCGTTGCGAAGTGGCACATGGGCTTTTGAAGCTTGGTGAGACCGCGAATCCACATCTTTGCCGGAGAGAAGGTATGGCACCATGTGATGATACCGATACAGTCGTCGTCTGCGTTTACCTGTTTAACGGCGGCTTCGACTTCGTCCGAGCTCTTGCAGGTCGTAAGATATTTTACGGTAACGGGCATTCTCTCGTTGATATATTCCGCCATTTCTTCGGAATGCGCCGCAACGTGCTGCAACGTTTCCGCGCCATAGAGAGTCTGAGAGCCTGTAATCCAATAAACAACTTTTTCTTTCATTTTAAAAATACCTCTTTTTTTTATTTTTTTCAAAAATTATTTTTTACTTTGGCCGTAATAAGCGTTCTTGCCGTGCTTACGGTTATAATGCTTATCCATCATGAACTGATCGGCGCGCTGGACCTTGGGATTGACCGCTTCGGTGATCGTCGCCATTTTTGCGACTTCTTCGATGACCGTCGCGTTATAAACGGAATTGTCGCCGTCCTTGCCGAACGCAAATACGCCGTGGCTCTTGATGAGCACGCCGGGAACCGCCGCCGGATCGATATGATCCCGACGGAATTTTTCGATGATGGCAAGTCCGGTATTTTTTTCATACTCCCCTTCGATCTCGTCCTTCGTCAACGAGCGAGCGCAGGGAATATCGCCGTAGAAATAGTCCGCGTGCGTAGTGCCGTAGAACGGAATGCTCCTGCCCGCCTGCGCCCATGCGGTCGCATAGGTGGAGTGCGTATGCGTCACGCCGCCGATATCGGGAAAGGCTTTATAAAATTCGAGATGCGTGGGCGTATCGGAAGAGGGGCGATAATGCCCTTCAACGACCTTTCCGTTCAGATCGCAAACGACCATATCGTCCGCCGTCATATCGTCGTATTCGACGCCGGAGGGCTTGATGACGAAAAGTCCGCTTTCTCTGTCGATCTCGCTGACGTTGCCCCAAGTAAAGAGAACCAAATGATTCTTTACGAGCTGCAAGTTTGCCTTCAATACTTTTTCTTTCAACTGTTCTAACATAAAATATTTCCTCGACTTAATTTTTTTAAGCGTCTTTATTATATTACAAACGAGGTTAAAAATCAATAGGAAAACGAAATATTTTTATAAAAGCTTTTTAAAATTATCGTTATTTTTTTCTTTTTTGAAAAATTTTAACAAAAAGTCCTCTTTCTCCCCTCTTTCCCGATTACAGACCGTAAGAAGCCTTCAATTCGGAAATAAAAATCCGAGGGCGCGCTTGAAGGTTTGCGAGCATGGTTTCGATACTGTTTCTCCAGGTCGCCTTCGTATAGCCTTCCATATTCCAGCGGCGGATATTGAAAGAATACAAGGCGTTGACGTCGCTCTGCATTTCCTTCATGACGAGAGAGGCGTTGTCGTAAGAAAAAACTTCCGTCGTTTCATACGCCTTTTCCAGCATTTTCCTGCGGAAAGACGCGTTCTTTAAGGGCGCGCTCAAAATGCAATGCTCCTCTTCGGGAATATATCCCACGTCTGAATTCATCATACGGGCGTTACCGACGTAAAAGTCGAAATAATTTCTTCCCGCCCTTCTGTCCGCTTCGGAAAGTCCCCCTGTGCCGTGGCTTTCCAAAAAGGAAAAATCTTCGTCGTGAAGGCAGAAACGCCATCTTCCGTCGGCATAGGGATTGCTCTCGTCTACGGAAGCCGTCCGCCACATACGGAAATTGTTATACATATAATCCCAATTGCAGACGTATCCGCTGACGAGAACGCTGTCCAACAAGCTTTCCACGTCAACCATGCTCTCAAATTTCCGATAGTTTTCCTCTTCGGACAAATCGGAGGAGAGCAGAAAGGAAAACAGCTCGTCGATCATTTCATAGGCGGAGGCCTCGTCGTATTCGTTTACGCTGAATCCGTACGTCTTATAGCTCTTTCCGCCGATCGTGACCGTCTCCGCCGCGCCCGCCCGACGATCGACATAGACGACGTCATCGTCGTCCACGCCGTAATTGTCGGAAAAGTATTCTTTGGAATAATGCTCCCGCATCATATATGCGCCCCAAAACTCCCCGTTCAGGTAGACGGAACAGGGGCGATAAGCCGTCGTCGAAGCGGATAATCCATCGCAGAGCGTCTGCACGAACGCATCGGGAAACCATGCGCCGCCGACGCCGTTTCCGCCGTTATGCAAGCGTATTTTCGTAAGCTTACTCAATTTGCCGTTGCCGTCGCGCCTTTGTCTGTCGCCGAAAATATCGACGGAGATCTTCTCGTTTTTGTCGCCGTTTTCGTCGCGCTTGAAGTTTAGGTTCAGCGTGCGCTGCGGATATCCCCTCGTCCAGCCGCCTCCGATAGAAACCTTTGTGTTCAAGGAAAATCTTTCGCCCGTCGTCGGATCGTAATATTCCATTTCGGCGCGAAGGGAGAGTTCGTCGTTCCACGGGTTATTATAAATGCCATTCGCCCCGATCCAATCCGCTTTTTTCGCCGTCAGGCAAATGACGGGATGAGAGGAAAGCGCCCGATACAAGCTCTCTTCCGCAACGATATAGGTCCTCGTCTTTTCCGCTACCGTTTTTCCGCTCGCATCCGTTTCAAGCAATCGAAGGACGACTCCCGCGCTAAACGCGCCGTACGTATAGTCGCCGTAGCCGCTAGTCGCCACGGCGTTCGTCAGCTTATATTCGCAGGAAGCGGATTCGTCGCTGATTTCGATTCCCTTCGACGCACGATACAGGGCGGAGTCTGTCGTAGGCTCGCTTCCGTCCGTCGTATAATAAATTTTATCGGAAGCGTCCGCCGCCGCGACATAGAGGGAAAACCCCTCGCGGTAAACGCCCCCTTCGGCGGAGAGGGCGAGCGGTTCGTCTGCGACGCTCGCAAAATCCGCCTTTCGACAGGAGGAAAACGACGAGCATACCGTAAAAAACGCTGCCGCCAGAATTATGATCTTTTGAAATAACGGCGTCCTTTTCATTCGTCTCCTCCTTCCGTCGATATAGGCGCGACGTTCCGCGTGCAATACGGCTTCTCTTTTATCAAGCGGTAAAAAAGTAACCGATTCCCGCAAAAGAAATCGGTTACTCCGTTTTACTTTCTTCTGAAAGCGCTCCGAAAATCGGAAGGCTTATCCGTTAGCTTACTGCGCGTCTTCGGGCGTGTGCCACTTCCAATTCTGGATTTCGGGCAAATCTTCGCCGTATTCCGCAATATAGTTCTTATGCTGAACGAGCTTATCGTTCATGATCTGAACGAGATAGGTACCCTTATTGCCGAGCTGAGGCAAACTCATCATAGCGGCCTTTACGAGATGGAATCTGTCGATATGGTTCTGAACTCTCATATCGAAGCCGGTGGTGATGGTACCCTCTTCCTGATAACCGAACACTTGAATATTCTTGTTATGGCGAGTATAGGTAAGCTCGTGGATCAGCTTGGGATAACCGTGGTATACGAAAATAACAGGCTTATCCTTCGTGAACAATGCGTCAAATTCGGAATCTCTCAATCCGTGAGGATGCTTTTCATGCGTTTCGAGCTTCATGAGATCGACGACGTTGACGAAACGAATCTTGAGTCCGGGCATATTGTCGCGGAGAATGGTGGTAGCGGCCAGCGCTTCGACGGTAGGAGTATCGCCGCAGCAAGCCATGACGAGATCGGGTTCTTCGCCCGCGTCGTTAGAAGCCCAAGGCCATACGCCGATCCCCTGCGTGCAGTGGACGACCGCCTGGTCCATATTCAACCACTGATAGGTGGGATGCTTGGAAGCGACGATGACGTTTACATAGTTCTTGCTCTTGATGCAGTGGTCGAAGCAGCTGAGCAAGCAGTTGCTGTCGGGGGGTAAATACATACGAACGACGTCCGCTTTCTTGTTTGCGACGTGATCGAGCATACCGGGATCCTGATGCGTAAAGCCGTTGTGATCCTGCTGCCATACGTTGGAGGTGAGTATAAGGTTGAGGGAAGAAATCTTCAATCTCCAAGGAAGCCCGTTGCAAACTTTAAGCCACTTCGCGTGCTGCGCCACCATGGAGTCTACGACTCTGATGAAAGACTCGTAGGAAGCGAAGAAGCCGTGACGACCGGTAAGGATATATCCTTCGAGCCAGCCCTCGCACATATGCTCGGAGAGGAAAGCGTCCATGATTCTGCCTTCGGGCGCAACGTTGTCGTCCTCGACGAATACCTCCTGATCGGGAGCCGCTTTATCGTAAATCTTCGCTTCAAAAGGCCTCGAAGATACTTCGAACGCGGCATAAAGTCTGTTCGACATCGATTCGTCCGGTCCGAAGATACGGAAGTTTCTGTTCGCCTCGTTGAGCTTTAATACGTCGCGGACGTAAGAACCGAGAACTTTCATATCCTGAGCCTTCACGGTGCCGGGCGCATCCATTTTAACGGCATAGTCCTTAAAATCGGGACATCTTAGGTCTTTCAAGAGAGCTCCGCCGTTTGCATGAGGGTTGGCGGAAATTCTTCTGTCGCCCTTGGGCGCGAGCGCCGCAATTTCGGGCTTCAGCTTATAATCTTCGGTGAAGAGCTCGTCCGGCTTATAGCTGAGGAGCCATTCTTTGAGAAGTTCGAGATGCTCGGGCTTTTCCATCGTAATGGGAACCTGATGCGCGCGGTAAGAGCCTTCGATGTGCTGTCCGTCGACAACCTTGGGTCCCGTCCAGCCTTTCGGCGTTCTCAAAACGATCATAGGCCACTTGACGCCCTCGGTGGACTTGCCTTCCACTCTCGCCATATGCTGAATTTCTTTGATCTTTTCGATACAGGTATCGAGAGCCGTAGACATCTTCCTGATCATGGGAAGAGGATCGTCGCCTTCCACAAAGATAGGTTCCCAACCGCAGCCGTGGAAGAAGTCTGTGAGATCCTGCTTGGGAATACGGGCGAATACGGTGGGATTGTTGATTTTGAATCCGTTCAAATGAAGGATGGGGAGAACCGCGCCGTCCGTCTTGGGCGAAAGGAATTTATTGGACTGCCACGAAGTAGCCAAAGGTCCGGTTTCCGCTTCGCCGTCGCCTACCGTAACGGCTACGATGAGATCGGGGTTATCGAACGCCGCGCCGAAGCCGTGGGCCAAAGAATAGCCGAGCTCGCCGCCTTCGTTGATGGAGCCGGGCGTTTCGGGAGCGACATGGCTGGAAATACCGCCGGGGAAGGAGAACTGCTTGCATAGTCTCTTCATTCCTTCGTAATCCTGACTTACGTTAGGATATACTTCGCTGTATCTGCCCTCAAGGTAAGAATTCGCAACGAAGAAGTTACCGCCGTGACCGGGTCCGGAAAGAAGGATCATGTCCAAATCATACTTGTTGATGACACGATTCAGATTTACATAAACAAAATTCTGTCCGGGAACGGTACCCCAATGTCCTACGATCTTTTTCTTAACCTGATCTCTGGTGAGAGGTTCTCTGAGGAGAGGATTGTCCAACATATACAGCTGTGCCGCGCCGAGATAATTGGTCGCACGCCAATATGCGTTCATTTTCTCAAAATATTCCTCCGTAGAAAAAGCGTCTTGAATGTTATTACCCATACATTACTCCTTTTTAAGATATTTCCATATCCCTAATTATTTTTATACTACAATTATAACATAGCCGTTTAAAGATGTCAATATCCAATTTTTTTTCTTTTTACGTTTTTTATCTTCTTTTTTTCGTCCGTCCCTCCCGCTTTTGCGGCTATTTCTCGGAAACTCGTATTTTACTCAAGACGTATGCCCGCAGCTTTTCGGGAGAATCCGCGTTCTCGTTCAATTCGTCCGTCAGCCGCCACGAGGAAAGAGCTCCGCTCAGCAAGAGCTCGTCCTCATCGAGAAAGCTCTCTTTTTTTACGGTATAGGAATGCTCCAAGGAGACGGAAGGGAACCCTTCCCTCTCCCCGACAAGGGAAAGAAAGGAATTTTCAAATCCGCCGAGCTCCGATAAAAGCATCTGATCCGAATTCCTTCCGCTTTCGGCGTCGATAAACGCAAGCATGGTCAACGAGCCGCCGCCCGCGAGCTTTTTTGCCGAGCCGAAATATTTCTTTACGTTGGTGAGCGCGGCGTAATCGAACCCGTCGAAAACCGCCCGCTTCGACGAATCGTCCGCTCCGTTATAAGCCCTTGCGAGCGCGGAGAGAGAATCGACGAGAAGGAAGGTATCCGCCCCCGACTCGGCGTAACGCTTCGCCTTTTTGAGAAAGATCTCCGAAAGAAAAATTTTTCTTTCCGCCGTATCGTCAAAATCCGAACGAACAACTTCGGCGAAACGAAGCTTTTCCGAGAGCGCGCAAGAATCCTCTCCCCGACCGTCGAGGAGAACGACGTAAAGCTTTACCTCCGGATTGTCGGCGTAAACGGTTTTCAGCAGTTTTTCAATAAAGGCATAGCGATCGACCGCTTTGGGAATCTTTACGATCGTGCGCTGTCCGCGACCCTGCGGGCACGCGAGATCGATGAGATTTAACGCGCGTTCTCCGGAGGAAAGCGAGAGCCTTTTATCGGGATAGACGGGGCGGAAATCATCGAAATGCCTACGGCTTTTATATTTTCCCGCAGAAAGAGAACAAACGCCGATGACTTTCTTCAACGCGCGGCTTCCCGATTTTTTTAATTCGGTATAACAGGTGATAAAATCGCCGTCGCGGAGGGAATTAGAGGATATCTGCTGCGCGGAGACAAATACGTCCTCGCAGGAGGAAATTTTACCTACGTCGCTCTTGATATAGCCGGAACCGATCGCGGAAAAGACGAGCGTCCCCGCAAACACGGGAGAATAGGTATCGTCCGCCCCGCCGTCCGACATAACGCCGAGCGAATTCTCCTCGGAGATTTCGTAGACGTTTCTTTTGCTTTTTTCGTAATTTTCTCTTATTCGATTCAATCCTTCCATGACGGAAGGATCGAAGTAATTCTCTTTGACGGGCGCGCCTCGACCGGAACGCTCGACGGGCTGCTGTTCTCCCTGCAAAATGCGGATGATATCGTCGATCAGAAACTCTTTTTTCTTGGCGGCAGGACGCTCTACCCCTATAAATCTGCCCACGTTTCGCAACACATGAATGCTGAATCCGGTCAGATACTCGGCGTAATTCCGATAAAGCGAATCGTCGCGAAGGTCGTCGGAAAAATCGAAATCGTCCGAAGAAGAGATTGCGGAAGCCTCTTCCCCCGAGGCGGATAAAGATTTCTCTTCCGTTCCCTCCCGATCGAAAATATAGTCAAAATCGAACGTCATTTACTTACTGCGCTCCATCAGAATTATTTTCGTGGAATCGTCCGACAGATCGTCGCGGAAAAATTCGAGGCAATTATCCTCGCAATACTCCACCTCTTCCTCGTCGAAAAGATCGAGAAATTCATCGGGTTTATCGATATCCATATTGATCCCCTTCGTCTTATAATGCATGGGGATGACGATCTCGGGCATGATTCGGTCGACATACTCCTTAGCCTTTTCGGCGTCGATCGTATACGTGCCGCCGATCGGTATCAAAAGAATATTTACGGGAAGTATCATTTCGAGAAGCTCCGAGGAGCATTCCTCTCCGAGATCGCCGAAATGGCAGATTTCAAGGCCGTCCATTCTGTATTTGAAAATGATATTTTCTCCCCGTTTTTCGCCTTGGACGTCGTCATGGTAGCTCTTGATTCCTTTGACCTCAACGCCGGGAAGCTCGTAATTGCCCTCTTTATTGATGACGACAGGTTTTCCGCCGACCGCTCGCACGTTGTTATGATCGAAGTGAGAGTGACTGACCGTGACGGCGTCCGCCTTGACATGGGGCATCTTAATCCCGATATTGTTATAGGGATCGGTGACGATTGTCGTTCCGGTACTCTCTGTCAGGACAAAACACGAATGTCCCAGATATTTTATTTTCATTTTATCTCCTATATTATATATTACCGTTCAACGGCCTTTCCTTTCGTTTCCTTTTCGAATCAATCGACGGGTACGGCGATAAATTTTACTTTCATATTCTGATAGCCGCCTTCGAATTTAAGAATATACTTCATGTAAACGACGATCCTTTCATCGGTGATTTTATAATGATATTCCTCGGTCTTTAAAGGGAACTCGGCGACCTCTCCTTCGATCTTCATTTCGGAAAGGGTCGTCTTGCCCGGTTCAAAATAGAATTTCAAGCCGTAATCGCCCGAATGCTCCATATAAGCGGTCTTACCGACGGAAAAAAACGCTTCGCCAACCTGATTTTTATAGCGAAAGCAAACGCTTTCCCCCTCGTTAACCGCCGTTCCTTCGGTTTTAAAAACAGTCTTTTTGCCGTCCGCCTCCGTCGTCAAGCTTATCGCCACTTTATTCGTCTTTAACATATCGTTTACATTATATCATATTTTTTTATTGAATACAATAATTTTTACGCTTTTTAAAAAAACGCGTCGAATTTATTTATTCTTTTTTGCATCTGATCCGTTCGCGAATCAGCCGCCCCTCTTTTAAAGCATTGTTCAGGGTCTCCGCGTCGTTCTCCTTCAACGCGTCGCGGTAAACGCATAAATGGGAAACGAGCGTTTCCAGCTCCTTCAAAAGATTCTCCCGATTCATCATATACAGCTGCGTCCAAACGTTTTCGTCCACGCCGGCAATCCTCGTCATGTCCTGAAAGCTTCCGCCGGTAAATCCCTCATAGCCTTCTACCGTAGGGCTCTTGACATACGCATTGGACACGACGTGCGCAAGCTGGGATGTGAGCGCGATCTTCTGATCGTGATAGGCGGCGCTGCATTCGATCATCCTTCCGAACCCCATAAGCTCGGAAAGCGTCTTTATCGTTTCCACCGCCCGACTATCCGTCCTATCATTACGAGTGATGATCATGCTCGCGCCCGAAAACATCGTAGCGGAAGAGCTTTCTATTCCGCGCGTCTCCTTGCCCGCCATCGGGTGCGTGCCGACATAGCGAAAAAGACGTTCCTTCGAATAAATAAATTTTTCGACGATTTCTTTCACGCCGCAGATATCCGCGACGACGGCTCCTTCCTTAAAGGGAACGGTATCCATGTACTGCATCGCGCTTTCCGGCGGAAGCGCCACGAATACGACGTCGTATTGCGAGATATCCTCTGCGATTCCGTCTATATATCCGCTTTTCAGAGCGAAGAGAAGGGTATCTTTGCTCCGGTTCCAACCGTCGACCGTAAAATCCCCCTTCCCTTTCAGACTGCGCGCGATAGAGCCGCCGATGACGCCGAGCCCGACAACCGCTATTTTCATATATATTCCACTGTCCTCCCTTTTCGTTCAAATAATTTTTTCCGCGGCGCATCCGACGCCGTCGTCGTTATCGCTTTTTTCGATAAACTCTGCCTTCCTTCCGGACAAACGCCTTCCGTCGAGGTCGAGCGCCGATATTTTATAAGACGCAATTCCCCCGCGAATAAATTTTTTCTTTCATTCTACAATATATTTCGTATTTTTGTCAATCGGAAACGATAAAATTGCAACCGCTTGTTTCATGAAAAACAGCCTCGTATCGCGACGAGACTGTTCCTTCATGTTTCGTTTTTTATTTCGGTTCTACAATAAATGTTGGGTTTCGGCTTCGGCTTTTATTATAGGACCTAATTCAATACCAAAAGATGAAATAAAACGATCCGCGAGAATATGTCGCCGAGATATTCGGAAAGCTTTCCCGAAATCGACGCGTTGACGACTCCGTAACCAAAATAAACGAACGTGAAAACGAGCAATAAGACAAGTATTTTCCTAATTTGTCTTTTTTCCGTCCCTCCTCTCTCTTTCAAGCGCGGACTTATGAAAAAACCGGATATCATCAATAAACGACCGTCGTCAATTTGTTTTTTGCCGCAAGAACAAAGGCGGCTCCGTATCTTTCAACGAAGCCGTCTTTCCCGTCATACGATTAT
>CAYWKM010000041.1:0-16999 GCA_964459165.1 uncultured Clostridia bacterium
AAAAGTCGGTTTTCGCTTATTCCTACCCTCTTTGACGCATCCGACGCTCCTCTCCCTCGCCGAGGAGAGAGGGAGCATTCGTTTCTTGCCCTTCTCCGTTTTTCCATTTCGGAGAAGGGTATTTTTTTGCCCGAATCGTTCGTCGGTATCGCGTAAGCATGAGCCTTTCCCGTTGCGGCGTTCGCAAAATTTGATTGCGTATAGAAGCTGCGGAAGGGCTCTCTTCTTTTATAGGATGGAATCGTAAACGCTGTTTCCGTAGCTGTCGATCGCCACGATTAACGGAAAGTCGACGACCTCCAACCGATGCACCGCCTCGCTCAACAGATCGGGGAAGGCGATGCATTCGCTCGTCTTGATCGCTTTTCCGTAAACGGCTCCCGCGCCGCCGATCGCCGCGAAGTAAACGCGACGGTTCCTGATCAGAGCTTGTCTTACCTCCTCGCTCATTTCACCTTTGCCGATCATGCCTCCGAGTCCCAAATCGAGCAGACGGGGCGCATAGGGATCCATTCTCGCGGAGGTGGTGGGACCGCAGCTTCCGGACGCCATGCCGGGCTTTGACGGGCAAGGACCTGCGTAATAGAGATAGGCGTTTTTCAGCGCGAAGGGGAGGGGCTCTCCCTTATCCAGATATTCAAAGATCCTCTTGTGCGCGCAATCCCTCGCAGTGAGAATGGTTCCGCTCAACAATATGCCGTCTCCCGCGCGAAGCGAGGCGATATCCGCCTCCGTCAAGGGCAATTGCAATCTTTTCATTTTTTTATAATACCTCCTTTTCGCACCGTACGCAGTGGCATTGAATGTTCACGGCTACGGGAAGTCCCGCAATATGCGTAGGCGCGACCTCGCACGAGACGGAGAGGGCGGTCGTATCGCCCTGAAACCCTTGCGCGCCGATGCGCAGGGCGTTAATTCTTTCGAGCGCGATTTCCTCGATGCGGCGGATATCCTCCCTTTCGTGACGGCTTCCGAGCTCGCGCGTGAGCGCCTTTTTTGCGAGAAAAGCGCAGGAATCGAAGGAACCGCCGATTCCCACGCCTACGCAGACGGGCGGGCAGGGGCGCGAACCTGCGGCTTTCACCGTCTCCACGATGCTGTCGATGACGCCTTCTACGCCCCTTGCGGGGGTGAGCATATAAAGCTTACTCATGTTTTCGCTTCCGAATCCCTTCGGCAAAAAGACGACGTTGATTCGATCGCCCGCGACGATCTCAGTGTGAATATTGGCGGGCGTGTTGTCCGCCGTATTCTTTCGGGTGATCGGGTCGCAGACGCTCTTTCGGAAGTACCCGTCGGCGTACGCTCTTCTCACCCCGTCGTTGATCGCGTCGGAGAGAAGCTTGCCTTTCAGAAAAACCTCCTGACCGATTTCGAGGAGAACGACGCTCATGCCGGTATCCTGACAGACGGGCATGGCGTTTTCTTCCGCCACCCGCGCGTTTCTTACGACGGTTTCCAGCGCGAAGGCGGCGGCGGGGGACGTTTCCCTTTCGAGCGCTTCATTCAGCGCTCTCTTGCAGGAATCGGTGAGATGAACGCCCGCGCGCAGAGCCGTTTTGTAGACGGTTTCCTCGATTTCTTTCGTATCGATAATTCTCATAGACGACCTCGTTTTGTATAAAACTCGCCGCCCGAAAGACGGCTACGGTGATATTATATAAAATTTTATAAAAAAAAGAAAGAAATAATTTGCTATTTTTTTATGAAATGCTATAATTTTCTCATGGAAAATAAAAAACTCATCACGTCGTTGAAAGAACCCAAGGCGGGCGGATTTCTCTTTTCCGTCGTCGCCTGTCTGCCCGTTATCCTGAGCCTTATCTTTTCTGTCGTCGTCTATGCGCTTTTATCCGGCGGCGCGATCGGAGAGGATTACGGCGAGAGCGATTGGTATTTATATTGCGCGTTCCTGCTTCCCCAGTTATGCTTTGCGGCGGCGGTCGTCTTCTTTATCCGATATACGAATACGCCCGTAAGGAGCGTTTATCGCGGGGCTCGTCCCAAGTATTTTCTCATCGCCGTTCTTTTGCAGTTCGGACTCTTGTCCCTCTCGCAGGTAAATACCTACTTTGTGGAATTTTTAGGGAAGCTCGGCTTCCCCGGAGCGGAACAGAGCATCGCGATTCCTTCGTTGGACGGATTCGGCTTTGTCGCCGTTCTCTTGGTCGTCGCCCTGCTCCCCGCGATTTTTGAGGAAACCGTCTTTCGCGGAATTATGATCGGTTCGATGAAAAAATGCGGGATTCTCTTTACCGTTTTCGTGAGCGGCGCGCTCTTTGCGCTCTTCCACGAGAAGCCTGTCCAGACGGTCTACCAATTCGCCTGCGGCTGCGCTTTTGCGCTCGTGGCGATCAGAAGCGGAAGCGTCCTTCCCACGATTCTTTCGCATTTTCTCAACAATGCGTTCATCGTCGTTTTGTATAAAATGGGATTGGGAGAGAGTTTCGGTTCGATCGCCTTTTATATCCTTTCGGGGGTAGTTTTGGCGGCGACGCTCGGGTATTTGATTTTCGTCGATAAAAACGGCAACGGAAGGGAGAAGGGGGGCGAAAAGGAATTTTTGCTTTGGGCGCTCGTCGGCATTCTCGTCTGCGCCGTCATGTGGATAACGGGGCTGTTTGCGATATGATCAAGATTCGTCTCGTCGTCGTCGGGAAAATAAAAGAGAGCTTTTATCGGGAAGCCGTCGCGGAATATTTAAAGAGAATGAGCCGCTTCGCAAAGGTAGAGATCAGGGAACTTCCCGAACGCAATACGCTGAAAGAAGAGGGGGAGGAGATTATTCGCTCTTTAAAGGGGTACGTCTTCGTCCTCGCGGTCGAGGGGGAAAAGACGTCCAGCGAAAAATTGGCGGAAAAGATTCGCAAGCTCGTCGATTCGGGAAAAGAGATGACCTTTGTCGTCGGTTCTTCGTACGGACTTTCCAAGGAAGTGAAGGAAAAGGCGGATTGCAAGCTCTCCTTTTCGGACCTGACTTTTCCGCATCAGCTAATGCGCGTCGTTTTGTTGGAACAGATCTACCGCGCCTTTATGATCAATTCGGGGAGCGAATATCATAAGTAGTTTGATTTTTTCGGAGTATTTCGTCGAGGAAAGAGGATTTTATCCGTATTTTTATATTAATTTGAAGCAGTCAAAAAATATCCGTTCGCCATATACTGAACCATGGATATTTATAAAAAGGTCGAACGTTTTTACGATTCATACCGCGGGAAAAAAACGATTATCGGCAAGAGCGTCTTCGGGAGAAATCTCTACGCTTTTTTCGTCGGCAATCCTTACGGCTTCAAAGGGATTTGTCAGTACGCCATTCACGCCAGAGAATGGGTCACGGCGGTTCTCGCGCTCGAACAGATCTTATACGGCGTGGGCAGGGGCGGCGTTTGGTTTCTTCCCCTCATGAATCCGGACGGCGCGCAGCTCTGTCAAAAGGGAATCAACAGCGTCAGAGGAGAGTATGCGAGAAGGAATCTTGTCGCCGTCAACGGCGGTTACGACTTTTCGCTTTGGAAGGCGAACGTCAACTGTGTGGATCTCAACGTCAACTTCGACGCGGGGTGGGGGAAGGGAGAGAGGAATATCCGAGTTCCCGCGAGCGAAAATTACATCGGAAGCTTTCCCTTTTCGGAGCCGGAAACGAGGGCTCTGCGCGATTTCACGCTGAGCGTCTGCCCGCAGTTCACCGTGAGCTATCATACGGCGGGGGAAGAAATTTATTGGTATTACAAGCAGAACGCTTTTTACGCGGCGAGGGATAAACGCCTTGCTTATGCGCTGAGCAGGAGCACGGGATATCCTTTGGCTTGCGCCCCCAAGAGCCACGGAGGCTATAAGGATTGGTGTATTTCAAGGCTGAAAATTCCTTCCTTTACGATAGAGGCGGGGAAGGGGACTCAACCGTTAAAGGAAAGCGATATCGACGATATCGTCAATAAAAATTTGCGGTCGGTAAGGGATCTCTCCGATCATTGGTAAATATTATGCAGGATAAGAGGATAAAATACATGAAAGCCGCCCTCCGCTGCGCAAAAAAAGCGGAGGAACAGGGGGAAGTCCCCATCGGCGCCGTCGTCGTGTACGAGGGAAAAATCATCGGGCGCGGATACAACCGCAGATTAAAGCTTCGGCTCGCCTCCGCTCACGCGGAAATGGCGGCGATCGATTCCGCTTGCCGCAAATTAAAGAGTTGGAGATTGCCCGGCGCGGAGATTTACGTCACGCTCGAACCCTGCCCCATGTGTATGGGGGCCATTTTGAACGCGCGTATCGACAAGCTCTATTTCGGCGCGTACGAATTAAAGGTAAAATCCTTTACCGAGGAGCTGGCTTCCTCGAATCTCGTCAATCATAAAGTGGAGGTCGAAGGGGGAGTCATGAAGGAGGAATGCTCTTTTATCCTTTCCGAATTTTTTAAAAAGATGCGCGTGCGCGAGGGGCAAAAGCCCGCCTGTGACACACAAATTAAATCATAAAATTCCGCCCGAAACGATTGACTAAAAAATAAAAAGGATTTACAATATATGGGCGTAAGAAGAGCGGAGCGGGTCGCGTCGAGCGTTCCTCCGCGTTCGCAAAAAGCATTGGACAAATACGATAAAATTGTTTTCAGGGAGGTACTCTATGATAACTCATGGTAACGAAATTAAACTCTTTGCCGGTAATTCCAACCGTCCTTTGGCGGAAAAGATTGCCAGACAGCTTGGAACCGATCTCGGCGAAGTGGAAGTATGCACGTTTTCCGACGGAGAAATCAACGTGCATCTTGCCGAGACCGTACGAGGCAGAGATTTATTCATTATCCAGTCCACCTCTTGTCCCGTAAACGATAATCTTATGGAACTTTTGATCATGATCGATGCGGCAAAGCGCGCCAGCGCGGGCAGAATCACCGCCGTCATTCCCTATTTCGGTTACGCCAGACAGGACAGAAAAGCCCGTTCGAGAGATCCCATCACGGCGAAGCTCGTTGCCAATCTTCTCAGCACGGCGGGGGCGGACAGGGTGCTCACGATGGATTTGCACGCGGATCAGATTCAGGGATTCTTCGATATTCCCGTAGATAACCTTCTCGGAGGTCCCATTCTCTATAATTATTTTGCGGACAGTAAGAATATCGACGTGGTCGTATCTCCCGACGTGGGCAGCGTAAAGAGATCGAGAAAGGTGGCGGAAAAGCTGAACGTGCCTCTCGCCATCATCGATAAGCGTCGCCCCAAGGCAAACGTCATGGAGGTCATGAATATCATCGGCGACGTATCCGGCAAACGTTGCCTCATGGTGGACGACATGATCGATACCGCAGGCACCATCTGTCAGGGCGCGAAGGCTTTAAAGGATTCCGGCGCGACGGAAATTTCCGCCTGTTGCAGCCATGCGGTCCTCAGCGGACCCGCGATAGAGAGAATCGAGCAGTCTCCCATCAATAAGCTCGTCATGCTCGATACGATTTCCCTTCCTCCGGAAAAGAAGCTCGAACGTATGGAAATTATTTCTACGGCGAATATTTTCGCTTCCGCCATTGAAAACGTATACTTAGACAAGCCGATGAGCAAGCTTTACGAATAAAGAGAGCGACGCCGTCGCTCCCCGAAGCGTTTTCGGAACGCCGCAAGGCTGTTTGACGGTCAATCGCGATTTTTCGTCGTTTTGAAAAAATTTATAAATATTTGCGATGGATTAGGCGAGAATTTTTTTCTCTTAAACCAATAAAAAATCAAAAGAAGAAGCCGCCGCTTAAAACAAACGGCGGCTCTTATCGTCGAAAACGGAGGAACGGAAATGTATCTTATCGTAGGGCTGGGCAATCCCGAAAAACAATATGAAAAGACTTTCCACAATATGGGGTTTATCGCCGCAGGCGATATTGCGGAAAAGCTCGGAACAAAATTTAAGAAGAACGAATGCGAGGCGTCCGTCGCAGAGGCGTACGTGAAGGGAGAAAAGGTGATCGTCGCCCGTCCCCTCACTTACATGAATAACAGCGGACGTGCGGTAAAGCAGCTGATGAATAAATATAAAACGCCGCCCGAACGTCTCCTCGTCGTATACGACGATTACGACCTTCCTAAGGGAAGCGTGAGGATCCGCGCCGGCGGAAGCGCCGGCACGCACAACGGTATGCGAAGCGTCATCGGGGAAACGGGACTCACGAATTTTCCCCGTATTCGCATCGGTATTCGCGACGACGAGGTAAAAGCCCCGATTATCGATTACGTTCTTTCCCAAATCAAAAAGGAGGATTACGAATTGTTTGCTTCCGCTTCGGAAAGGGCGGCGGACGCCGCCGTCGCGTTTGTTTCGGGCGAGACGATTGAAAACGTGATGAACAAGTACAACGTTCGGTAATTTTGCGCGAATGGAAATGAAAGGAATTTTATGAATAAAGACTTTTTCTCTTTTGAAAAATTGAACGGCGCGTACGCGGAAATCGGCGAGAGCGTCCGATCCGGAATTCCCGCGGCGGTTTTCGGTCCTTCCGACGCCGACAAATTTTTTATCGCTTCTCTCGTAAAGGAAAAGTTTATTTATATCGCTCAGGATCCGATCAAGGCGAAGAGGGCGGCGGAGAGCATCGGCGTTCTCAGCGGAGAAAAAGCGGTATATATTCCGCCCAAGGACGAGGTCCTTCTCTATAAGAACGCGCTCTCCAAAGATTCCCTTTACGGTCGAATCAACGCCCTTTACGAAATTTCGCGCGGGGCGAAACATATCACGTGCGATATCGAGTCCGCTTTACAGCTTTTTCCGAAAAAGATCGAAGGAATTGTTTTGGAAAAAGGCGGAGAATACGATTACGCTTCGCTACCCGAAAAGCTCGTCTCCCTCGGCTATTCGAGGGAATACGAGGTGGAGACGAAGGGCTGTTTTGCCGTGCGCGGGGACATTCTCGATATTTATCCCGTCAACGCCTCCCATCCGTATCGGATCGATTTTTTCGGCGACGAGGTAGAATGCGTCCGCCCGTACGACGTGGAGACGAAGGAGCGTCTTCCCGCCGAGACCTCGGTTGATATCGCGGCGGCTACCGACGCCTGCGTGCGGGAGGATGAGGCGGAGGTCGTCAAAAAAGCGTTGGAAGAAGGATTAAAGGGAGCTCCGTCCTCTGCGGCGTATACCCGCATGACCGCTATCGCGGACGAGATTGAAAAAAATATCTTTTCAGCCAACGCGGCAGATTTTCTCATGCCGCTTTTGTCCTCCTCGACGGATCTCTTTTCTTTCGTCGGAAAAGACGCGCTCGTCCTGTTCGACGAAGGCGGGCGGACTTTTGACAAAATGCAGTCGATTTTAAAGGAACACAACGAGCGTTTCGTCTCCTTGCGGCTCGGGGGCGAAGCGTTTCCGTTCTCCGTCAATCAGCTGTTGAGCGAAGAAAAATTCAAAAAGGCGTTCTCTTCTCTCCGGACGCTGTCTTTGCAGACGTTCGCTTCCCCCGTAAAAATTTTTTCTCCCTTAAAGACCTTCAATTTTAAATCCGTTCCGGTAAGCAATTACATGAACGATTTCACCGAACTGTTTTCCGATCTATCCGCGTGGCTCGCCAATCAATATCGCATTCTTCTCTTTTGCGGAGAGAGCGGTCGCGCGCAGAGGCTGAGGGAGGCGCTCGGAGAAAAGGGAATCGTCGCGCACGATCCTCCCGTTTCATGCAATTATCTTGCGGGCGTAACGATCAGCGAAGATTCTCTCGAACGCGGATTCATCTCTCATGAAAACAAGCTCGTCGTTATCGGCAGCGGAAACTTGTATGTAAAGACGGTAAAGGAAAACAAAATTCGTCGGCGTCGGGGAGACGTTTTCACCGCGCCCGAGATTGGCGATTACGCCGTGCACGAAGTACACGGCGTGGGAAAAGTTCTCGGCACGAAGAAGATAGAGTCGCTCGAAGGAACGAAGGAATATATCGCCGTTCAATACGGCGGCGGAGATATTCTGTATGTGCCCGTCGAGCAGACGGATATTCTCACCAGATATACGGGAGGCGACGAGCCGAAGCTTTCCAGAATCGGCGGGCAGGATTTTGCCCGCGTGAAGGAGAGGGTCAGAAGCTCGTTAAAAAAGCTTGCGATCGATTTAAAGGCGCTCTACGCCGAACGGGCAAAGAAGCAAGGATACGCTTTCCCGGAAAATAAGGAGCTGATGGACGAATTCGCTTATTCTTTTCCCTATACGGAGACGCCCGATCAGACGGCTTCGATCGAAGAGATTCTTCAAGATATGCGAAGCTCCAAGGTTATGGATCGGCTCTTATGCGGCGACGTCGGATTCGGAAAGACGGAAGTCGCCCTCCGCGCCGTCTATCTTTGCGTTCTGGGAAAAAAGCAGGCGGTTCTCATGTGTCCGAGTACCATTTTGAGCCAACAGCATTACAATACGGCAGTCGAACGCTTCAAGGATTTCGGCGTAAACGTAGAAATCATCAATCGTTTCAAAACGCCGAAGGAGCAGGAGGATATTTTAAATCGCCTCGCCGAGGGGAAGATTGATCTGCTGATCGGCACGCACCGCCTCCTCTCGAAGGACGTGAAATTTTACGATCTCGGGCTTCTCGTCCTCGACGAGGAGCAGCGATTCGGAGTGGAACATAAGGAAAAATTGAAGACGTTAAAGAATAAAGTGGACTGTCTCACCATGAGCGCGACGCCGATTCCGAGGACGCTCCATATGTCGCTCTCCGGCATTCGAGATATTTCCACCATCGACACGCCGCCCGAGCATCGTATTCCCGTGCAGACCTACGTCGTGGAGGAATCGGAAACGATCATTCGCGACGCATGCATACGCGAGCTCGCCCGCGGCGGACAAATTTTCGTGCTCTATAACCGCGTAGAAACGATTTATCGCTTTGCCGATCGCCTGAAAGCCGTCGTTCCCGAAGCGGAAATCGCCGTCGTTTACGGAAAAATGGAAAAAGCCGCGCTGGAAAAGAACGTTCGGAATTTCTATGAAGGAAAGGCCAATCTTCTCGTGACGACCACCATCATAGAGAACGGCGTCGATCTTCCGAATGCGAATACCATCGTCGTCATCGACGCCGATCGGCTGGGCGTATCTCAGCTCTATCAGCTCAGAGGCAGAGTGGGGCGGAGCAACCGAATGGCGCACGCATACTTTACTTATAAGCCCGAAAAGGTCATGACGGCGGAAGCGACCGAGCGGTTGAAGGCCGTCATGGAGTTTACCCAGCTTGGTTCCGGATTCAAAATAGCCATGCGCGATTTGCAGATAAGGGGCGCGGGAAACGTCCTCGGGGCGGAACAGCACGGACATATGGATAAGGTCGGCTACGAGCTGTACGCAAAATTGTTAAAGGAAGAACTGACGGGAGAGGAACAGACGATCGCCGAGCTGGAAATCAACGCCTCCGCGTTTATTCCGGAAAAATATATCGAGGCGATCTCCGTCCGCATGGACGCTTATAAACAGATTGCGGAGATTCGCTCGATGGACGATTATAACCGCGTATACACCTCTTTGAAGGAGACGTACGGTCAGATACCGGACGAAGTTTTCAACCTCCTCGTCATAGCGGTTTTAAAGAGCTACGCGGCAAAATTCGCGGTGAAAAAGATCGTCGTAAATTCCAAGCGCGCCGCCGTAGAGTTCTCCTCGCTGAACGCCGTCAATAATCCTAAGCTGAACAACGCGCTGAATCGCTTTCAGGGGAGGGTTTCTCTTTCCATGGTAACGGCTCCCGCCGTGGAATTTATTCCGCAAAAAAATCCCGTTCTCACAATGAGGGAAATGATTAAATTTCTAAAATATGCGGAAGTTTCACCCGTTTGACGTTAAAAACATTTGCACTTATTCAAAAAATACGATATAATAAACCATATAATTGATAAAAGAAGAGCTTTCATCGCGCTGCCGTGCGGCAACGCGGGAAAGAGCTTTCGGAGTAGATTTTATTATGATTAAGAAAAAAAGATTAATACCGGTTTTATTATCGGCCGTTATGATCGGCACGGCTTTTACGGGTTGCGCTTCGCTTTTGTCTACCAACAGTCAAAAGGATATGGAACAGATCGTCGCCACCGTCGATATCAGTTTAAGCGACGATTTCGCCGAAGGAGGCGAATATAGCCGATACGCCGATGTGATCGATACCGCTAACGTCCTCAAACGCGATTTAGTCGCTTATTTTCTCAACGAGGGGTATAATATGGTACAGAATTACGGTTATACCTACGCGGACACGTTCGACATCATGCTGGAAAGTCTCGTCAACCGTAAAATCGTATCTCAATACGCCATGGTATATTTCTTCGAAAACGACGACGAATATACCTTAGACGGCTATAACGCCGCCGTTGCGGACAGCGAACATCCCGAAATCGACGGACTCAAATATTTCCTCGACGAGGACGAGTATCATCTCGCCGTATACGAGCTGAGGAAGATTGTCAACGGCACGCTCGATAGCGAAGAAGAGGATTTTATCGCCGAAACGGAAGATATCGAATACGAATCGGACGTTCGCACCACGCCGACCGGAGTAGACGAGGAAGTAGAGGACTATTACGATCCGGATTACCGTATTTATACGGGGAAAAACGCCGCCGGCGCCTGCGGATCGTATGAAACGGTAGACGGTTCTACGCCTACGACGAGAAAAAAGGCGTACAATCTTTTCCTCGCCAATCTAAAAGAGAATTATTTGCTTTCGGCGGACGAACAGAATCTCGATGATTTTGAATCGCTCGATTATTGGTACGTTGAATTGCAGGGGCAGCTCGAATCCGCGCTTATCACCAAGCTTGGCGACGAGATCGAGGAGGCGGCGGAGCAGACGCTTACCCGCGAATTTATCGAGAGCAAATATGAGGAAATTTTATCTACTCAACAGCAGATTTACGACGCCTCCGCCGACGATTTCGAGACGGATATCGCCGCCTTGTCCGATTCTTCCTTTGTCCTTTATTCGCCGATCGGCGGGTACGGATTCGTGTACAACATTCTGCTTCCCTTCTCTTCGACGCAGTCGTACGCGCTTTCGGCGTACCAGAACGACGCCGGACTCTCCACTGCGGAATATTACGAAAAGAGGGCGGAATTACTCTCTCAGATCGTCGCTACCGATCAGCGCGGCAGCTGGCTGACCGGCTCTACCGATTATTCTTTCAAAGCGAGTGAAAACGACGTTTCCGCTTACGGCGACAGCGATTATCTCTTCTTTGAGAACAATATGCTCGATACCGATCTCGTCAAGGGCGAAGGAAACGGCAGATACGAAAGCCTCGATACCTATTACGGTCATTACGCCTATAACGGCAAGGTAGAATACGACGAAGAGGAAAGCGATTATAACGGTTATACCGTTACGCCCAACAAGATATCCGTCGACGGGTTTATCGGCGAGATGGAAGGATATCTCCGCTATGCCGGATTAATCTGCGCGGGAGACTATGTAAGCGACTACGGAAGAAAGGCAGCCGACTTCTTAAAGGAAGACGGTTCTATCGATTATTCGAAATTCGTATATTATAAAGGCTCCGTAGAAGTGGATTTCGACGCCGATTATACCTTCTGTTCGGAAAATAACACGGCGTATACCGCGATGTCGATCGTCAACGAACTCTCCTTTGCCTATAATACCGATACCGCAGGACTCAACAGCTATCTCGGTTATGCGGTCTCCGTCTACGATACTTCCTATGTGGACGAATTTGAATATGCGGCGAAGTTAGCGGTGGAAGGCGGCGTGGGAACGTATACCATAGCTCCTTCCGATTACGGTTGGCACATTATGTACTGCACTTATACGTTCGATGAAGGGGAAGTATACTCTTTTAATTACGACGAAATCGGAACGGAAGGCACGTTCTCCTATTTCTTCTATGAAGCGTTGAAAGCCTCTTCTTCCGGAAACACGCAGCAGGTTTACGAAACGCAAATCGTTAACCGTTACAGCAACGCCTCCTGTGTGACGACCTATGAGGAAAGGTTTGCGGACTATTCCTCTCTCAGCGATTAATTTAAAGAATAGCCGATGAAATTTTATCGGGCTTCCTTTAAGGGAATCGAAAAATATGAAATAAAACCTTGAAAAATGGTTGACAGTAAATAAAATATTTACTATAACGATAAAAATCAATTTTCAGCAATGAATGAAGGAGTAAACGATGAATTTTTGGGAAGCTATTATTTTGGGGATCGTGCAGGGGTTGACGGAATTTCTCCCCGTATCTTCCTCCGGACATCTTGAACTCACCAAAGCGATTTTCGGTATCGAATTGGGCTCCTGCGATATCCTTTTTGATATTATGTTGCACGCAGGTACGCTGATCGCCGTCCTCATTCTATATTGGAAAAAAATTTTGGCTCTCTTTAAAAAGCCCTTTAAAACGCTTTTGTATCTGATTATCGCCACGATCCCTGCGGGAATCGTAGGACTGTTCCTCGACGATATCATCGAAGAGTATTGTCTGAACGGTTTGGTCTGCGGAATTTGCTTTCTGATTACGGCGGCTCTGCTTCTCGCGTGCGAATTTGTCGCGAAGAGAAACAGAGAAAAGGGGAGGCTTCTTCCCTTGAGCTTTAAAACGACGATTCCTATGGGCGTCGCGCAGGCTTTCGCCGTCTTCCCCGGCATTTCGCGGAGCGGTTCCACGATTGTGGCGGGCGTTTTTGCCGGCGGTAAGAGCGAGGAGGTCGCCGATTTCTCTTTCCTTATGAGTGTTCCCGTCATCTTGGGCTCTCTCGTGGTAAAGCTGGCTAAACTCGTCGTCAAGGAGGGCGAAGCCGCGGCGGCGGTGGAAGCGTTCGGTTCTACCGGAAATATGGCGCTCTGCCTCATCGTCGGTATCGTCTGCGCGGCGATCGTCGGCTATCTCGCCATTAAGTTGGTTCTTGCGGCGGTGAAAAAGGCAAATTATAAATGGTTCAGCGTCTATCTCGTCTTGATTGCCGTTCTCTCCTTTGTCCTCTTTGCAAAGGGAATCTTCATTTAAAATATAGAATCATAAAAAAAGTAAGTCGCTCTTCCCGCAGGGGAAGGGCGACGATTTTATTTGACGGAAAATCTTAGCGGATTTCTCCACGGAAATTTTTATTCGGATAAATCGGGGAAAATATATAGCGAAAATTTTCTTTTCTCGCGAAAAATTTTTAGTCGCGCATAAAAAAGGAAAAGAGGAGACATACTGTTATCAATCTGATATAAAGGAGGAATAAATTATATGAGATTAAATCCCGGTGACATTTGTCCTCGCAGCGGCGCGTATAAGGTCGTTGACGAAGACGGAAAACAGCAGAACGTCGTTCATATGCAGGAAGGCGAAACGATGCCTCCCACGCAGGAGCCCGGCTGGAGCTACGAATATTGATTTTTACGAGAGATGATAAATGCGCCTCCCTTGTCTTCAAGGAAGGCGTTTTTGTGTAAAAAATCCGTGCGATCGTCTGTTTGCGCGCGGCGCGACACGCGCCGCAAAAGAAGAAAGGCTTTCCCGACTTACCGCTAAAAAGAATAAACCCGGTATGTTCCGAATAGCGCTTAAAGAGCTTGGAAGGGAACGCAAACGCAGTAAGCCTTATACGCCTTACTCCATCGTTCTTCATCTTTTTTAGTCTCGTAGGTTCGATAAACCTGCTCAAATAGCATATAAAACTTGAAAGGAGTATTGATATTTCTATTTTTTTATGGTATAATGCTATTAATCATGATCAATCATCAGACAAAAGCATCGGTTTGTCTAAAGGAAAAGAGAGATGGAAGAATTTTATAAAGTTATATCGAATTATTTCGACCTTCTGATAGAGTATCTGATCCTTATCGTGGAATTTATCGGAATCGTCATATTGGTGTATGCGATTGTCGCCGCAGTAATCGGGTTATTCAGACGACAGGAACACGTCCGCTTAAAGTTGGCGGAAGGCATCGCGCTCGCGCTGGAATTTAAAATAGGCGGCGAACTTCTGAGGACGGTTATCGTGCGCGAATGGAACGAATTGCTCATTCTCGGCGCTATCATTTTATTGCGCGCCGCGCTCACTTTCTTAATTCAATGGGAAATTAAGGTCGAGCGCAAAAGCGGGAATATGTCCGATTTGGAACTGCACGACATAAAAACTCCGCTTACGCATGATCTCGAAAAGGAAGAAAAAAAGAAAACGAAGAATCAAACGGAGAAATCCGACGAGAAATAAGTTCGTCGAACTTTTTGGCTCGACGCCCTATCAATTTCAATATGCCCGTAAAAAAGAGAACGTAAGCGGGAAGTCCTGCTTGCGTTCTCTTTTTTTAGTCCGATAGCTCTTTGTTGTGCTTACGGCTGTCTTTTTCGTAAATTTCGAAATAATTTTTTATAGAATGAAAGCCGTATTTTTTCGTAAAGCTCGAAGTCGGCTTCCGAGCATAGCGCCGAAAAATTTTTTTAAAAGCTCTTTCACGGGCGTAATCCAATAGAATTTTTTCGCGGCGTCCGCCGCAAAATTCGGGCGGATCTGAAAAAATCAAGCCTCGGAGAGAGCTTATCGTCTTGAATAAAAACCTTTGACTTTGCAGATTGCTCCGGCAATAATCCGTTCAGGATCCTTTTTAGAATCATTACCGTCGATTATCGCAGCATGGAGATAAAAATGCGGGATGCGCTTTCAAGCGGAGGGAATAGCGTTTTACAAAAGAATATTTCGTATGCTGTCTATTTGATCTTGCGTTACGCCGTAGCTTAAAAGACAGTTTTCGATTTTTTCCGCCCATGTGTCCCCGGAAAAGGCCGCGATGGTACTTTCGTAAGAAAGATTATCGACCGACAATGTTTTTTCAAGATGGGAGAAATTGGAAAACAGATAATCTTTTCGCAAATCGTCTTGGCTGACTCCGAGCAATCCGTTCACGAGGTAAGCGATTAATCCCGTGCGATCCGTTCCCACGTTACAATTAAAATAGACGGGATAATTATTTTTATCGGCGAGAATTGCGAAGACTTTTTTAATCTGCGATGAATTTGCCGTGAGCAGGTTTGGAGTGCTGTAAACGAAAGGGATGGAATAATAATTGGAAACGCCGTAGGTGGATTTCATATTGCTTGCCGTTGCGCCGCCCGTTTCATTGACGCTCGTCAGTCGGAGATCGATGATGGTCTTAACGCCGAGAGCCTTGAATTGCTCCATGCCCGTTTCGGACAGTAGGTTGGTAAAGGAGTCGTAATAGCTTCCGTTTAGTCTCGACCCGCGGATGAGCATACCTTGCTTTACTTCTACGCCGTCCGTTGTTTTCCAGCCTCCCGCATCCCTTATATTCAGCGAGCCGTCTATTAAAAACATCGTCGGCGCGGAAGAGGTAATCCTGATAAGATTGCTTTTCGCGGAAGAGAGGGCGGATCTGCTTTCCGCTACGCGCCAATAATAAACGGTATTTGACAGCAGATTATAAATATTGATAGACGTTTCGTCCGTCTGGTAAACGACGGAAGATTGATAAGAGGAAGAAGTGGAAATTTCAACATAGTAGCTTCCGTTGGAAGAGGTGATCAAATTATACCAGTAGAGAGTTACCGGCTGAGGGACGTCGAAGCTGCCGTATCCGTTCGCATACTTAGAAATATCGGCATAGCTGCCGTTGACATAATTGTTTTGTAGGTCCGTATGGATATCGGCGCTCGTCACCGACTGTGAAGAAGAATAAGAAATTTGCGATTTAAATACTTTTCCGCAGACGGAGCAATGACTTCCTTCCGTCAGACCGTTCGAAGATTCCGACGGCGCTACGGCGCGATCGACGACCACGGTATGCCCGAGCGCGAAGATTTTTTGTTGCGATTCCAATACTGCGCCGCAGACGGAACAATGGCTTCCTTCCGTGTAGCCGGCGGACGTGCAGGTGGCGGCTTTGCTTGCATCGACGACGGGAGTATGACCGGTGGGCGGAATTTCCTCCTGCTCCTTTAACACCGTGCCGCAGACGGCGCAATATTCTCCGTCGGAAACGCCGGATTCCGTACAAGTGGCGGATTTCCCTGTTAAAACCGAGATCTCCGTGTGTTCGACGGTAGTGGAAGTCTCTTCTCGCCCGTCGCTGTCCGTGTAACAATACAAGACGGAGCAATCGGTATAATCGTAATCCCACGTTTCGCAACGGGAGAAATTTTTCGTTTCGCCGGTATAATAGTTGTACGTTTCGTTGTAAGTATAGGTATTGTTTGATACTCTTCCCTCTTGGGTAAGGGTGCGAGAGCTTTCTTTTATGATTTCGCAGGTTTCGGAGGTTTCGTCTATATACTCGTAAAGATATTGATAGGTTTGCGTCTCTTTGAGCTCGCTTACGGTATTTACGTACGTTTCGGTCATTACCGTTTCGCATAGGGGACAGGAAGCCGTCGTCACGCGCGTCGTCGTATTGTCCTCTGTTTCAACGGTTTCGGAAAGAATTTCCCATGAGGACGCGCCGTTTTCGCCGATATGTTCGCATACGTGGGGGTCGTCGACGCCGCATACCGCGCATTTTCCGTCTTCGTAACGGTGGAAGGAATAATCCGTTTCTAACTGTTCGACAAGTACCAATCCGCAGACGGAGCAATGGATTCCCTCCGTAAGTCCCGTGCTGATGCAAGTGGAAGGGACGGCTTCGTCGACGACGGTCGTGTGTCCGGCGGGGTCGGTATAATCGTCTATGTAGGTATCGCCGCATTTGCAGGTATAAACGGTATAGCCTTGTTCGGTACAGGTAGGCAAAGAGACGACCGTCGTGTAACGATGCTTATGAAATACTCCGTTAACGCCCATCACGATGATCGCGACAATCACGAGCCCGAGCGAGCATAAAACGATCGGTAATACTTTCGGAATTTTAAATTTTGTCATGATTTTTTTCTTCATTTAAATTTTCAAGCGGTAAAAGAAATTGTTTTTATGAGGGATCGTCGACGCTATTTCATTCAAATAACAACTAATTTAAGTATAATCTAATTTTTTTGGTCTGTCAACGAATCGTAGTCGGAATCAGAAAAAAAAGTTCTTGATTTTATCCGATAAATGTTTTATAATATAGTAGACG
>CAYWKM010000042.1:0-4959 GCA_964459165.1 uncultured Clostridia bacterium
CCCTCGCTTCCCACCTTTGCGAAGCTCTGCGACATTCTCGATTGCTCCGCCGACGATATTCTCGGACTCGGTAAATCCGCTCTATAAAAAAAGAAGCCCTCCTTTTGTCCAAAGAAGAGTTTCTTTCGTGAAATTATTTTTCTATAAATCCTTCAGCGTTTCGCCGCCGAGGAGATGCACGTGCAGATGCTTGACCGTCTGCCCCGCGTCCTCGCCCTGATTGATCACCGCGCGATATCCGCCCGCGAGGGAGAGCTTATCCTGCAAGGTCGGAATCTTTTCGAAAATTCTCTTGAACGCCTCCGCTCTGCTTTCGTTCAGATCGGAAAGATAGGCGTAATGCTCCTTGGGAATGCAGAGGTAATGAAGCTTCGCTTTCGGCTCCGCGTCCTTGATGACGATAAAATCTTCGTCCTCATAGAATTTAGCGGAAGGAATCTCCCCCGCGACAATCTTACAAAAAATACAATTATCCATACTATATCGCTCCTTTTTATACCTTTTCGGCGATAACGCCGTCTCTGTAAAGGTCTTTTATTTTTACCCTGATGAACGGATCTTCGACCTTTCGGGGCAAATACACGCGGATATAATTTTCGGTATATCCCTGCGTATAGCCGTCCTCGAACTCTTCGCGGATGATTCCCGCTTCTCTGCCGATAAATCTTTTTAAATACTTCTCCTCCTGTTCGCGCGCGCATTCGCTCAAAAGAGCCAGCCGCCTCTTTTTCACCTCCGCGGGCATATCTTTAAACTTTTTCGCCGCGACCGTGCCCGCCCGCACCGAATACGGAAAGCAGTGCACGCGCGCGAATCCGACTTCTCTCACGACGGACAACGAATCGGCGAAATCCTCCTCCGTCTCTTCGGAAAAGCCGACGATGATATCCGTGGTGATCGCCGCGTCGGGAAAATACCGATAGATCAGTCTGCATCGGTCCACATATTCCTCCCTCGTATAACGGCGATTCATGCGTCTGAGCGTAGCGTCGCTTCCGCTCTGTAAAGATAAATGAAACTGAGGACAGAAATTTTTCATCTGAGCCGCCGCCGATAGAAACTCCTCCGTAATCGCGCCGACCTCGAGCGAACCCAAACGAATCCTCTGCGGAAGATCCTTGAGAGCCGTGAGGAGATCCTTTAACGTTCTCCCCCCGTCGTTGTAAGAGGAGAGATCCACGCCCACGACGACCGTTTCGAGCGAACCGTTGTTTTTTACCTCCTCCACGACGGATTCGAGGTTCCTGGAACGGCTCCTGCCGCGAAGATACGGAATAATGCAATAGGAACAGAAATTGTCGCATCCGTCCTGAACCTTTACGAACGCCCTCGTCTTTAACCGAAGGGGCGGAGGCATATCGTCGTAGACGTCCTCTTTTTCCTCGACGAACCGTCCCCTTTCCGAGAGGAGCTGTAAAATTTTGCTCTTTTTCATCGCCCCCGTGACGACGGAAACGTTGGGTTTGTCCGCAAAGCTTTCCGGATGGTTCTGCGAGGCGCAGCCGCATATGATAATCTTTGCATTTTCGGAAAATTTTGAGACGCGCGCGATCATCTGCCGGCTCTTTTTTTCCGCTTCCGCCGTAACCGCGCATGTGTTCACGATGTATAAATCGGCTTCGCAGAGCTTATCGGAAACCTCGTATCCGAGATCCTCCAGCCCGCGAATGAGCGAAGTGCTCTCGCACTCGTTCACCTTACAGCCGAGCGTAAATACCACCGCCTTCACCGTTCTCCTTCCTCCGTCGATTGCAAATTTCCCGTTTCAAACGCGACGATCCCCGTCAGCGCGACCGCCGCCGTCTCCGCGCGCAAAATTCTCTTCCCGAGCGAAACGCCCTTGAATCCGAGCGATTTTGCGAGCTCGAACTCCTCCTCGGCAAATCCGCCTTCGCTCCCCACGACCAACGCCGTCGATCCCCTTAGCCCTCTCAAATCGACGTCCGACTTTTTTGCAAATTCGCAGGCGAAGAGCTTGTTCTCGTACCCGTTTGCCGACAGAAGGGCGTCCTTTAAATTGTCGTAATAAACGACGGAGGGCGCGAGGGAGCGCAGGCACTGCTTCGCCGATTCCTTCGCGACCCTTTTCAACCGCTCCAACTTATTTTCGTTCATATGGGCGGAAGAATACTTTGAGGAGAACAGGGCGATCTCCTTTACGCCGAGCTCGGTGCATTTCTGCACGACGAACTCGTTTTTATCCGCGTTCTTGATATATCCGAAGATGATTTTTACGGGGACGGGAGCTTCCCTCTCTCCTTTATTACAGGAGACAACGTGGAGCGTCATGCTCCTCTTTCCCGATTGCACGATGACCGCGCCGTACTCGTTTCCGCTGTTATCGAGAAGAATCGCCTCGTCCCCCGCGTCCAACCGCAATACGTTTTTCGCGTGGAGAAACTCCTCTCCCTCGATCACCGTTTCCCTTTCGATTCTGTCGACAAAAAATCTCTTTGCCTCGCTCATCGCCTAATTTCCTTTATGCCTCAACGCCAAGGCGAACCATTCGCCCTTTTTCCTTTCGGCGACGACCTCCATTCCGACGCGCCCGTAGGCTTCCTTCACCTTTTCGAGCCGTCCCGCGATGACGCCGCTTAAAATAAGAACGCCGTCCTCCTTTAAATTGCGAGGAACGGAGGGCGCAAGCATGACGAGAACCTCCGCCGTAATGTTCGCCAGCACGATATCCCCGCGGATATTCTCCGCGTCGTTCAAAAGGTCCGAGTGCGCGACGACGATACTTTCCTCCACGCCGTTCAATTTTGCGTTGTGCTTCGCGCTGGTCACCGCCACGGGATCGATATCGACGAGATAGGCTTTTTTCGCTCCCAGCTTGACTGCGGAAATGCCCAAAATGCCGCTTCCGCACCCCACGTCGATGCAGACGCAATCGGGTCTGACGTAATCCTGCATGAGCTCCACGCACATGGAGGTCGTCTCATGCTCTCCCGTGCCGAAAGCCATATTGGAATCGAGCAGGACGATGTGTTCGCCCTCCCTCTTTTCGTAGGCGATCCATTCGGGAACGACGACGATGCGCCCCAAGCGAATCGGGCGAAAATGCTTTTTCCATAGCTCGATCCACTCGTCGCCCTCCACGATGCGCTTCGTATCCTCGAGCGACCCGAAGTTGAACGTTCCTTCTCCGCGCTTCGCCGTTTCCCTGATATCCGCCATGAGAGCCGCCCGCTTCTCGTCGGCGGTATCGAGAGGGAGATAGCACTTTACGAGAACGTCGTTCCGCTCCGCCCTCACGGCGTTTTCTTCGATATAGTCCCAATACAGGCGATCCTTGTTTTTCTGCAATTCTATGATATCGTTGACGTCGGAAATCGTCACGCCGAAATCGGTGTAATTCCACATACAATCGGCGATCAATTCGCTTCCCTCCGTCGTGGTATGAACGGTAATTTCCGCAAATCGGCTCATAGCTTCTCTCCCTTCCGCGATTTTTCTTTCATTATATCACGAACGGCCGACTTTTTCAATAAATTCCGACCGCCGTAAGAAAACTATTTTGAAAGCGCGTTTGAAGGCGCAAAAAACAGTCGATCCCGCAAGGAACCGACCGTTCGACCTGTTTTTATTTTACCGCGCAATGTTTTTTTCTGCGGAAGACCTTTTTTTCTCCCTTCGATTTTTTCTTTTTCCCCGAATCCGTCGATTCGACCTCTTCCAACGAAAGGGAAACCTTATGCTCGATCGGCTTCCATTCCACCTTTCTGAACAGCGCGCTGATCGCAATGGGAAGGTAGGTGAGCATGAAGATCGGGAAGGTAAAGAAATACAATATCTTTTTCCCCGTCGAAGCGCGTATCTTCTTCCATTCGCAAATACCGCTGACGAGTCCGACGATAAACATATAGAGGTAGCAATCGATAAAAATCTTCACGAAGCCGAGGGCGAGATCGACAAAGCTCATCCTCGCGAAAAGAGCGGAATAAATCAGCACGCCGACGTTGACGAAGAGTCCCAACGCCGTAAGGACAAAGGCGGGAGCCAACATCATGAGCATATCGAAGCAGGAAAACCCCTTCCCCTGAAAAAACCCCTTGAACAGCTTCCCTCCGTAATTTCTGATCACCTGAAAGAATCCCTTCGCCCAACGACTGCGCTGCCGCCACGACTGCGAAAACCTCGTGGGTTGCTCGTCGTAAAACATCGCCTTGTAACAGAACCCGATCCGATCCCCGTGCAGAGCGCAATCGGAGGAAAATTCGATGTCCTCGGTGAGAAGAAAATGCTTCCATCCGCCCTGACGGTTGACGACCTCTTTTCCGATGAGAAAGCCCGTGCCCGAAACGGCGCAGCTCGTATGCAGAAGAGAACGCGGGTGATTCAAATGCCTCGCCTCGCGCAAAAACCAAAGAGAATATCCCGCCGATATCCAATTATCTCCGTAATTCTTCGAATTGCGATAGGCGGCGACGACGGGATTCCCCGCGCACATACACTTATTCATTTCCGTTACGTAATGCTCGTCTAAAAGATTGTCCGCGTCAAAAATAAAAAATCCGTCGTAATACTCTTCGCCGCGATCGGCTCGGACGCAATCGAAAAGAAATTCGAGCGCGTAGCCCTTTCCGCGCCGCTCTTGATTCCACCGCTCGTAAACGATTGCGCCGTGAGCTTCCGCCACCTCTTTGGTTCTATCGGTGCAGTTGTCCGCCGCAACGAAAATATCGATCAATTCCTTCGGGTAGTCCTGCTTTCGGATGCTGTCGCAAAGCTGTCCGATGACCGCCTCTTCGTTTTTCGCCGCAATCATCACCGCGTAACGCTTCGTCTTCGGCGCCTCCGGATATTCAAGCGGCTTTTTTACGCATCCGACGATTAAATAAAAAATCTGATATAGATAGCAAACGTTGAATAAAACGGCTATCGTCCAATTAAAAATATCAATCCATTCCATAGAAATATCTTCCTTTATCCATCAAAAGCCTTCGGGCGTATTTTTTT
>CAYWKM010000042.1:5059-16998 GCA_964459165.1 uncultured Clostridia bacterium
CGCTTTCATGTCAACGAATAAATCTTAAACATTTCATTAAATTATTTATATTTTTATAAACAAAAGAAAAAATCGAACGCGCGGAAGATTTTATTAACAATCTCGCGAATACATTTCTTGCCGCGACAACGAGAGAATTTTCCTTAAACAAAAAGGAACGAGCCCTGTCGGGTACAGAGCTCGCTCCCGATGCGATGAATTTCATTTTTTGTTCCGTCTTCGAAGTTCCCCTCGCGACGCGCCGAATCCTTCTCATGCGAGTCCCTGAAATTCTCTATGGGAATTCCCGCTAAAAGCAGACCCGCTTGAAAACGCCGTTTACACTCTAACGGAATATTCGGTGACGTTGAGGATCGTCTCGCCGTCGATCTGAATCGCGGTGGGACGGTCGAATTTTACCGTTATCTCCTTTCCTTCCGTCAAAAAGACGTTCTTCTTTTTCTTGATGTGTTCGCCCTTGAAAATCCCGGGGAAAAGGATGAGCACGGGGAGCTTTCCGCCCCGAATTACCACGTTCGTGAGCGTTCTTTCCGGATTCTTTCTGTCCTGCGAAGGCGCGACCTTCATGCCGCCGCCGTAATACCTGCCCTTCATCGTGGGAGCCAGCCAAACCTTTCGATAGGAATATTCCTTGCCGTCCACGACGACCGTCGCATTGAAAGGCTTATACTTAAACAAAAGACCTTTGATGGCAATGCCGGCGTAATTGATCTTCGCGCCGGGATTTTTCTCCCGTATCGCATCGCCCACCTCGCAGCAATATCCGTCGATTCCGTACCCTACGCCGTTGATAAATACGCGGTCCTTCCCGTTTACGGTGACCGTGGGGAGATCCTTGATCCATTCGTTTAAAAGGACCCTTCCGTTTTGACAGTAGGCTTCCATATCGTGAAGGAAGTCGTTTCCGGAGCCTCCCTTGCAAAGCCAGACGTTATTCTTTAACGGCTTATTCTTCACGGTGTTGCAAAAGCAGTTCAGCGTGCCGTCGCCGCCGACCAAAAAGACCTCGTCCTCCTCGGAAAGCCGATCCAGATATTGAAGAACGTTTATATTCCTCACGTCCACCTTGAAGGCGTCTTTCCCGAGTTCCGCCGCGAGCTCTTCGGCGGCTTGCTTTCCCTTGCCGTTATTCGCCAACGGGTTATAAAAAATATGCTTCATTCGTATTCTCCTTCTCTTTCGATTATTTTTTTCTTTGGTTTGCTTGAACGATGTTTTCTCTCATCAACCCCTCGATTTCCGCCGTCAAATCGTTCGTATTGCTCCGAGCGACCTCCTGAGGGGAATAAACCTTCAGCAGATCGATATAGACTCTCGTCCTGCGGAAAGGGAATCTCTTCTTGATGTTCTGCGTATTCACGACCGTCATGACTACGATGGGAACGTTCGCCTTCTGCGCGATCTTCAACGCGCCCGGCTTAAAGGGAAGAAGAAGATCCTCCGTCGTGTTCCTCGTTCCCTCGGGATAAATGCCGATGGAAACGATATCGTCCTTGATGTACTCGGCGGCTTTGTTGACGGTACGCAAGCTCTGTCGAACGTCGTTCCTGTCCATCGCGAGAAAATTGCAACGGTACATATACGGACCGGCGTAAGGAACTTTGAAGAGGGATTTTTTCGCGATCCACGAAATTTCTTTCCCCTTAAACGCCACGTTCGTCACGATGGGATCGAAATCGGAAAGGTGATTGCTGACGATGAGAAATCTTCCCTTTTCCGGCAAGAGCTCTCGTTTCCTCACGATGATTTTAATGCGGGCGTATTGGCAGAGCGTAACGAGAAATTCGTCCATGACGAACCTCGCCCTCTTGCTGTAACGCTCGTTCGGCTCGTCCTTCACCTTGATAAACAGCGTCGTGATGTAGATGATAATCATAAACAGCAACGAGCTTGCGACGAACGCGCCGATGAAAAACAAGATAACGAAATAAAAATCGTACCAATGGCTGACGACGCCCGTAAAAACGCTCAACAACGCCGTGGCGACGATCGTACAGATCAATATAACGGCCGTAAACATCCGACTCCTCCTTTTTTTTATTTTACCTTCTCTGCGATTTTTTGTCAACAAAATTAACAAAAAAGGTAACCGTTCGTTCAAACGATTACCTTTTTCGATCGCTCGATTTTTATCGAGTCGACCGATTTATCTTGTTCAGCTTATTTTATACAGATAGAAATAGAGAATCGCATTGTCGGCATAAGTCGTAAGGCGCGCGGTATTCTCGGCGGGATCGGTAACGTCGACGGAGCTTCCTCCCGTATAGCCGTCCGAAGTCGTTATATACCAGCCGTTGCAATCGGCAAAGGTAATATTTCCCTTGACGCAGCCGGAGAAGGCATATTGCCCGATCCTGACGACGCTTGCGGGTATAGCGATATTCGATAAATTGCTGCAACCGGAGAACGCGAGATCGCCGATGATCGTCACACCGTTCCCGAAGGTGAAGGAAGAGAGCTTCAAGCAAGCCTCAAACGCCTTTGCGCCGATCGCTTTCACGCTGTCGGGGAGAACGATGCTCGCAAACGGACAATTTCTGAACGCCGCGATTCCAATCTCCTCGCATGCGCTGCCTTCCTCGAATACGACGGAGGTAATATACGAGAAGGAGAAATCGGAGAAATTGAACAGGTAGCCGGGGATTCTCTCAGCCGTCGCGTGAATGGTCGCCTTCACGCCGGAAGCGTTCCTGCCAACGGAATCGAACGCATAGTTGGAAGCGGATGCGGTGAGTAGGTCTTCGCAATTGACCGCGTAATAATCGATCGTGACGACGTTCGCGCAATTGTAGTAAGCATGATAGCCGATGCTCGTTACGGGCTGAGGGATGACGATAGCCGTGAAGCCGTCGCATTCGGCGAAGGCGTTCGCTCCTATCGTCGTCACGGCGGAGCCGAGCGCAAAGTTCGTGAGAAAATCGCAATCGTAGAACGCGCCGGTATCGACCGTCGTACATACGCTGCCGCTTCCAAAGTTGAGATATACGATCTTCGCTCCGTAGGAAGCAAACATATAAGAAGGAATGATCGTCGCTTTATCGCCGATCGTCACCGTAATCCCCGCATCTCTCAAACCGTCGGATCCGAAGAGGTGATTCTGCGCGTCGAATCCCTCGCAGGCAATCGCGTAATAATCGATATAGAGCACGTAAGGGCAATCGTAGTAAGCATAATCGCCCAAGCTCGTCGCCCCTTCGCCGATCACGATGCGTACGAGCTTATCGCAGCTCGCATAGGCGTATTCGCCCACGGAAACGACGCTGTTCGGCATATCCGCTTTTTCAAGCTTATCGCAGTCGTAGAAGGCGTAATTTCCGATTCTTTCGAGAGACTCGGACAACGCCGTCGAAACGAGATTGTCGCAGTTATAGAAAGCGTGGTTGGCGATTGCGACGACCGAAACGGGAACGGGATATTCCTCTCCCTCCTTCGCCGACGGATAACGAATGAGAATCGTCTTATCGTAATTGAACAGAACGCCATCCTCGTCCACGTAGGCCGTATTCCCGTCGCGTACGAGAATCTTGCAGAGAGAGGAGCCATTGTCGAACGCGTCCTCCGCGATATCCGTAATCGGAGAGGAGACGACGACCTTCACGACATTCTTTCCCTGTTCGGAGGCGAACGCAGTCGAAGAAATTCCCGTCACGGGGAGCCCTTCGTAGGTTTCGGCGATATAAATTTCTTTATCGGTAACCTTTCCGAGTCCGACCAAACTGTAGCTTTGTCCGTTCCCGTTCAATCGGTATTCGAGTCCCTCGGTGGCAAGGATATCTCCGCAGACCTCGCAGACGCCCTTCTCGTCGTAGTCGTGATCGAGCGCGTCCACATAATCGTCCGCGTAGCTGTCGCCGCATCTGTCGCAAGTATGAGTGGTATATCCCTGTTCGGTACAGGTGGGCTCGGTGACCGTTCCCACGTAAGCGTGTCCGAGCGCGTCCACATAATCGTCCACGTAGCTGTCGCCGCAGACGGAACATACATAAGTGGTGTAGCCGCCCTCGGTGCAGGTGGGCTCGGTGACCGTTCCCTCGTAAGCGTGTCCTTTCGCCGGCGTTACCGTCTGCTCGACAAAGACTTCGCCGCAGACGGGGCAATGGCTTCCTTCCGTCAAGCCCGTCTCCGTACAGGTAGCCCCCACAGCGGCGTCAATGACGATGGAATGGCCTTTCGGCGCGGTAGAATCGCCGACATAGGTATCGCCGCAGACGGAGCATACATAAGTGGTGTAGCCTCCCTCGGCGCAGGTGGGCTTCGTTACCGTTCCCACGTAAGCGTGTCCTTTCGCCGGGAGCGTCTGCTGAGGAACGAGAACGGCGTTGCACACGGAGCAATGGCTCCCTTCCGTCAGCCCCGTCTCCGTGCAGGTAGGATCCACGGCAGGATCGACGACGACGGTATGTCCGAGAGCCGGAATCACCTCTTCATAAGTCTTACCGCAATCCGAACAGGTATAAAGAATCGATCCGGCTTCCGTGCAGGTAGCGTCCTTTGTCAAGCTGCCCTCATCCCAATGATGACCCAAAGCCGCGATTTCGACGATATGGGAATCGCCGCAAACCGCGCAGGCATACAAATCATATCCGTTGTCGTCGTCGGTCGCATCCACGTGCTTTACAAGCTGATAATCATGCCCCGTCGCCGGAACGGGAATCGTATAAGAATCTCCGCAACGGGAACAGGTATAAGTCGTGACGCCGTCCTCTGTGCAGGCGGACTCCTTCGTGACGGCGGCGACGTAATCATGCCCCAACGCGGGAATCGTCTCGCTGTAAGAATCTCCGCAGACGGTACAGGTATGGACAATCATCCCCGTCGCCGAACAGGTAGCCTCTTTGACCGTTTCCGAGGCGTAATCATGTCCCAACGCCGGAAGCGTTTCCTTAATAATCTCCCCGTCTTCGGGACAGATGTAATCGATGTACCCGTCCTCCTCGCAAGTGGGCTGTTTGACGTCGGAAACATACTCGGATTCGATTGAATTTTCAGGATCGTCGACCTCCACTATCGTATGACCGGTAGGCGGAATTTCCTCGATGCGTACGTCTCCGCATTCCGAACATACGTATCTTTCCTGCCCCGCTTCGGTGCAAGTCGGATCCTCGGAGCTTTCCAGCACATATGTATGTCCCTTCGCTTCAATCGTCTCCTGATAGGAATCGTCGCCCGCAACGCAGGTATAGGTAATAATTCCCTCTTCCGTGCAGGTCGCCGGCTTAGTCACCTCGGCTATATACTCGTGTACGTGCTCGCTGTCGAGCGACGGCGAACAGGATTTTAACGAGAACAGGAGCGCGAAGATCATAAGGAGAATCGCTACGGCGGCGGCGACGATTCTCCAAATCTCGGGACGCTTCGACGCTTCTTCCTCGTCAAAATAATCGTCGGAGTACTCCGTCCCTCCGCCGCTTACGGCGTCGGGAGTTCCTTCTTCGGAGTCCTTCTTTTTGGAAAATTTTTCCCAAAATTTCTTCATATCATCCACCTCTCTAAAAACTTCATTCTTGCAACATATAAACCCAAAGTTTATCTTTACTCAATTATAATACTAAAAATCCTTCTTTGTCAATTTTTTACAACGAAAAAAATGAAGGGATAGCGGAATTTCTCCGCCGATCCCTTCGTTTTTTCGTTTCCTTCTTTTCGTTCAATACGGCTTCGCTCCGTATAACGCCTCGACGTTATCGGAATATTTTCTCATCTTGTCGCATTGCCTGATATCGATATCGCCCATGCAATCGTAAATTTTTTGTTTCTGCTCCTTTGAAAGTCTCGTGGGAACCTCCACGTTCACCTTGATATAAAGATTTCCCGTACCGTTTCTCGTCTTCAATCCTTTGCCGCGGACGGTAAACACCGCGCCGTTCTGCGTTCCCTCGGGAATGACGTAATCGAACGCGTCGTCCACCGACGGAACCTTCACCGTTCCGCCGAGAGCCGCCGTCGCAAAGGAAATGGGCAAATCGACGTAGAGATCCAAATTCTTGCGAACGAAAATTTTGTGCTGTTCGATGTGGAAGACGACGATGAGATCGCCCGCCTGACCGCCGTTCGCGCCCGCCTGACCGTACCCGCGCTTTCTGATATAGCTGTCGTTGTCCACGCCTGCGGGAATATTGAGGGTGACCTTCGTCTCCTGTCTGGCATAGCCCCTCCCTTTACAGTCGGGACACTTTTCCAAAATCCTTTTGCCCGTGCCGTTGCAATCGGGACAAACGCCGATTCGAACGGTTCTCCCGAACATCGTATTCTGAGTAAACTGCACCTGACCGCTCCCGTTGCACTTGGAGCAGGAGGAATACGCCGTGCCGTTCTTTGCGCCCGTTCCGCGGCAGGAGGCGCACTGACAGTTGCGCATATAGGAGATTTCCTTCGTGCAGCCCTTCGCGGAATCCATAAAGCTCAGATTCATCTCGCGCTGGATATCCTCTCCCACGCTGCCCTGCGACGCGCTCTGACGGGAGGAAGAGCCGAAGCCTCCCCCGAAAAAGCTCGAAAAAATATCGTCGAAACCGGAAAATCCGTTCCCGCTGAAACCCGAAAAACCGCTTCCGTTCATGCCGGGATGCTCGAGCTCGAAATCATACTGCTTTCTCTTCTGCTCGTCGGAAAGCGTCTCGTTCGCCTCGTTGATCTCTTTGAATTTTTCCGCCGCCGAAGGGTCGTCGGGATGCAGATCGGGATGATACTGCTTTACCAGCTTCCTGTAAGCGGATTTTATTTCGTCTTGCGTAGCCGTTTTGGAAACGCCCAATATTTCGTAATAATTTTTTTTATCTGCCATGATATAACCTATAAAATTACCCAGCGGAAACCGATGGGTAATTTTTTACAAATTTCTTAACGAGTCGAATTACTGATGAAATTCCGTATCGCCGCTCGCATCCGCTCCGGAGTCCGCTCCGCTCTGCGCGCCGCCCGCCTGCTGATACAGCTTGCCGAATACGGGCTGAACGTCGTTCATGAGTTTGTCGTAAGCGGCTTTGATTTTGTCGTCGTCGCCCGATTCGAGATCCTTCTTCGCTTCGTCTACGGCGCTTTGCAACGTCTTCTTGTCGTCGTCGGAAAGCTTATCTCCCGCGTCTTTCATCGTCTGCTCCACCGAGAAGATCATGCTGTCGAGCTTGTTTTTGTTGTCGACCTTTTCCTTTCTCTTCTTGTCTTCCTCGGCGAACTGCTCCGCTTCTTTTACCGCTTTATCGATCTCCTCTTCGGAAAGGTTCGTGGAGGAGGTGATGGTAATGTCGGTGGATTTGCCCGTTCCCTTATCCTGCGCGGTCACGTGAACGATTCCGTTGGCGTCGATATCGAAAGTGACTTCGATCTGAGGGATTCCTCTGGGCGCGGGCGCGATTCCGGTGAGCTGGAAGTTGCCGAGCGTCTTGTTATCCTTGCAGAATTCTCTCTCCCCCTGCAATACGTGAATCTCGACGGAGGTCTGATTATCCGCCGCGGTGGAGAACACCTGCGATTTCTTTACGGGGATCGTCGTATTCCTCTCGATAATCTTCGTAAATACGCCGCCGAGCGTTTCGATGCCGAGGGAAAGCGGGGTAACGTCGAGAAGGAGAACGTCCTTTACCTCTCCCGTCAACACGCCGCCCTGAATCGCCGCGCCGATGGAAACGCATTCGTCGGGGTTGATTCCTTGGAAGGGCTTCTTGCCCGTCTCCTGCTGAACCTTGGTGATGACGGCGGGCATACGAGTAGAGCCGCCGACGAGAATGACCTTGGAAATGTCGGAATAGGAGATCCCCGCGTCCTTCAACGCCTTCCTCATGGGCTCTACCGTCCTTTCGAGAAGATCGCTCGTCATCGCTTCGAATTTCTGTCTGGTGAGCGTCTCGTCCAAGTGCTTAGGACCGTCTGCGCCCACGGTAATATAGGGCAAATTGATGTTGGTGGAGGTCATGCCGGAGAGCTCGATCTTGGCTTTCTCGGCGGCTTCCTTTAAACGCTGCATCGCCATTTTGTCGCCGGAAAGATCGACGCCTTCCTTCTTCTTAAATTGATCGACGAGATAGGAAATAATCTTGTTATCCCAATCGTCGCCGCCCAAATGCGTGTCGCCGTTGGTCGCCTTCACCTCGAATACGCCGTCGGAAATTTCGAGAATGGAAACGTCGAACGTGCCGCCGCCGAGGTCGTAAATCATGACCTTGGAATTTTCGTTCTCCTTGTCGAGACCGTAAGAGAGAGCCGCCGCGGTGGGTTCGTTGATGACGCGAAGGACGTTGAGCCCTGCGATCTTCCCCGCGTCCTTGGTAGCCTGACGCTGCGCGTCCGAAAAGTACGCGGGACAGGTGATGACGGCGTCCGTCACCTTCGTTCCGATATAAGCTTCCGCATCCGCCTTCAATTTAGAGAGAATCATAGCGGAAATTTCCTGAGGGGAATACTGTTTGCCGTCGATATCGACGTGATAATTTTCCCCCATGTGACGTTTAATCGAATAAATCGTTCTGGTAGGATTCGCGACGATCTGGTTCTTTGCGATTTTTCCTACGATTCTGCTTCCGTCCTTCTGAAAGGACACGACGGAAGGAGTGGTTCTGTCCCCTTCCGAATTTGCTATCACGACGGGCTCGCCGCCTTCCATAACGGATACGCAAGAATTTGTCGTACCCAAATCAATACCGATTACTTTTCCCATAATAGATCTCCTTTTGTTTCAGGTTGTTTTTACAGTTATTATTTAAACCATGGTTAATCTTTTTAAACAATTTTTTTTAATGTTTTTCCCTAAATACTTTTTATTTTTTCGCCCTGCGGGCCGATCAGTTCTCCTTTACGACGGCGACTTGGGCGAAGCGGAGAATCTTGTCTCCCTTTTTATAGCCCTTGACAAACGTCGTTTTGACCGCGCCGGGCTTTTCGTTCTCGTCTTCCGCCGGCAAAGCCGTTATCGCGGTGGAGGTGGAAGCGTCGAACTTCTCCCCTTTGGGATCAAAGGCTTCGATCCCCTCTTCGCTCATGATCTTGTCGTAAGCCTTCAGGATCATTTCCAGCCCCTTCTTCATCTTTTCGTCGGAAGCGATGGCGAGCGCCCTCTCGACGTTGTCGCCGATTACGAAGAATTTTTCGATTACGTCGCATCTCCCCTCCGTATATTTCTGAGAAGCGGTATTCGCCATACGTTTGCGATAATTTTCATATTCCGCCGTAACGGAATACAGCCTGCGCTTGAAATCTTCGGCGGAAGCGACCGCTTGATCGAGCTCGCTCTTTTTTACGAGCTCCTCCTTGACCTCTTCTTTTTCCGCGTCTTTCTCTTCCGCTTGAACGTCGCAATCGACGGCTTTCTCTTCCGCCTGCGCCCCGTTCTGTTCCGTCTTATCTTTTTTCTCCGTCATGTCAGATAACTCCGTTGCTTTTTTATTAACAGAATATATATAACGCATTCCCGTTTTTTTTAAACAAAAAATCCTCTTTAAATTTTTTTTGAGATTTTTCGCTTTCGTATAGACAAAAATCCTTTTTCGGTGTATAATAGCGAGTATCGCCGGTCGGAAGCCGATTCTTTTATCCCTTAAAAACCGTCGGCGCGAAACGCTTGCTTTCGGAGAATTTTTTATGCCTGAATTTAAACATTTTATTTCCTTGGGATATTTTTGCGGCGTGGCTTCCACCTTGGAAAATCTCGGCTTGCGTTCCGCCGCTTATCCCGTGGATTGGTGTCTTTCCGAATTTCCCGAGCTCCTCTGTCTGATCGAAAACGGCTTTCAAAATTTCCTCTCCTACGACGACATGGCGCAAAGCAGAAAAATACGATCGCGATACATAAACGCCTACGGCGTAATTTTCGTGCATGACTTTACGAGATTTCTTCCTCTGTCCGATCAGATAGAAACCGTAAAGGAGAAATACGAGAGGAGAATCCGTCGCTTCTGCCGAGACATTCGGGAGCCTACCCTTTTTCTGCGTTTTTTAAAGGACGAAAAGGAGCTTTCCTTTATCGAAAAAAATAAAGATCGCATCCAAAATCTTTTAAAAAGCTTCCATCCCGATAACGAAATCCTGTATATTGCCAATAGCTCCTACCGTTCGGAAACGGTGGATTTTTACCCTGTGGACGGCGACGAAAACGGACATATCCACATCGGAAACTTCATCGAGAAAAACGGGGAGCTGAGCGAATATCTGAATCGCGTCTATTATCCGGATCGACAGAAAAATATAGACCGACTGAAAAACAAAAAGAAGCGGAGAAGGTATCCCTTCCCCCGTCGGACGATTCCCCGTTTCCTGATCAGGAAGCTTCTCGGCAAAGAATATATTCACGACAAAGAATTTTGAAGACCGAAAGAAAAATACGGAAACGGAAAAATTTTTTATTTTCCGTATAGACAAAACGGTTTTTTTATAGTAGAATATAGATAATACTTTATAGAGAGGGAGAAAATAAACTATGATCACGAGAACCACAGAAGTCACTTCTCGCAGAAACAAGCGCATCGCCATGAAAATCATTCAAGGACATTTCGCCACAACGCATTCGCATATCAACTATTTCTTGGATATGACGGAAATAAAATCCTTGCACAAAATGGCAAAGGCGGTGGCGCAGGAGTTCGCCAACGAATACGCAAACACGCCGATCGAAGCGATCGTATGCACGGAACGAACCAAGATGATCGGAGCGTTCTTAGCCGAAGAGCTCTCCGCTTCGGGCATCAACCGCGATTTGGACATCGTCGTCATCACGCCGGAATTCAACAGCTTCAATCAGATGCTTTTGCGCGACAACGTGCAATCTCTCATCTGGCAGAAACACGTGCTTTTGCTCACCGCTTCCATCACGACGGGACTGACGGCGAGCTCCGCCCTGGACGGCGTCAATTACTACGGGGCGACGCCCGTGGGACTCGCCACCCTCTTCTCTACGTTGGAGAGCGTATCGGGGCTCCCCATCAAGAGCATCTTCGACAAGCAAGATATCTCCGGCTACAGCACGCACGTACCCGCCGAATGCCCCCTGTGCGCCAAAAAGATCAAGCTCGACGCGCTCGTCAACAGCTACGGCTACTCCAAACTGTAAATTCTTCCCGACGGCAACGACAGGGCGTCCCCGTCTCAAAAATGAAACCGTAAATTTAACGGTTAACGCTTGACATAGAGAGACGGTCGGATTATAATATTTTCACAAAATTATTATTAGGAGTACGTTCTATGAAAACGTTTTTCAAAGAATTTAAAGAGTTTATCACTCGCGGAAATGTTCTCGACATGGCTGTCGGCATTATCATCGGCAGCGCCTTTACGGCGATCGTAACCTCGATCGTAAACAACATATTGACTCCGCTGATCAATTGGATTCCCGGGTCCGACGGCACGGGCGCTTTACAGGTAATTTTGAGAGAAGCGCAGCTGGACGCCGACGGAAACGTTCTTACCGAAGCCTTGTTCATCGATTTCGGCGCGGTCATATCGGCTGTCGTAACATTCCTTATTACGGCGTTCGTTTTGTTCTTAATCGTCAGGGCGTTTAACCATATGCGCGCAAGGGCAGAAAAGGTGAAAGAATCGCTCGCGAAGAAGGAAGAGGAAGAGAAGGAAATCTCCGAAGAACAGGCGAAAGCCGTCGAAGAGGTCGCTCCCGCCGCTCCCGCCGCTCCCGCCGCCCCCGCCGTCACAACGGAGGATTTGCTTACCGAAATCCGCGATTTACTGAAAGCGCAAAACGCTCCGAACGAAAATAAATAGCCGAAGGGGTTGCGGCGAAAAGCGAGACGCGCGATTGCCGCAGTCTCCGCCGAAGCATGAAAACGCCGACGGCGCGAGGAAGAAACGGCCGACCGCAAATCGTTTCAGGCTTGCCGTCGTAAGCCGAACGCCGAACCCTCGAAAAAATCGAATCGTCAGAATCGGGAATGAGCTCTGTATCGCACAGAGCTCATTCCTTTTCGTCTAAGAAAAAATCTTCCGTTACCGCAAAAAGA
>CAYWKM010000043.1:0-15687 GCA_964459165.1 uncultured Clostridia bacterium
TTACGACGCTCGCGTGCAGAACGACGAATACTTTACGATTACAAAGAGGGAAATAAAATGTTGAATCGTTTTTCAAGGACGGAGCTTCTCCTTTCAAAGGAAGGCATGGAAAAGCTCAACGCCGCCCGAATCGCTGTTTTCGGGCTGGGCGGCGCGGGCGGCTGCGCTGCGGAGGCGTTTGCCCGCAGCGGCGTCGGCGCGATCGATCTGATCGACGGCGGCGTCCTCTCCTCAAAAGACCTCGCCGTAAACGTCCTCGCGCTCCACAGCACGATAGGACAAGATAAAGTCGAAGCGCAAAGACAGCGCATCGCCGAGCTAAATCCCAAGTGCGCGGCAACCGTCTATAAAAAATTTCTTACGCCGGATACCGTCGGCGAATTTAACTTTTCCGTTTATCAATACATCGTCGATACGACAGGCTCGGACAAAGCGCTTCTCCTCTTGGCGGAAGCGGCGCGAGAAAGCGGCGTTCCCTATATCGGCTGTTACGGGCTGGAGAATATGACGAATCCGTCTGAGCTCGCCGCCGTCGATCTCTTTTCGATCGAGGGACTCCCCTCCGCCGAAGCCTTAAAAGCGCGATTAAGGGAAAAGAAAATATACAGCTTGAAAGCGATCTCCGCCCGACGGTTCCGAGCGGAACAATCGGACGATACGGCGAAAACCTTTATCCGCTCTTTGGCGGGACTGATTCTCGCGGGGAAAGTCGTCGAGGAGCTCTCCGAGGCGAAGCCGCAGAGAAAGCCGTAAAAAAGAGCGGTCGGAAGGTTCCCGTCAAGCCGTTCGATCGGAAAAAACGTTTCGAAGCCGTAAGCGATCGGAAAAACGACGACCGCATGAGACCTTCGCCCATCCTCCCGCTATGATCGGGCTTTCCAAAATGCGCGCAAATCGCGTAGCTCGAAACCATTGAACGGCAACGAGCCGCGCCCTCAACGGCGCTCTTTTTTTTCGGAATCTCCCTATGGAGAAAAATTCGGTCATACCATTTTGCTCAGCTCCTTTTTCAGCCTCGCGATGATCTTCTTTTCCAGCCGCGATATGTAGCTTTGCGATATGCCGAGCAGATCGGCGACCTCTTTCTGCGTCATCTCTTCGCCGCCGCTCAACCCGAAGCGCATACTCATGATCATGCGTTCCCTTTCCTTTAAGCGATCGAGCGCTTGAAGAAGCAATTCGCGCTCCACCGAGCTTTCCATATCGCCGTCGACCACGTCGCTGTCCGTGCCGATAACGTCGGAAATGGCGAGCTCGTTGCCGTCGAAATCGGTATTTAACGGCTCGTCGAGCGAAATTTCGCTCTTTAATTTGACCGTGCGCCGCAAATGCATCAAAATTTCGTTCTCGATACAGCGGGAAGCGTACGTAGCCAACTTGATGTTCTTATCCGCCTTATAGGAATTGATCGCTTTAATGAGCCCTATCGTGCCGATGGAAACCAGATCGTCCGGCTCCGATCCCGTATTGTCGAACTTCCTCGCAATATACACGACGAGCCGCAAATTATGTTCAATGAGGACCTTTTTCGCCTCTTCCGCTTCGTCGCCGCTAAGGAGGGAGAGCATTTTGCTTTCCTCCTCGCCGGAAAGAGGCAGAGGCAAAGCCTCGCTTCCGCACAGATAATTGACGATTTTTTCGTCGCCGAAATTTTTGACGAGTTCTCTGATTCTTTCGATTATTTTCATACATACCCTCCCGGTTGCATATATTCGCGATTGAGGACGACGGGATAATTACCCCTTACCCAAAGGCTTATCCCGAGGTACGCCCCCTTTATTTTATTTTCTTCTTCGCCGGAATATATCTGCATTTCGTCGATTCGGAAAACGATGATTTTGCCCTTGCCGCTCACGGTGGAAGCCTCGATCTCCGCGCATTCGGTCTTACCCGAAAAATCGTTCATGAGCCTTGCCGCCACCGCGGGAGAAACGATGCTGACGGGATTTCCTCGGTAAGTCAAGCAATTTCCGCTGTCGAGCATAGCGTACGTCTCTACCCGCACGCCGTTGAGAAGCAACCCGCATTTACATCTGTTTTTGATGTATTTTATCTGTCGATAAGCGGATCGGATCAAAAAGGGAGCGAAAGAAGCAAAGGAAACCGCGACGGAGGCGACTACGCCGAACTGCGAGCCCGAAGAGATTCCTCCTTCCTGCGTATATTCCACGCCGAACAATCCGTAAAGGGCAACCATAGCCCCGCCCAAAAGAAAGGTATAGGCGTAAAAAACGCCGATCATGACGAGATCCCTTCTTCCCGTTTTTGCGCGCGCGGAAAAGAGACACATGACGACGCCGACGGCCGCTTTTAAGAGGATTTCCCAAAAGAAAGGGAGCGAAAGAAGCGGAAAGACGACGGCGAACGCCGTTCCGCCCAACGCCGAAAGCGCGAGCGTGAAGGGGTTGATTTTCATGCGCACCGTCTTTTCCGATAAAAAGAGAAGCGTGAAATCGATCAAAAAATTTTCGAGCAGAGCGTATTCGATATAGACAACCAAAGCCTTAATCCTTATGAAAGTATTGTAGCAAAATAAAGGCGGCAGAAAGAAAACCTTTCTGCCGCCTTATGAATTATTTTGTAAATTGCTTTTATTCGAGCGATCCCTCTTCCTTTTTCAAAGCTTCGTTCAACGCCGCGCCGATACGTTCGACGGTCGCCCGATTCAACGCCTTGCGCTTGCGCCCCTTCAAAAAGCGCGCGAAGCCCTTATTCGTATAGATATGCTCGCGCGCCACGTCGATGCTCCTTCCGCCCACGAAAACGACGACGGGCGTAACGGGAATGCCTCCGGGGAGCTTTACCCGCAATACGCGGATAAAGTTTTCGTTTTTTCTTACGGGGTTAAAAAACTTCCTCTTCGTCTCCCCGTCGGGGGAAACGACCGTCCATTCCAAAGTACTGACGTTGCCGTAAATACTGCCGAAGCAATCCTCCGCGTCGACGACGAATACGCCGTACGCGTCGACGAGTATGTAGTCCGCCTTTCTTACCTTTTCGCGATCGGCGAGCGAAACGTCCTTAAAGACGTAAACGCCTTTTTTTTCGTTCGTTTTGCCGATCGCCCGCTCGATTTGCCTTCTTCCCTTTTCGGGCGAAAATTTCCTTTTCCTCCGCCGCCCCGCCCATACGACGAGGGCGACGGCGACCGCTATGGCTATAACAAAGCCGAAATACTTCATTTTTCTTCCCTTTCCTATCCCCTCAGGAACGAGAGGAGTGATTTTGATCGATCTTTTTCTTAAAGCGACATTTCGGATAATTTTCACACCCGTAAAAATCGCCGTATTTGCCTTGTCTCAATACCAGCTTGCCGCCGCAGCGAGGGCAGATATTTTTTTCGATGTCGTCGAGCATCCTCCTGATTTCTTCGACGTGTTCTCCGTTCGATATCAGATGATTCGCCCTGTTTCGTTCGAGAATCGCGTTGATTTCCGTTATTTGCGACGAAGCGTACCCCTCTTCGGGGAGGGGCGAACGCCTCTTCCGGTCCTTCAGATATCGATCCAACTGAACGGGGGAATAGATCCTTTGATTCGGACAATCGATATATTGGGTATTCCCCTGCACGAAAACGATTGCGGAATGAATTTTCGTGCCCTTCGGCAAAATTTGCTTTAACGCGTAGACGTGGGTCGCGTTCTGCTTGACCGGATTATAAAACTTATTTTTTATTCTTCCGTGAGATAAAACCTGCGTCCATTCCTTTTGATATTCGGAGCCGTATATCCGCCCGGAATAATTCTTCGTCTCTATGACGAACACGCCCCACCGATCGACGAAGATGTGATCGATCTGACAGGATTTTCCGTCGATAAACAGCATATAATCGTTAAATACGTAAAAATCTTTTTCGGCGTTCGTTCTTCCGATCATTCTTTTTACGATATTTTCTCCCTGCTTCCCTTTAAAGGAAGAAGTTTTCGAAAAGCGAACGAAAACCCCGACGACGATCGCGACGATCAGAAGAATATAGAAAACGATCAAAACGCTTTTCATAGGTTCCCTGCCTTCGCCGACGCAGAGAGCGGAATGCTCGCCTTTGCGTTGACCGAAAGGGGCGCAAATTCCCCCCTTTGATAGCGGATCAATCCCTCCATGGCGATCATCGCCGCATTGTCGGTGCAGTAGCGTTTCTCCGGCAGAACCAATCGAAAGCCCGCTCTCTCGCAAGCCTCCCGCATCTGTTCGCGAAGATACCCGTTGGCGGCGACGCCGCCTCCGATCGTCACGACGGAAACGCCCTTTTCTTTCGCCGCGCGGATCGTCTTATTCACGAGAACGTCCACCGCCGCGCATTGAAACGAACACGCCACGTCCGCGACGGAATAACTTTCCCCCTTCTGTTCCTTGGTATGACAATAATTGACGACCGCCGTTTTCAGTCCGCTGTACGAAAAGTTATAGCCGCCCTCGCCGTGAAGCATCTTCGGCAGCTCCACCGTATTCTTCCCCTCTTTGGCGGCGCGTTCGATGTTGGGTCCCCCGGGATATTTTAGCCCTAAGACCCTTGCGCATTTATCGAAGGCTTCCCCTGCGGCGTCGTCGAGCGTTGCGCCCATAATTTCAAACTCCGTTTCCGTCTTCGTGTAAATCACGGCGGTATGTCCTCCGCTGGCGAGAAGCGTGACGAACGGAGGCTGTAATTCGGGATCGTCGAGATAAGCCGCCGCCAAATGCCCGCGAATATGATTGACCGCGACGAGCGGTACGTTCAAGGAATACGCCAGCGATTTGGCGAACGAAAGTCCGACGAGGAGCGCCCCCAACAGTCCCGCTCCGTAAGTGACGGCGATCGCATCGACGTCTTTCAAGGTAATTCCCGCGTGAAAAACCGCGTCCTTCACCACCCTGTCGATCGCGTCGGTATGCGCGCGCGAAGCGATCTCCGGCACGACGCCGCCGAATTTCGACTGGATCGTCGCGGAAGAAGCGATCTCGTCCGAAAGAATTTTTCTTCCCTTGATGATCGCCGCCGCGGTCTCGTCGCAGGAGGATTCGACGCCGAGAATGATCGGCTCCTCTTTGATTGTCCTGTTCAACTTTTCAAAATACATTTTAAATCTTTTTGAGATAATCGATGATGAAATCCTGAATATCTCCGTCCATGACCGATTGAATATCTCCCCTCTCGTAGCCCGTTCTGTGATCTTTTACCAGCGTGTAAGGGCAGAATACATACGAACGGATCTGGGAACCCCACTCGATTTTTTTAATTTCACCCTTTAGCTCGGCGTCGGAATTTTGCCTCTCTTCGATCTTTTTTTCGAGAAGCTTTGCCTTTAACATCCGGAAGGCGAACTCCTTGTTCTGAAGCTGACTTCTCTCGTTCTGACACTGCACGACGATTCCCGTGGGAAAATGCGTGATGCGCACGGCGGAAGCGACCTTATTTACGTTTTGTCCGCCCGCTCCGCCCGAATGATAGATGTCGATGCGAATATCCTTTTCGTCGATGACGATTTCCTCGTCGTCCTCGACTTCGGGCATGACTTCGAGCGAGGCGAAAGAGGTGTGCCGCCTCTTATTTGCGTCGAAGGGAGAAATGCGGACGAGCCTGTGAACCCCCATTTCCGCTTTCAGGTAGCCGTAAGCGTTCAGTCCCTCCACGCGGAAATCGACGCTCTTAATACCCGCTTCGTCGCCGGCCTCGCGATCGAGCTCGGTCACCTTATATCCCATCGAATCGCAATACCTCTGATACATACGGTAGAGCATGCTCGTCCAATCGCACGCCTCCGTTCCTCCCGCGCCCGAATGAAGGGTGAGGAGCGCGGATGCGCTGTCGTACTTTCCCTTTAAAAGGGCGTTGATGCGCGTCTCTTCGATATCTCTTTCGGCGGTGACGAGCATTTCGTCCAATTCGGCGATCATCTCCTCTTCGCCCGTCTCCTCGATGAGATCGATCACCTCTTCCGCATCGGCGATCGCCTTTCGGCTCTTGTCGTATACGTTTATCTTATTCTCGATGGCGGATTGCTCCCTGCCGAGTTTTTTGGCGAGCTCGAGGTCGTTCCACGCCTCGGGCTTTTCCTGTTCCTTTTTTAATGCTTCCAAACGAAGAATTCCGTTATCGATATCGAGGGCGTACCTTGCCTCGTCCAGCGTATCTTTTAACGACTTGATTTTCAGTCTGTAATCTCCTGCTTTAAACATTGTCGCATTCTCCTGATAAGCTCCGCCTGCCGCAGGCCGATAGCCCTTTCGGCTCGGAGTATAAAAATTTTTTACCGCAAAGACAAAACCGCGCGCAAAGCAGGAGCTTCGGTTTGCGGTTTTTTCTCGTCGTTCGTCTGCTTGCCTTCCTCCGCAGCCTCGCCTTGCGGGTTGCGGAACCGAAAAGAGGCTCGCAATCGGAGCTTCCCTTCGCCTTATTTTTACAGACTATCTATTCTTTCCGTGGCAGTTCTTATACTTTAAGCCGCTGCCGCACGGACAGGGATCGTTGGGACCGGGAGCCTTCGCCTTGACAAGCGGCCTCGCTCCCTCGGGTGCGTTCGTCCTCAAATTGTCGGTATTGACGGGCGCAACGGGCATTCCGCCGGCGACGCTTCTTCTCGCCGAACGGTTCATGGGCATGGGGGCTTCCCTCACCTCGACCTTGATTTTAAGGAGCATGGTGATCGTCGTCCTTTGAACGCGCTCGATCATCTCGTCGAACATTTCGAGTCCCTCCTGCTTATACGCGATGACGGGATCCACCTGTCCGACGGCGCGCAGACCGATACCCTTTCTGAGCTGATCCATGGCGTCGATGTGATCGATCCAATTTTTATCCACGTTCATCAAAAGGACCTTGCGCTCGACGTCGCGGTAGTCGAGACCGGTCTGCTCCTTGATATCGACGATCTTCTTTTCGTACTCCTTCTTCGTCTTCTCGACGATCTTCTTTATCGCCGTTTCGTTATCCCATTTTAAGAGCTTCTCTTCCGTGATATAATTGCTCCCTTCGGGAATGAGCTTGAGCTCGATCGCTTTATTCAGATCGTTCGCGTCCCAAAGCTCGGGCATATCGTCGGTATTTACGGCGTTTCTGACGACGTATTCGACGTAATCGGGAATATATTTCAACACCTGCTCGTGAACGTCCTCGCCGCGAATGACCTTCATTCTCTCGCCGTACATGATTTCACGCTGTTTATTCATGACGTCGTCATACTGCAACACGTTCTTCCTGATCCCGAAGTTTCTCCCTTCGATGACCTTCTGCGCGTTTTCCACGCCGCGAGAGAGCATTTTCGACTGTAAACAGGTATCGTCGTCAATGCCGAACATATCGTAATAACGCTTCATGGACTCGCCGCCGAAACGCTTGACGAGATCGTCTTCGAGGGAAAGGAAGAACACCGAACAGCCGATATCCCCCTGACGGCCGGAACGACCGCGAAGCTGGTTGTCGATACGTCTGGATTCGTGGCGCTCGGTACCGATAATACACAGACCGCCCGCTTCGATGACCTTCTTCTTCTCCTCGTCCGTCTTCGCCTTATATTCCTCATATAGCTTTTGATATCTCTCTTTGACTTCCTGCGCCTCCGGAGAGAGCGTGCCGAAGGAGGTCGCCTCTTCAATCATATCGTGTTCGACGCCCTCCTCGCGAAGTCTCTTTTTCGCGAGATATTCGGGATTGCCGCCCAACAGAATATCCGTGCCGCGCCCCGCCATGTTCGTGGCGATGGTCACCGCGTTGTATCTGCCCGCCTGCGCCACGATTTCGGCTTCGCGTTCATGATTCTTGGCGTTCAGAATGCTGTGCTGAATGCCGTTTCTTCTGAGCAAACGGGAAATTTCCTCCGATTTATCGACGGAAGCGGTGCCCACGAGAATCGGCTGACCGTTTGCGTGACGGTTGACGATTTCGTTTACGATGGCGATCTTCTTTCCGTTTTCGGTTCGATAAATCATATCGGGGAGATCCACTCGCTGAACGGGACGGTTGGTGGGAATCTCCACGACGTCGAGGGAATAGATGGTTCTGAACTCCGCTTCTTCCGTCTTGGCGGTACCCGTCATGCCCGAAAGCTTGCTGTAAAGGCGGAAAAAGTTCTGGAAGGTTACGGTCGCATACGTCTTGTTTTCGTTTTTTACCTTTACGCCCTCCTTCGCTTCGATCGCCTGATGCAGACCGTCGGAATATCTTCTGCCGTTCATGATACGTCCGGTAAATTCGTCGACGATGATGACCTCCTCGTCCTTGACGATGTAATCCTCGTCCTTTTTGAACAGCTTGTGCGCCTTTAACGCCTGCTGGATATGATGGTTGAGATCGGCGTTGCCCACGTCGGCGATATTTTCCACGCCGAAAAATTTTTCCGCTTTGACCGCGCCGAACTCCGTCAGCTGAACGGTCTTTTCCTTGCGGTCGACGACGTAATCCCACGCTCTCGCCTGCGCCGCCGCCATTCTCTTTTCTCCGTGAAGGACGGCGTCTTTATTCGCTTTCTTGCTCTTTTTGTTTTCTCTCTCTTCGAGGAGTTCGGCGTCCTCGGCGGCTTTCAGCTCGTCGTCGAAGCCCCCCGCGAGCGTCCTTACGAACTTATCCACGTTTTCATAGAGGGAAGAAGACTGTTCCCCCTTACCGGAAATGATGAGCGGCGTTCTCGCCTCGTCGATTAAAATGGAGTCGACTTCGTCTACGATGGCGAAGTTGAGATCCCGAAGCACCATCTTTTTCAGATCGGATTTTAAATTGTCTCTCAAATAATCAAAGCCGATCTCGTTATTCGTGCCGTAAGTGATATCGGCGTTGTAAGCTTCTCTCTTTTCATCGTCGCTCATGCCGTTTAAAATAACGCCGACCTTGAGCCCCATAAAGCGATGCACCTTACCCATCCATTCCGCGTCGCGCTTGGCGAGGTAATCGTTTACGGTGACGATGTGAACGCCCTTTCCCGCGAGCGCGTTGAGATAGGCGGGGAGAGTGGCGACGAGCGTTTTCCCTTCGCCCGTCTTCATTTCGGCGATACGCCCCTGATGCAGACAGATACCGCCGATGATCTGAACGTGGAAATGCTTCATTCCGAGCACGCGCCGGGAAGCCTCCCGCAAAGCGGCGAAGGAATCGACCAAAATATCGTCGAGCGTCTCTCCCTTTGAAAGCCTTTCCTTGAAAACGGCGGTCTGATTCCTCAACTCGTCGTCGCTCATGGCGGCGTATTTGGGCTCCTCCGCTTCGACCTGTCTGGCAGTCTTATCGAGCTTTCTTAAACTCGTTCTTCCGTCGCTGCCCAATAAATAGCTAAACAATCCCATAGATAACTCCAAAATATATGATGAGGCGGATTACGCCTATTATTACCTTTCTATTTTACAATATTTTACCAAAAAATAAAAGCGTTTTATGTGTTAATTCTGTTAAAAATTGCAACAAATCCGCGCAAAGCGTTGACGATCGAGCCTTTCCCGCGTATAATTTTATTATGAACCTGAAACAATCCGTTTTAAACCTGCTGCTTCAAACGGGCGGCTATCTCTCCGGTCAGGAGATGGCGAATCGCCTCGCCGTCTCCCGCACGGCGGTATGGAAAGCCGCAAAACAATTGAGAGGGGACGGCTACGAAATTTTATCGGTTACCAATCGCGGCTACAAGCTCGTCAACGGCGGAAGAGCGCTTTCCCCCTCCTTCATCCGTGAGAAAACGGGAATCGCCGTCGAGCTTTTAGAGAGCGTTTCCTCCACGAACGATTACGCGAAAAAGCTCCCCCTCTCTTCCCTTCCCGTCGTCGTCATGGCGAAGAGGCAGACGCAGGGAAAAGCGAGATACGGCAAAGAGTTTTCCTCCTCGGACAGAGACGGCGTGTATATGAGCCTCGCGTTGAACGATAAGCTCCCTCCGGAATACATCCGCCCAATCACGGATTGGGCGACGGAAGCGGTGAAAACCGTCTTCGGGGGACAAAAGGAAGAGAACACCGTCGTAAAGAACGGGATCAAAAAAGCGGGAATTTTGACGGAAGCGGAATGCGACATGGACAAAACGGAGCGCATCGTCGTCGGAATCGGCATTTATACGGAGGAGGACGAGAATAAGAACGAAGCGGTCGTCGCAATCGTCAACGAGATCATGAAAAGAATAAAGAAAATCAAAACCGTTCTCTGAATAAGAATCGCCGGCGATTTTAAGCTTCCGTCATCATACGGCTCGCCGACGTCTTTTAACGCCGCTTTCTATTGCGTCATGAGAGCCCTATTTTCCGCCGGCTTCACGCGGAGCATAGAGGAAGAAGCAAAAAAGAACGAGGGATTCCCCAAATATCCTTCGTCCTTTTTTTATTTTTACTTTTCCTTAAAAAAACAGCATTAAGCCTTCTTTAAACGCAGAGCCGTGAGAGAATGCGCGGGAGCTTTGTATACGAAATTCTTTGCCGCGACCGCCGTAACGGGTTTTGCGCAAACGAAATTCGGCTCTTCCATCGTATTCTGATCGAAAGGATCGCCGGTGAGGATCTCCCCTTCCGCTTCGGGCGCAACGTCCACGTCGAGAGAAATTTCAATCTCCTCTTCCTTGTCGCTCAGATTCACCGTCTTTATGAAGATTTCGTCGCCCGCATTGTCGGCGGAAGCATGAACGAGATTGTAGCGAGGAACCTTCGCCTCCTGCACCTTAACCCCGTTCACGTAGCAGACAAATCCGTCGTCCTCCAGCTCTACCTTAAACGTATTATATTCGCCGAGCCTGACGGGGAGCTTGACGTAATCCTCTTCGTGCTTAGGCTCCCAAACGTATCTTTGAACGACGGAACCTCTATCGCCGTCGATTTTCCAAACCTTATTGCGCACGGCTCTCAACGCCCAACCCTTCAGCTTGGGCTCCTCGATGCCGTAAGGCTCCTTAAAGAGATGATTCCATAAAGAGAGGGCAAATTCCCTTCCTTCCTCGCAATAAACGTCGATTTCATACGTGCCCGTATGAATCTCTTCGCCGAAGCCGAGGGAAACCAGCGAGCGGCGGAATTGCGCTTCGGGAAGCTGGTTGCGCATCATCTGGAACTCCTGCATCTTCTGTCCCCAAATGGAATTGACGGGACCCTCGTTGTTCGTCATGGACAGCTCGCCGTCGCCGCCGGGAATCGTCGTATAGACGCCCCCTTCCAAGGCGTAATCGTTCTGAATTCTGTGCGAAACGCTTACCTCTTTTCCGTTTACTTTTACGTTTTTAAATTTGCAGCCGCTCTCCGACTCGACGCCGCAAAGTCCGCTGAAACCCACGTAACCCGTGCCCGTTTCGACCTCCGTCTTTACGACCTCTTCGCCGTGATATTTGCCGAGAATGGAGAGCGCGTGATAGGTCGGTATGCCGTGCGCGCGGTGGTTATCGAACAAAATCAGATTGGGAGCCCATGCGGTATAGCTTACGTTCTGGAAGAGAGGCGCAAACGAAGCGAGTACGACGACGTCCTGATTTCTTTCCGCGCCCAAAAGCCAAGCGCTCTCGTGCAGGGCGCAATTGAGATTGAAGACCCGATCGCCGCCGATGGTCGCATATTCGCCGAGGAATACCTTGGGACCGTCCTTGGGTCGTCCGTCGAACATATCGGCGTGTTCGGAGAAGAAATTCGGCACGTCGTAGTAATGCTCGTCGACGACTTCGGTGGGCAAGCCCTCATTCTCGGTATGCGTGTTGGAAATATAAACGATATCGGGATATTTCGCCTTTAACGCGTCGTAGAACTTCTTATATCTCGGAAAATAATCCTTGCCGAAATTTTCGTTGCCGATCTCTACGTATTTGATCGGGAAGGGTTCGGGATGCCCCGCTTCGATACGCATTTTTCCGTATTTGGTCGACTCGTCTCCCATGGCGTATTCGAGCGCGCCGAACGCTTCGTTCAGCATCTCTTCGAGCTCTTCCCCCTCGAAAGGATCGCCCACTCTCGCCTGACAGGTGACGCCCACGTTGCATACATACAAGGGAGCGACCTCGAGATCTTCGCATAGCTGCAAATATTCGTGGAAGCCGAGCCCGTTCGTGGTGCGATAATGCCACATGAGCTGATGCGACGGCCTTTCCCATACGGGGCCGATCGTGTGCGAGAAGCGCATCGCCGTGGATTTGGAAAATCCCTCGACGATACAGCCGCCGGGAAAACGCATAAACTTCGGCGAAATTCCCTTTAACATTTCGCAAAGATCCTTTCTGAGTCCGTGTCCCTTGTAGGTTTCCTTCGGCATGAGGGAAACGAAGCCGAGGATAACGCCCCCGTCGTCCGCGCGGAAAACGAGGCGCGCGTTATAATCGTCGGCATTCGGAAGAAAGGACAGGTCGTAACGGGCGTACTCGCCGTATACGCGAATGTTCTTTTTATCGTAAACCTCGCCGTTCGCCCCTTCAAGGGAAACGCTTAAATCGATTCCGTAATAGGATTTTGCGAAGCAATAAAACGTCAGCTCTTTATCCTTTTCCACGGGAACGCCGGCGTAACCGACGTTGTAAAGGCTTCCGCCTTTTTGAAAGTGCGTCTTTAAAGCGGCTTCCCTGTTTTCGTTCAGCGTTTCGTCGCATAAGGTCATCGTCGCGTTTTCGACGTACCACCCGGGGATGGGCGTATACGCAAGCCCTAAGTCTTCCGTCCAATGAACGATCCCCTCGCCGTGATTGAACACGTCCGGCCAACCTCCTTTGTTGACGAACACGGCGTTATCCTCCCCTATCATGGCGACGTCGTGCGGAGGAATGCTGTCTTCAAACGAACGGTTGCGAATCATTTCGGGATACAGCCCGCCGTCTGCGGCGCGGTTGATGTCTTCGAAGAACAGGCCGTAGAAATCCTCCGCCGCTTTACAGCGAAGCTCCTTGGTCTTTACGTTTAATTTACTCATCCTATTTTCACTCCTTCATGGTATCGGTTTATCCGATATTGAATTTCTCCATTATTCTAACACAAGATCGCCTGTTTGTAAATACCATTTTTCAAAATATTTAAACAAATTTAACGCATAAAAACGAAAATTGAGATAAGAAAATAATCGCAGACAACGGAAATTCGAAAAATAAAATCCCGCTCGGCTCAAAAAACTTTCCGATCGGTTTTTCGCCTTCGCGTTGCCGCCCGTCTTCGCCCGTTTCCGTCACATTCGCCTATTTTCTCTTTTCTCCTTTCTTCGCTTGACATTATAAAAAGAAAAGCGTATAATCATTCGTAGAAATACTAAAAATTTATACAAACGGCTAATCTCATGAATTATATTTTTATCTCCCCGAACTTCCCCCATACCTATTGGCAATTCTGCGACCGTTTGAAGAGGAACGGCGTAAACGTGCTGGGGATCGGCGACGAGGCTTACGGCAATCTCGATGAAAATCTCAAAAATTCCCTCACGGAATATTACAAAGTAACTTCGTTGGAAAACTTCGACGAGGTGTTCCGCGCCGTCGCCTTTTTTTCCTTCAAATATGGAAAAATCGACTGGATCGAATCGAACAACGAATATTGGCTGGAACAGGATGCGAAGCTTCGCACGTACTTTTATGTCTCCACGGGGATCGGCATGAACGATATCAAGTCGTTTAAGAGCAAGGCGGAAATGAAAAAATATTACGCCTTGGCAAACGTTCCTTCCGCGCGTCAAAGCAAGGTTACCTCGATCGAAGCGGCGGAGGAATTTATCAAAAAAGTAAAATATCCCGTCATCGCAAAACCGGACAACGGCGTGGGAGCCTCCCACACCTATAAAATAATGGACGGGGACGAGCTTCGCTCTTTCTTCGCCGAAAAACCCGACGTGCCCTACGTCATGGAAGAATTTATCGAGGGAGACATCTATTCGTACGACGCGATCATAGATTCCGAATGCCGTCCCCTGTTTGAATCGACGACGAAATGGCCCCCTTCCATTGTGGACATCGTAAACGAAAAACTCGATCTCGCCTACTACGTATGCGATAAAACGCCCGCTCAGCTCGCCGAACGCGGCAGGGCGACCGTAAAAGCGTTCAACGCGAAGAGCCGCTTCGTTCATCTTGAATTTTTCCGTCTGGACAAGGACAAACCGGGGCTGGGAAAAGAGGGCGACTTCGTCGGGCTGGAGGTCAATATGCGTCCCGCGGGCGGTTATACGCCCGATATGATGAATTACGCGCATTCGACCGACGTCTATACGATTTGGGCGGAAATGGCGGTTTACGATAAACGCCTGTTGCCGCAGACAAAAAGAGATCGCTTCTGCGTATACGCAGGAAGGAGGGATATCTACTCTTATACCCATACGCACGAAGAGATCCTCGAAAAATACGGTAAAAATCTCGTCCTATGCGAACGGCTTCCCGCCATTTGGTTAGACGCGATGGGAAATTTCGCCTATACCGCGACGGTAGACACAAAGGACGAGGCGGAGGAATTTATCTCCTTCGTTCAGGCGAAATAAAGACGATTACACCATAAAAGCTTTCTTTTTCATAATGACTGCGCCTTCGATTAAGAAGGCGCAGCCTCCTTTTAATTCGGATTTTTTCTATTTTCCCGTCGTCGGAGAAAGGCGAAACGAGCAATCTTTCTCACTGCGGCAGATTTTTAAAAAATTTTTTTCACTCTTTATCAAAAAAACGTTTATCCAATTTCTCTCTGATCCCGTTCTCCGACTCGCCCGCTTTCAACGTCAGCTTACCGACCGCGACGTCGATCGTATAGCGATATATCAGATCGATGAGCGTGCAGCCGACGAATACGATGAGAGAGACGGCGAGCGAATAGGGAATCAACCATGCAGATTGCGCATAGCTCGCGTTCTGAAAGATTCTATTCCACAATAACTTTCTCGAGATCGGATGATCGTGCAGCAGATACACGCCGAATGTAGCGCCCGACAAAGTATTGACGACTCTGTTACATTTCGGCTTTTTCTTTTCAAATAGGAGAAAAAGCGAGGCGGAAAACAAAAATATGGGAAGCATTCGCGTATCGTCGATGAGATAATAGGTATACGGATAAAAGTCCTCCCATTTCAAAGCGAGCATATCGGGGACGACAAAGGAAGCTACGATCGCCGCAAACAAAATTCCGCTTGCGATTGCGCAGGATTTCAGCGTAGGAAGCAGATGAAATCCGTGCAATCTGACATACCCGGCAAACGAATACAGGAAGATAAACCAAACGAAGTCGTTCTCCTGAAAGGAACAGTTTGTGATCGTGGGAATCAACGACCAGCATATAAACATGAGAACGAGCAGCTTCGCATAGGTTTTCTTTTGGAGCGAAATGAGAAATCGGCTTAAAAACGGGTGGAACAAATACATGACGAAATAAGTAGAAGCAAACCACCAGTTTTCCTGCGTGACGGGAAAAAGGCTGTTAACGAATCCGCGCAAGGCAAATGTTTCCCCTCCGATCGCGCAGAAAAACAGATACATGACGACGGAGTAAATGAACAGCTTCGACCAAAATTTAAGAATTTTCGAAAATCGAAATTTCGTATCGGTAACGAGAAAATAACCGGAAATCATGACGAAGCAGTTCGTGCCGACCCTGCCGCACGGGATCAGAAATTGTATCCAGAAACGGTTTAAGGAAATTACGGAAGCATCGTAATAAAACCCTCCGTGAACTGAAAAGTGGTGCGCGACGATAAGCAGCATACATATTATGCGAAGAATTTCAAAATTAGAATTTCGCTCTTTGCCGTTCAACATAGGAACCTCCAAGAATTTTTATTTTCAATCTATTAAATAAAGAATCTCCTTCCGATGGCTC
>CAYWKM010000044.1:0-13967 GCA_964459165.1 uncultured Clostridia bacterium
TCGTCGTCATCGTGGTGATGATGTTCGTGCTCGTGTTCTTCTTCGTCGCGGGCGTGCTGTTCCGCCGCAAGTTTCACGAGCTCCGCTTTCAGCGTATCCTCATTCTGCATCGCCTTCAAAATATCTTTGCCGTCGAGCTGTCCCCAATCGGTGGTAACGAGCGAGGCGACGGCGTTGCGTTCGCGCAGCATGGCGACGACTGCGGAAAGCTTTTCTTCGGAAATATTGGCGGTATGACTTAAAACGATGCAGTTCGCGTTTTCTATCTGGTTATTGAAAAACTCGCCGAAATTCTTCATATACATCTTGCACTTATTCGCGTCTACGACGGTGCAGAACGTATTCAATTCCGCTCTTTCGAGATTCGCCCTCTCCACGGCGGCGATAACGTCGGAAAGCTTGCCTACGCCGGAGGGCTCGATAACGATCCGATCGGGATCGTACTCCTTAGAAACCTGTCTGAGCGCTTTTGCAAAATCGCCTACGAGCGAACAACAAATACATCCCGAATTCATTTCGGTAATATTGACGCCTGCGTCCTTTAAAAAGCCCCCGTCGATACCGATCTCGCCAAATTCGTTTTCGATGAGTACGACTTTTTCTCCTGCGTAAGCCTCTTGAATGAGTTTTTTGATGAGCGTAGTCTTGCCTGCGCCCAAAAAACCGGAAAAAATATCTATCTTCGTCATAATCAATAACACCTCTCTTTTCAACCGTTCCGCGGACTTACCTCCTTCACGCAGAACCCGATTTATATATACCGTAAAAAACGACTTTTTAAACGTTTGACTTTAAAAATCGATCGCCCAGCCGCCGTTCTCAAAGATCTGAACCCTCTCTCCGCTCTCGGTCACGCCGACGATGCTTAAATCTTCCGATCCGATCATGAAATCGACGTGAATCGTCGAATCGTTGATTCCCTTCTTCACACATTCTTCCTTCGTCATATTCTCGTACCCTTCGAGGCAATTCGTAAACCCGCTTCCGAGCGCGAGATGACAGCTTGCGTTCTCGTCGAACAGCGTATTGTAGAAGAGGACGCCCGTATTGTTTATGGGAGAATCGAAAGGAATCAAAGCGCATTCGCCTAACATACAGGCGTTTTCGTCCATATGGATCATTTTTTCGAGGAGCTCCTGTCCCTTCTCCGCTTTCACTTCTACCGCTCTGCCCTTTTCAAAACGGACGGAGAAGTTTTCGATGAGCTGACCTTGATAGGAGAGGGGCTTCGTCGAATAGACGATTCCTTCGGCTTCGCCCGCCTTCGGAGAGGTGAAAATCTCCTCGCTGGGAATATTCGGATTGAAATAGCGACCGTCCATGGTATATTCGCCGCCGCCCATAAAGTTGCAGCCCTTGACGAGTCCGACTTTAAAGTCCGTTCCGTTTGCGCTTTTATATTCGAGCGAAGTTAAATGGAGGGAGTTGAGATAATCGCACTTTCTTCCCAGATCGTCGTTGTGCCTTGCCCATTCCTTAACGGGATCGGCTCCGTCCGCACGGGAGGTATAAAGAATGGTATCCCAAAGCTTTTCCACCGCCTGATTGACGTTGAGCGAAGGAAAAATTTTCTTTGCCCACGCCTTGCCCGGAACGGCGGCGATACACCACTGATGTTTGTTGTCGATCGCGTCGCGGTAAGGCTTTTGGATTTTTTTCTGTTCGGCGAGCGCTTTGCTTATCTTTTCGATATCCACGCCGTTGAGCCCGTCCGGGTCGCTCGATTCGATAAACAGCCTCGCCGGAAGACGCTCCGCCATATATTTGAGTTTTTCCTCCGCCCATGAGGTCACCTTGGAAAGGTTTTCGAGCGTCTTATATTTTGCATTGAGGCGGGAAACGGGCTGATGCGTCCATTCCACGTATACATTGGCGGCGCCCGCGCGGTAAAGCTCTTCGACGACGAGCTCGACAAATTCCGGTTGATCGAGTTCCGCCGTAACGAACACGTCCTGCCCTTTCTTTACGTTTAATCCGCACTTGGCGATGAGTCTTGCATATTTTTTTAATTGTGTCTTCGTCATGATTTTTTCTCCTTGATTTTCTTTGCGGCTCCATTATACACGAATCGAAAGCTTCAAGTCAAATATTTGAAAAGAAAAACAAAATTTGTTTGCGTTTCGCCCCGTTCGCTCTTCCTTCCTTTCCGTTTCAAACGGATAAAAGAAAAGAGGAATGAATTTTTCCTTCATGCCTCTTCTTTCAAGCTTATCGGAAGGACTTACTCTTTTTCCCCTTCTTCCTTTGCGCTCCTTCTCCTACGGATCGCGACGGCGCGCACGATGAAAAACACGCCGAGAGAAAGAATCGCGCCCGTGAAAGCTCCGCCGATATCGAGAAGCGCATCGAGGGGAGAGGGGCCTCTGTTCACGCTGATGTTCTGTATCGCGAGTTCGTCGAAAAAAGGAAGGACGACGGCGTACAGCGCGGGAATAAAACAGAATTTTATCGCGAGAGAAAAGGTTTCCCTTTGAAAGGAAAAGGAGAGATACGCGCAAAAAAGAGAAACGCCTAAGATCGCGTATTCGGTAAAATGCGCTAATTTTCGTACGAAATGCTCGGAGACGGTCACCCCTTTCCCTTCGGGGACGAATGCGTCCACGACGTCCTGCAGAATTTCCGTAACGATCTCGCTCTTTTCGGAAGAAGTCGCCCCGTCGTCCAGAGAATTGGAAATGATCCAAGCCGTAACGCCCAAAACAATCAAGATGAAAAGGACGCGGACAATCCGTACGGCAATTTGTTTCTTTTTATCGTTCATATTTTCATTCTTAAACGAGAGCCCTGCCCATGAGCACGCCCATCACGGAAGCCATCATGAGTCCCCTCGTCCAACCGGAGGAATCGCCGAGGCAATGCAGTCCCTTTACGTTCGTATTGAAGTTCTCGTCCATCTTGATGCGATTGGAATAAAATTTAAGCTCGGGCGAATATAGGAGCGTCTCGTAAGAAGCGAAGCCGGGGACGACTTTATCCATCGCCTGAATAAAATGGATGATGTTCGTCATGGCGCGATAAGGCATAGCCGCCGTGATATCGCCCGCAACCGCGTCGGGAAGCGTCGGACGAACGTTCGACTGCGAAAGCTCCCTCTGCCACGTTCTCTTGCCCTCGAGAATGTCGCCGTAACGCTGAACGAGGATTTTCCCCGCGCCGAGCATATTGGTGAGCTCCCCGATCTTTTGCGCGTAGGCGATCGGCTGATTGAAGGGTACGGTAAAGTTATGAGAACAGAGAATGGAAAGATTCGTATTCTGCGATTTGATATCCTTATAGGAATGCCCGTTGACGACGGCGAGATTATTGTCGTAATTTTCTTGACTGACGAAACCGCCGGGGTTCTGACAAAACGTCCTCACCTTATTGCGGAAGGGATCGGGATAACCGATGAGCTTGGACTCGTAAAGGACCTCGTTCACCTTCTCCATGACCTCGTTTCTCACCTCGACTCTCACGCCGATATCGACGGTGCCCGGCTCGTGCGCGATATCGTGTTCGGCGCAGATCTTTTCCAGCCAATCGGCTCCCCTCCTTCCTGTCGCGATGACGGTATGTTCGGCATAAATTTCAAGCGAGCCTTCCTTATTCACGAGATAGACGCCGCGGCAGACGTCCCCTTCGAGAATGATATTCGAGCACTCGTAGCCGAAGAAGATCTCGACGCCGTTCTGTAAAAGATACCGCTCGATTTCATAATAGAGCTTTTGCGCCTTTTCCGTGCCGAGATGGCGAATGGGACAATCGACGAGCTTGAGTCCGGCGGAAATCGCGTTGCGCCTGATCTCCTTTTTGGCCTCCTCGTTCCCCAAGCCTTCGACGTGCGAATCCGCGCCGAATTCAAGATAGATCTTATCGGCGTAATCGATCGTTTCCTGCGCCTTTTCGGCGCCGATCAGATCGGGAAGATTTCCGCCGACCTCGTAGCTCAAAGAGAGCTTTCCGTCGGAAAACGCGCCGGCGCCCGAAAAGCCCGTCGTGATATGGCAATACGGCTTGCAATTCATGCATTTTTTCGTCTTGATTTTCGGACAGAAGCGTTCTTCCACCGGTTTTCCTTTTTCCGCGATTACTATTTTTTTCTTCGAGCCCTTCTTCAACATTTCAAGAGCGGTAAAAATACCGGCGGGACCCGCGCCGATAATAACAACGTCACAATTCATTTTTGTTCCTACTGTCTATTTCGTTACGATCATCATAACATAAATCTTTTCTTTTTTCAATAAGAAACGCCTCATTCTTTGTAAAATAAAATAATTTTCTTCCGAAATCTCGAAGCGTTCATATCGATGATTCTCTGATTGGAAGAGCCGCGGAATTTTAAAGAGATATCGTAGAGCTCCTCTTCAAACCTTCCGTCCACGAGAACGTCGACGAGAGAGAGCATCTCCTCCGTGCATTCCGTATTCATGCGTTCCTCGCGAAAGCCTTTTAAATCCTCCCTCAGCGTATTCCCCGTATAGCACCAAATATCCTTTTGCGGATATCTCTCCCTGACGCTCTTTAAAAAGGGCAAAAGTCCCCTCTGATTGACGGGTTCGAACGGTTCGCCGCCGAGAAGGGAAAGTCCTCGGATATAGCTTAAATCGAGCTCGGAAAAAATCTCCTCCCGCGCCTCTTCCGCAAAAAGCTTTCCGTAGGAAAAATCCCAGGCGACCTCGTTAAAACAGCCCCGACAATGATGCGTGCAGCCGGAGACAAAGAGGGAAACTCTTACCCCTTCTCCGTTGGCGATATCGCATTTTTTTATCACTGCGTAATTCATAAATTCTCCTTGCGCCGCTCCCCTTAAACGCGAAGACGCCCTTCCTCATTTTTCAAGAAAAGGGAAAGGCGATCTTTCGTGTCGTATCTTACAAATGTAATACTCTGTCTTTGATTTCCTGCGTTCTTCCTTGATTCCAGAACTGCGTGCCGATGTAACCGCAGGTGCGACGGGCGACGTTCAGCTTCGTCTGATCGCGGTTCTTGCACTTGGGACATTCCCATACGAGCTTGCCGTCTTCGTCTGTCTCGATGCGGATCTCTCCGTCAAAGCCGCAAACCTGACAGTAATCGCTCTTGGTATTCAGCTCTGCGTACATGATATTCTCGTAGATAAACTTCATGACCTCGAGAACCGCGGGAATATTATTCTGCATATTGGGAACCTCTACATAAGAGATGGCTCCTCCGGGAGAGAGACGCTGGAACTCCGATTCGAATTTCAGCTTCGTAAACGCGTCGATCTGCTCGGTCACGTGAACGTGATAGCTGTTCGTAATATAATTTTTATCCGTAATGCCGGGGATGACGCCGAACCGCGTCTGTAAAGCCTTTGCAAATTTATACGTCGTGCTCTCTAACGGCGTGCCGTAGAGAGAAAAATCGATATTTTCCTTCTCTTTCCATTCTTTGCATTTGTCGTTCATATGCTGCATGACGCTTAAAGCGAAAGGTTTCGCTTCCTCGTCCGTATGCGATTTGCCCGTCATATATTTCACGCACTCGTACAATCCGGCATAGCCCAAGGAAATGGTGGAATAACCGCCGTATAAGAGCTTGTCGATAGGCTCTCCCTTCTTTAATCTTGCAAGCGCGCCGTTCTGCCAGAGAATGGGAGCGGCGTCGGAAAGCGTGCCCTTCAAACGGTTGTGTCTGCACATGAGCGCTTTATAGCAAAGCTCGAGACGGGAATCGAAAATTTCCCAAAACTTCTCAAAATCCCCGCCGGAAGACAGCGCGACGTCGGGCAGATTGATGGTGACGACGCCCTGATTGAATCTGCCGTAGTACTGCGGCTTTCCTTCTTCGTTGATATAGGGAGTTAAGAAGCTCCTGCAACCCATACAGGTATAGCAATGCCCCTCGCCGTTTTTATCGACTTTATATTCGAGCATTTTCTTTTCCGAAATATAGTCGGGAACCATTCGTTTCGCCGTACATTCGGCGGCCAGCTTCGTAAGATACCAATATTTGCTGCCTTCCCGAACGTTGTCCTCTTCGAGCACGTAAATGAGCTTGGGAAAAGCGGGCGTGATCCATACGCCGGCTTCGTTCTTTACGCCCTGAATCCGTTGCTGAAGCGTCTCCTCGATGATCATGGCGAGGTCCGCCCTCTCGCTCTCGCTCCTCGCCTCGCCGAGATACATGAACACCGTGACGAACGGAGCCTGACCGTTTGTGGTAAGAAGGGTCACGACCTGATACTGAATCATCTGAACGCCCTTTCTGATCTCTTCGCGCAGTCTCTTTTCCGAAACTTCATGAATGATCTTTTCGTCGGATACACCGGCGAGGGCAAACTCTTCCGCAACCTCCTTTCGAATCTTCTTTCTGCTGACTTCGACGAAGGGAGCGAGGTGAGTGAGAGAGATGCTCTGCCCGCCGTATTGGTTGGAAGCGACCTGCGCGATGATCTGCGTGGAAATATTGCACGCGGTGGAAAAGCTGTGCGGTCTTTCAATCATCGTGCCGGAAATGACGGTGCCGTTTTGGAGCATATCCTCAAGGTTTACGAGATCGCAATTGTGCATATGCTGAGCGAAATAATCCGCGTCGTGAAAGTGAATAATGCCCTCGTTATGCGCCCTCACGATATCTGCGGGGAGCAAAATACGCGAAGTGATATCCTTGGAAACCTCGCCCGCCATATAATCGCGCTGAACGCTGTTCACCGTAGGATTCTTATTGGAATTCTCCTGCTTGACCTCCTCGTTATTGCATTCGATGAGCGAGAGAATCTTGTCGTCCGTCGTATTGGAAAAGCGCACCATGTTCCTCGTATAGCGGTAAGTGATATATTTTCTCGCCAGCGCGAACTTTTTCGCTCCCATAAGCTGGTCTTCGACCATATCCTGAATTTCCTCTACGTTGACGGCTCTGGGCATTCCTTTGCAAATTTCCATGACGGCCTTCGAAACGCCGACGATTTCCTCCTCGGTAAATCTGTCCTGAATGGACACCTCCTTATTCGCCTTTCTGATGGCGTTTTCGATTTTCGTCACGTCGAAGGGAACTTCCTGCCCGCTTCTTTTGATAATTTTCATCCTTCTACCTCTCTTTTTTATCTCCATTAGTATACACTATATTTTGTACGAATGTCAAGCGTTAGAGCACAAAATATGGTAAAATTAAATATGATATCTCTTTTCTTTTTTTTCTCTCTTATATTAAAAAAAATAATAGCTCCCGTCTTTTTTCGTCCTTTACACGACAAAAAAGGAAGTCCGGCGTTTTTACCGGACTTCCCTTTTTGTTCCGCAAGGAGAATTCTGCGGCGATTCTTCGGCTTTACAGCGAACGGATCGCTTCGACGGGCTTTTTCTTTACCGCCTTTCTCACGGGAAGATACGTGGAAAGAGCCGCCGTTATCACGGAGATAACAAAGATGATGACGACGTCGATTCCGCTAAAATAGAAGACGGGAATTTCAATGATCGCCTTTTGGATCAGGAACGCATTGACGACGGAACACAGCACGCCCGAGCCGATCGTGGCGAGCGCGAAGCAGATACACGTGATGACGAGCGCTTCCGAGAGGAAGATCTTAAAGACGTCCATCCCCCTCGCTCCGACGGCGCGGAGAATGCCGATGTCCTTTTCCTTGTTATTGATGGATACGGCGATGAAATTGCTCAGCAGCAACGCCGCAAACAGGGCGAGCAAAAGCCCTGCGGGAAGCAAAATCTTTATCATGATTCCGACGGTTTCCGTGGCGTCCGAAACGGCTGAGCTGACGACGGAATAGTCGTCCTTATAAAGATCCCCGTTCTTGTGTTCCGAATTGATCAAATCGGCAAAGGCCTTCAATTGTTCGGAGGAACCGTTTCGCACGGGCATAATGATCTTTTGATAAATATTTTCGTCGGAAGGTTTATAATCGCTGACAATCGCGTAAGTCCTTACATTGTTTCTGTCCCACTCCTCTTTCTGCCGGTTATATTCTTCCTCCGTCATAAGCATATTTTCCTTCTCCTCCTCACTTTTGGTAACGATTTCGCGAATATCGCTGTTCGCGATGCAAAGATCAAGGAAAGGATCCGAGATAATCGAAGCGGAAGCTTTATTCGTTTCATAGAAGTCTCCGTTTACCAAGAATACGCTGAGAAAGCTGTTGTCGTAATAGGAGGACAGCTTATTGATGAGACTGGTGATCTGACTGTGCGTATATTGTCCGCCGTAGCCGTATAGCTTATTGACTCTGGTATCCGTTACCGTCATTAAAACGTCGTATTTGGAAGGAATCGCTCCGCAATCGACAATTCCGGAAACGGTAACGTCAAATTCGTTGAACGACCCTACCCGCAGAAGAATCCGTTGCCCGATAAGTTCCTCGTAGGAATAAATCGGGATTACCACGTCAGTGTCGTCGGGGTCGAGAATTCCCCCCGCCTTAATCACCATATCGGCGTAATAGGAAGGAACGGCGACGGAGCGTCCGTCGGAAGGATATTCGCCGGCGATCAGCGTCAACCCGAAATCGGAAAGATCTCTGTCCGAGAGATCGCAGAAACCGTTGATATAGCCGTTTTTATAATAGTAATAAGAGACGGAAGAGGCTTCGAACCATCTTATCCCGTATTTTGTATAGATCGGATCGCTCGCGCGGTTAAAGGTATAAACGCCCGCGAAGTTAAAATTTTTATTGAGCGAATTGACGTAATCGACGTCCTCTTGGCTGTAATACGCGTTGACGGAAGCGACGCCGACGGTTTCTTCGTCGGTCACATATTGCATCGTTTCAAATTCGTCAAAATAATGATAATAATAACGGTACTCGACCGAAACCGAGCGAGTCGCCACCGCTGCGGTATACTCTTCCTCTTGAAGAGCGTTTATGTATATTTTCGTTTCGCTATAAGTCAAGAGCGTGGACAATAGTCCGAAAATGATGAACGCCACCGTAGATAATAACGCCGTAAAGAGAAGCTTGAACGGCTTGATTCTCAGGCTCGAAGTCCCCAGCCTTACCGCATGACGGACGGGGAGCTTCGACTTGATGAACGTCACCTTCGATCCGTCGTACTCTTTTTGATCGATCAGACTCTCGTCCGTGGGAACGAACGACGATTTTGCGTTGGAATCGTCGATCGAGGCGATTTTTTTCATCGATTTTACTTCCGATTCCTCGGCGGTGATGAACACATCCTTTTCGCTGCGCAGGAGGAACTCGTTGATTTTATCGATATCTTCTCCGGACAGCTTGCTTCCGCTTTTGATGCTGATCGTGTTTTCGCCGACAAAGGTCAGGTTCGCCGTGTCGGTAAACCTTTCCTTCACCTTCGTCTTATCGGAAATAATTTTTCCGTCCTTCAATTCGATGATTCTGTCCCCGTAGGTCTCGGCAAATTCCCGATCGTGCGAGACGACGAGAACGAGCTTATTCTCGGACAGCTTTTTCAAGGTGTCTAACACCTGCGACCCCGTTACCGAATCGAGCGCGCCCGTCGGCTCGTCCGCCATGATGATTTCCGGATTTTTGACGAGCGCGCGCGCAATGGCGATGCGCTGCTTTTGCCCGCCCGATAAAGTATTCGGCTTTCTCTTGCCGAAGCCCTTTAAATCGACGAGCTCTAACAATTCGTCTATCGTCTTTTCGTCCTTCGTTTTCCCTTGAAGCTCCAACGCGAGAGATATATTTTCCTCCACGGAAAAATCCGTCAGGATATTGTATTCCTGAAAGATAAATCCGACGAACGTGTTGCGGTAACTGTCGAAATCGGCAGGCGAAAAATCCTTTGACGATTTTCCTTTTAGGATAATCTCGCCGGAATCCGGCATATCCAATCCGCCCGAAACGTTTAAGAGCGTACTCTTCCCGCTTCCGCTCTTGCCGAGCAAGAAGACCATGCCCCGTTCCGGAAAATCCACGGATACGTCGTCGAGCGCCTTAACGATAACGCCCTTCGTGTCATAAACCTTCGTCACATTTTTAATGGATAGCATTCTGCGACCTCCCTTTTGTTTTATTTATATTCTTTATAAGCGATTATACTTATAAATTTTTTCACGGATAAATTCGTGCGAATCGGCGAGCTCTTTAAGCTCTCGGTAATCCCTTTCGTACGATTCGATTAAAATACAGCCCGAGAAGCCGACGTCCGAAAGCCTTCGGATGAGTTCGTCGAAATCGAAAACCCCCTTCCCGGGGAGACACATCCTTCCGTCTCGCCCGATATCCGAGACGTGCACGTAAGAGAGACTCTCGCCCATCTCGTTCAGATAATCTCGGTAATCGTAGCCGGAAATACGCGCCTGCTTGATATCGAGAACGCCCTTCAATTCCGGACAGTATTCCTTTAAGACGCTAAAAATTCCCGGTCGGTTGTAAAGGCTCCATTCGACGTTTTCATAAGCGAGCTCCACGCCGTAAGCCTTACAATAGTCGTATATCTCTTTCGTTCTCTCTCCGTAAAGCTTAAAGTCGTCGTAACGGGAACTCTTCTTTATCCGCGCCACCCCGTGAAAGGTATAATATTTCGCCCCTAAAATCTCTGCCGAGCGCATGACCTTCGACAAAAGCCCGAACGCGTCCTCGAGGACCTTGGGGTGCGCGGCGTAAAGCTGCGGCTCAAATTGCGTGGTGAGCGTATGGACGGAATTTACGCAGATCTCCCGCTTTTCCTTTAAAAGGAGCTGTGAAAACGACGGCTCGTATTCCTGAAAGGAAGTGAAAAACACCTCGGTGTTCTCTACGCCCATACGGCGGAAGAGCGGAAAGACCTCCTCGTTATTCATTCTTAAAAACAGCGACGCTGTGGAAATGCCCGCTTTCATATCAATAATACTTATCCATGATATCGTCGGCTACTTGATCGATAAGACCGCGTTCGTTAAAAAGGGTAAGAATCGTATAGCGGTCCCTTATCTTATACGCCTCGAACAGCATACGGTAAACGGTATCCTTCTCAACGTCTATCTGAGAGAAGCGGACGGGGCATCCGAAGCTGAGGAGAATGTTTTCGACGTATTTTTCGGAGGGAAGGCTCTCCGCCACGGAGACGACCTTCTCTACCCCTTCAAAATCGAATCCGCCCTTTTCTATCGCATGATAAAGATATAAGGAGACCATCGTGCCGAGCCCTACCTTAATTCCGTGCAGGGGAATGCGTTTCCCCCTCTTTAAATAATCCATTTCAAGATAATGGCTCATATGATGCTCCGCGCCGGACGCGGGGCGGGAATTGCCTGCGAGCGCCATGGCGTAGCCCGAAATGAGCAACGCGTTCATCAGGGCGGAAACGCCGTCCTTCTCCCCTTTTAAAATTTCGGGAAGGGAATCGTTGCATTTCACGAGCGCGCTCCTCATCAGATCGGCGGCCTCCTCGCGATATTCTTCCCCGAAGAGGAGAGCGGAGATTTTCCAATCGGAAAGGGAACAGAACTTTGCGAGAATATCTCCCACGCCCGCCCCCGTCATCATCTTGGGAGCCGTCTTTAAAATATCGAAATCGATGAGAATATCGCTCGCCGTCTGCGCGCTCTTCGTAATTTTAAAGCCGTTTTCAATCAAAGGCGTAACGCCGGAAGAAAAGCCGTCCATCGAAGGAGCCGTCGCCAGAACGCCGCTCTTTTTGCGCGTAAGAAATCCGACGTACTTTCCGAGATCGTTCAGCGTTCCCGCTCCGACGGATAGAATATAATCGGATTTTTCCGTCGCCTTCAGGGCGGCGGAAACGGACTTTTCGTCCGCCACGGGTTCCCTTTCGGGATAGACGTACAGAGAACACTCGTTTCCGTTCGCCTTCAATAAATACAGCGCGTCGGCGGTATAGTTAACCGTATTTTCGTCGCACAAAAGGCAAACTCTCTTCCCCTTTACGTTTGAAAGGAATACGGGATAGTCGCCGTTTTCGTTTTTTTCCTCCGCGTTCGTATGAAATTTTGCGGACAACCTTTGTATTTCAGACATATTGAATTAATTTTTTCCCGATCGTTTTATTATCTTTAAATTATATCACGAAGAAAAACGTCTGTCAACTCTTCCGCCCGCCCGAACGCGGTATAAAAGCCGGCGAATCCCCCTTTATTAAAAATTTTTTTCATTTCGCCGCCCCACAAAAAAATCGCAACTCGCCGTAAACAAAGTTGCGATTCATCCGAATTATCTCTTGAAAGAAACGCTCCGCTCTTCTTCCTGCCCGCCGTCCGATTCCTGTTCGTCGCCTTCGCCGCCATCGGGCGTTTGCTCGCCTTTTTCGCCGACCGTCACGCGACAAGTCGCCTCTTTTCCGTTGGTAGAGGCGGTCACGGTCGCTTCGCCGACCGCTTTCGCCGTCACCGTGCCGTCGTCCACCTCCGCGATCGATTCGTCGGAGGAACGCCAAACAATCTCCTTATCCATCGCGTCCGAAGGAGATACGGAAACCGTCAGCCGATACGTTTCTCCCACGCCGAGTTCTATCGCTTCTTCGCTCATTTCGATGCGCGTCTCCTCCGCCTGCATATCCTCCCCCTTCTCCTTGCCGCAGGCGGCAAAGGGTACCAGCAGGAGAGAGGATAAAAGCGCGACGCCGAAAACTTTAAATTTATGATTCATAGTTAGCTCCTTTTATTTCAAGTATGTCCGAAAAATATTTTATTATACATCCTTGACTTACTTTTTTTAATCCGCTATAATAGAGGGCGGAAAAAGCGAATATCGGGAGCAAAAAATGAACGTAAAAGAAAGATTTATCGATTATGTAAAAATAGACACGCAATCCAACCCCTTTACGGGCGAACATCCCAGCACGAAAAAACAATTCGACCTCGCGCGCGTTCTTTTCGAAGAATTAAAGCGAATCGGAGCGGACAACGTCTTTCTCGACGAAGAGCATTGCTACGTCTACGCGGAAATTCCCGCCAACGTCGAAGGGAAAAGGGCCGTCGGTTTTATCGCCCACATGGACACGGAGCCCGTATGCAGCGGCAAAGACGTAAAACCGCAGACGATCGCCTACGAGGGCGGAGAAATCCTTCTGAAAAACGGACTGATCCTCTCCCCGAAGGATTTCCCCGATTTGGAAGGGTACAAGGGACAGGAAATCATAACGACGGACGGGACCACTCTCCTCGGAGCGGACGACAAAGCGGGCGTCGCCGAAATCATGACGGCGGCGGAATATCTGCTGAGCCATCCCGAAATCAAGCGCGGAAAAGTCGGGATCGCCTTTACGCCCGACGAAGAAATCGGCGAAGGCCCTCTGTTTTTCGACGTAAAGAGGTTCGGCTGCGATTTTGCCTATACCGTGGACGGCGGACCCGTCGGCGACTTCGGTTGCGAAACCTTCAACGCGGCGGAAGCGGAAATATCCTTCAAGGGCGTCAATATTCACCCGGGCTCCGCAAAGGGAAAAATGAAGAACTGCGCGCTGATGGCAAACGAGCTGATCAATCTGCTGCCCGCTTCCGAAATTCCCGCGAAAACGGAGGGAAGGGAGGGATTCTATCATATCGAAAGCGTCTCCGCCGAAGTCGAAACGGGAAAAATTCTTCTCATTATCCGCGACCACGACGGCGAAAAATTCGCTCAAAGAAAAAGCTTCCTTATCGAATGCGGCAGAAAAATGAAAGAAAAATACGGAGAGGACAGCGTAGAGGTGAAAATCAGAGATCAATATAAAAATTGCTACGAAGTAATCAAAGAACACCCTCATCTGATAGAAAACGCGAAAGCCGCCATGAGAAAAGCGGGCGTTACCCCTCTCGTTCTCCCCGTGCGCGGAGGAACGGACGGCTGCACGCTTTCCTTTATGGGACTTCCCTGCCCCAACCTGTTTACGGGCGGTTTAAACGCCCATTCCGTGCGCGAATGCGTCTCCGTCTCCGCGATGGAAAAGGCGGTGGAAACCATTTTAAATATCATAGATATTTACGCGCAATAGTTTTTTCGAGGGCGTCTCCGCGCCGGAACAAAATACGGCCGACCCTGCCGCCGTTAAAAATATTCCGCCGCGCTCCTCTGATTGTCGGAGACAAAAAAGAGGAAAAAAACCTCCGTCGAAATG
>CAYWKM010000045.1:0-12308 GCA_964459165.1 uncultured Clostridia bacterium
GAAAAGGGTTGGTTTCAAGGCTGTCTCTATCGAAAGACGTAAAAAAGGACAAACGAATTTACCGTAGTTCACATAGGGAATTTTTCCACAGAATATAGGTATAGCGCACCATACCTTGTAAACAAGGCAAGTGCGCTTATTTATTTTACTTTTTAAATCGTTTGTTGTATAATAGCGGAAAGATAAACAGTAATTTAGCGGAGGATAACATGGATAAGGTTTGGAGTAAAATGTACGAGGCGGCAAAAGCCGTACAATATGATCGTCAAATATCGCAGTATGTTTCTGCGGGAAGCGTATCTGCTGCCATACTGTCTTCCAGCGGGAAAATTTATACGGGTGTTTGCATTGATACATGCTGCACGCTCGGCATTTGTGCTGAGCGCAATGCAATTTTTAATATGATTACCAATGGGGAAAACGAAATTGCAAAAGTTATTGCAATAATGGACGACGGTAAAAGCGGCGCGCCGTGCGGAGCTTGTCGTGAACTGATGGTACAGCTTATGCCGACAAAATATAAAGATATTGAGATTATGATGGATTATGAAAGCGGACGTATTGTCAAACTCGGTGATATTACTCCCGAATGGTGGATATAGGTAAATTCCAATTTATCGGACAATTATAGAAAAGCACGGCATAAAAATTTAATACAAAATACTCGCCCGAATTCAAGATTTCTGTTATACCGGATATGCGCGAACATTTAGGGTATAGCGAAACGATGAGGAAATATTTTCCGGATTTGTATTCTAAAAACATTGCATTTCTTAAGAAGTGAGAGCGCATATACTTGGAAGAAGGAGCGGCCGGATTTATGATAGAACGGCGCGGGCGCGGTTCAAAACATTATCCAAAGTATGTCCCGCAAGGGAAATTGCATGGATAACGGAGCAATGGAAAATTTCTTCGGAAGATTGAAAGTTGAAATGTTTTACGGAGAGAAATTTAATTCTGTTGAAGACTTTATGCAGAAGCTTCACGGTTATATCTCTTACTACAACAACGAGAGAATTTCTCTCAAACTAAAAGGAATGAGCCCTGTACAATACAGAACTCATTACCAAACTATTTAATTAATTTTTTGTCCAAACTTTGGGGTTCACTTCATTTTGAAGTTCTTCGTTTTTTCCTAAGGGAAGTTCGCATTGATCGTTTGTCCTTATTTTTTCTACTTTAAGCGAAACTTCATGACCACGGGATTGTGATCGGAATAAACGTACCCCGTCTGAACGTTTTCAAGATAACCTACCTCCACATTCTCCGAGACGAGAAATCCGTCCACGATAAAGACGTCGTTTCCCTCTTCGTAAGGGACGTCGCAATTACGGCAGGTTCCCTGCTCGTACCCGCAGGCGTAATCCATGGCGCGGGAAATTCCTTCGGGAAGCAGCTCGGCGGGGAAGGGCTGCGCCCAACCGTATTCGGTCGCCTCCGTCGCTTGATTTAAAACGATCGTCGAATCCCCCGTAAAATCGTGGTTAAAATCTCCGCCGCAGACGCAATAATTTCCCGAAGCGTACTCTTCCGCCATGTCGTCGAAAAGCATCGTCATCTGCGCCGCGCGGATCTCGTCGCTTCCGCCGTACGCGGAGAGATGCACATTGTAAAGAATCAGCTCCTTTCCGTTGTCCGTCGGAATTCTCGACACGGTATAACAACGGTCGAGATCGAGAAATTTAGAAAGGCTCGTCGAAATCGGCAGACTTCTTCTCACCGAAGAGGAAATATCGACTTTGCTCAGCGTGAGTATTCCGCTGTTCGAAGCCCCGTGCGGCTCGTTGAGCGGATACATGAGATAGGCGGAGTGGTAGTTGACTGCAAACACGGAAGAATAAGAGGGGAAGGCGTTCAAAAGCAATTCTCTCTCATCTACATGATAGCTTCTCGTGGAAGAAGTATCGACTTCTTGAATCAATATAAAATCGGGAGACAAAGAAGACAGCTCCTTGGCGGCTGCCTGTACGCAGGAGATCACGCTCTCTTCGCTCTCCGCTCTCGACTGCTTTCCTCCGTCCATGAAAAAAGTAAAATCCGAAGTGTACGCGCCGAAGCCGATGTTCTGCGTCGCTACGGTATACGTCTCTCCGATCGCCGCTTCCTTCTTCCCCGCGCGATTTTGCGCTTCCAACGAGAGGTTGTCCTCTATCCTCGAATAGGATACGATCACATACAGCAGATACGACCCGACGACGAGAATCGCGGCGAGAAGAATACAAAGCAGCGTTTTAAGGATCGTCTTGAGAATGATTTTTGTCATACGTATATTCCCTTATGCCTTCTGAAAAGTTATTCTCATTATACAAAAGGAAAGCGTTTCTGTCAAGAAAGAACCGCTCAAATCGGAGGAATCTGCCGAAAACGTCCCTTTTGTTATCCATAGAGCGATGCGTTTTTATTCCCGCAATCGACAAATTTTTCTCCTTTTTTCCTATTGACAGACAAAGATTATTTCGCTATAATTTATAGAGAAGAGCAAAATTGCGGAATGAGAGAATGTACAGAAGGAATATCATCTTAAAAAAACTCAACAACACGCGCGACCTCGGCGGAATGCCGACGGAGGACGGGCGGAAGATAAAAAACAGAAAGCTTTTGCGAAGCGGACGGCTCAATCGTCTGCCCGTTCAAACGTCCGAAAATTTAAGGGAACTCGGCGTCACGACGATCGTCGATCTCCGCATTCAGACGGAATGCGACGAGCATCCCGATACGAAAATCGACGGAATCCGTTACGTCCGGTTGCCCTTACTCTTTACCGCGACGGCGGGCATCACGACGGAAAAGAGTATGTACAAGACCATGCTGAAAGAGAGCAAACGCATTAAAAGGGAGTTCGGTACAGTCGACAATTACATGATCAGTACTTATCTGAATGTCCTCTTCAACGGACAGGCGCAGGACGGACTGAAAAAATTTCTTCGTCTCGTCCGCGACGAGGAGGGCTGCCTTCTCTGGCATTGCGCCAGCGGAAAGGATCGGGCGGGGATCTGCGCCATGCTGGTGGAATCCCTTTTGGGCGTACCCGAAAGGGTCATCGTCTCCGACTATATGCTCTCGCAGGATTTCTGCCGAAGAAAATTCGTCGTCAATCGCCTCGCGCTCGCCGTCGCCCCCCTGCGGCTTCGCATGAAAAAGATTCTCTACGGACTCATGCGAACGAAGGAGGAATATCTCATGGGCGTCATCGAAACGTTGAAACGCCGTTACGGCAGCGTGGTGGAATATTGCAAACAGGTTCTCGGCGTCACCGACGAGGACGTCTTTCTCTTAAAAGAAAAATATCTCGAATAACCGTCTTCCGGACCTCTCCGGAAGATTTTTTTCGATTTCTCTTGACAAATACCCCGTCGGGGTATATAATACCTCTATACCCTTAGGGGGTATTTTTGAATAAACGAAAAGGGAGGAATCTATTTCTTTACATGGAAGAAAAGAACGAAAAGAGAAGCTGTCGCTGTTGCCGAATCAAGACGAAAGTGCGAACGGAGGAGGAGAAAAAGACTCTTCTCTCCCGCGTAAACAGAATCGTCGGACAAATGAACGGCATAGGAAAAATGATTGAGGAAGACAGATATTGCGACGATATTCTCATACAATTGTCGGCAATCGATAAATCCATCAAGAGCCTCGCAAACGTCGTCCTCGACAATCATATGCACACCTGTCTCGTCGAAAATGTTCAACGGGGAAATACGGAAATCATAGACGAGATCGTCGATCTGTTCAGGAGGTTTCAGTGAAGAAAAAGCATTTTGCCGTAGAGGGAATGTCCTGCGCGGCGTGTCAGGCGCACGTGCAAAAGGCGGTCGAAAAATTGGAAGGGACGAAGAAGGTCAACGTAAACCTCCTTCAAAACACCATGGACGTAACGTTTGACGAGAGCGCCTGCTCGGTCGAGCTTATCGAAAAAGCGGTCGAAGACGCGGGGTACCGCGCCTATATCCCCGAGGAGAAAAACGCCGCCGTACGGGAGGAAAAGACGCGCCCCCTGCGCGATCTCATCGCGAGCGCGGTACTCCTCGTCGCGATCATGTACTTCTCCATGGGAAACATGATGTGGGACTGGCCCGCCCCCGCCTTTTTAGACCATCGCCATAACCCGATGGGCTTCGCCCTCGTACAATTTATTCTTCTGCTGCCCATTCTCTTCATTTATCGGAGATACTTTATTTCCGGCTATCAGAAGCTCGCAAGGAGGGCTCCCAATATGGATTCGCTCATCGCGGTGGGCGCGACGGCTGCCGTCGCCTACGGAATCTTCGCCCTCTTCATGATCAGCTACGCGCAGGCCATGCTCGCCGCCATGGCGGGCGGCATGGATACGGCGAATATCGCGGATTATAACAAATATTATAACATTGTAATGACATATCATGATAGTATATATTTTGAATCCGCAGGCATGATTCTCACGCTCGTATCTCTCGGAAAATATCTCGAAGGACTATCGAAGAAGCGGACGACGAACGCGATCGCAAAGCTGATGGACTTAGCTCCCCAAAAGGCGATTCTCTTTGAAGGGGGAGTCGAGAGGGAAATCGGCGCGAAGGAAGTAAAAGTCGGAGACCTTCTCGTCGTCAAGCGGGGAGCTTCCGTTCCCGTGGACGGAATCGTCGAGGAGGGAAGCGCGTCTATCGATCAATCCAATATTACGGGCGAATCCATTCCCGTATTCAAGCAGACGGGCGAAGAGGTCTTTTCTTCCACGACCGTCACGGCGGGATACTTTAAAATGCGGGCGACGAAAGTCGGCGAAGACTCCTCCATCGCCAACATCATTCGGTTGGTAGAGGAAGCGAGCAATTCAAAAGCGCCCGTCTCCAAGCTCGCCGATAAAATTTCGGGAATCTTCGTCCCCGTCATATTCGCAATCGCGATCGCGACGCTCATCGTCAATCTTCTCGTCGGGATTTTCGGCTTGAATCATTCGGCGGACGCGGCGTTTGAACTTGCCTTCCGCTTCGCCGTTTCCGTCGTCGTCATCGCCTGTCCCTGCGCGCTGGGACTCGCCACGCCCGTCGCCGTCATGGTGGGAACGGGCAAGGGAGCGGAGAACGGGCTTCTCATCAAAAACGCCGAAATTCTCGAAAAGGCGCGCTCGATCAAGACCGTCGTCCTCGACAAGACGGGAACGATTACCGAGGGGAAGCCGAAGGTCACCGACTTTCTTTCCTTCGAGGACGGCGACGTTCTCTCCGCTCTGTATTCCCTCGAAAATAAATCGGAGCACCCGCTCGCGCTCGCCGTCGCGGAATACGCAAAGGAACAAAACGCTTCCCTTCTTCCCGTCGAGGATTTCGCTTCCGTGGAGGGAAGAGGTCTCGAAGGCAAAATCGGCGGGGATCGATATACCGTAGGCAATTTCAAGACGGCGGAGGATCTCGGCATAGACGCGCCCGACGTAAAAGAGAGAGTGGATTCTCTCGCAAGGGAGGGCAAAACGCCGATGATCGTCCTGCGGAACGAAAAAATCGTCGGCGTCGTCGCCGTAAAAGATAAGGTGAAGGAACACTCCGCGCAGGCGATAAAAGAGCTTCGCAAACGCGGAATCAAAGTCGTCATGCTCACGGGCGACAATAAACGGACGGCGCAGGCGATCGCCGGGGAAGTCGGCGTAGACGAAGTCTTTTCCGACGTATTTCCCGCAGACAAACAGCGGATCGTCAATTCCTTAAAAACGGACGACAAACATCTCGTCGCCATGGTCGGAGACGGCGTAAACGACGCGCCCGCGCTCATGAGCGCGGATCTCGGCGTCGCCATGGGAGGGGGAAGCGACGCGGCGATCCATTCGGGCGACGTCGTCCTTCTGAGAAAGGATCTGACGGACGTTCTCAACGTCATCTCTTTGAGCAAGCGGGTACTCGGAACGATCAAGCGAGGGCTCTTCTGGGCGTTCTTCTATAACTCGGTATGCGTGCTCATTGCCACGGGCGTATTCTACTATCCGTTCGGAATCAGCATCAACCCGATGATCGGCTCTATCGCCATGAGCGTTTCCTCCGTTTCCGTCGTCCTCAACGCCCTCACGATCAATCTCTTTAAGAGAAAATCCTTCGACGAAGAGTCGATCGGCAGGAAAAACAAAGAGGGAAAAAATTCCGACGGTAAAATCGTCCTCAAGGTAAAGGGCATGATGTGCGAGCATTGCGTCAGGCGCGTACAGGACGCGGCTTTGAGCGTGGAAGGCGTAACGGAAGCGGTCGCTTCCCTCAAAGAGAAAAACGTAACGATCTCCGCTTCGAACGCCGACGTGGAGAAAATCAAAAAAAATATTCGGGAGGCAGGTTATCAGGTAAAATGAAAGAGTATATTTTCGAAGTGGAAGGAATGCGCTGCGGTATGTGCGAGAGCCACGTAAACGACGTGGTGAGAAAGAACGCCGACGTAAAGAAGGTGACTTCCTCCCACGCAAAGGGTCAAACGGCGATCGTCGCCGAGGAACTCGACGTGGAAAAGGTTAAGGAAGCCATTCGCGCCGAAGGCTACGGCGTGGGGAAGGTCGAAGAGAGAGCGTACGAAAAAAAAGGACTGCTCGGGCTCTTTAAAAAATAAAGAAAAAAATCGACCGTTTTTTCTCTTCCCAAAAGAGAAGACGGTCGTTTTTTCCTTCGGGAAATCATTCCCGTCAACTTTTATGGGAGGCGACCTTGCTTTCCCTTCAAAAACGTGATATAATGAACGCGATTTTATAAACCTTCATTTTTCTTTCTCCCGCTTCATATATTGAAGGGGAAAAGGAGCCGTTATGCAGTTATATCAAATTGTTCTTCTCGCCGTTTTCGTTCTCGTCCTCGCCTTCATCGTCGGAACGCTCGCGTATATCGACCATACGTTCACGAAGACCTTCCGCAGACAAAAAAATTACGCGCCGTGGTTTTTTACCTATGAGGATCTCGCCGCCCGCTTTCCCTCCTACAAGAGGGAAGAACTCGACTTTACGGTGAAAAAAACCCGCCTGCACGGCTATTTATACGGGGATAAGAACGCGAAAAAAATGATTGTGTTCTGCCACGGAATCAGGAACGATGCGGACGGCTATTCTCTCGAAGAAAAATATTTTGCCGACCGCGGTTTTTACGTCTTCGCTTTCGACAGCGTGGGGAGCGGAAGGAGCGAAGGGAACAGCGAAATCGGTCTGCCCGTCTCCGCCGCGATCCTCGACGGCGTACTCGCCTATATCGAGAGAGAGGAGCGTTTCTCCCCTTACGAAATCCTTCTCTACGGTCACAGCTGGGGCGGCTTCGCGGTAAACGCCGTATTCGCCTACGCGACTCACCCTCGGGTAAAAAAATCCGTCTCGGTAAGCGCCTACGATTCGAGCGCCATGGTCTCCGTCGATACGATACGTCCCTTTACGGGAAAGGGAGCTCTCTTTTTTTATCCCTTCCTAACCGTCTATATGCTGATGAAATTCGGGAAAAACGGACTGATTCGCGCCACCGACGGAATCAACCGCTCGCAAGGAGTAAAATTCCTTATCATTCACGGCGAAAAGGATAAAACGGTCTATTTAGACGGTTCTTCCGTATGGAAAGCGAAGAAACGCATCAAGGATAAAGAGAAGGTCCGATTTCTCGTCCGCAAGGAGAGGGGACATAACAACGTCGTTTTAAGCGAAGCCGCCGCGAAAGCGCAAGCCGACTTTGAAAAGCGCATCGTGCAGTCGATCTTTTCCAAGACGCCCTCTCCCGTTTTGCGCGAGGAGGACAGAGAAAGCTTTTCCGCGCTCGACGAGAAGCTCTTTGAAGAAATGGTGAATTTCTATAACGAATAAACTCAACCGACCCGTCGGATAAAATTAAAAAATAAAAAAGAGGCTTTACTATGCTAAGAAAATACGTCTTCGGAACTCCGTTTCCCACGGAAGCCGTCGTCGAGGAAGCGGAGGAAGGGAAGAACGGACTGCCTTTCACGGTGGAGAAAGCGGGGGAGGGACTTCTCTTCCGCTGTCCGTTAGGGAAAAAGGATATCGTCTACGGACTGGGAGAGACGATGCGCGGCGTCAACAAGCGGGGCGGACGGTACGTCAGTTATAACACCGACGATATGCATCACCGCGACGATATGCCTTCCCTCTACGGCTCGCACAACTTCCTTGCGATCGACGGCAAGCGTCCCTTCGGCGCGTTCTTCGATACGCCGGCGAGAGCGGTCTTCGAGATCGACTATAAGGACAGCGGAGAGATCGCCGTAGAAACGAGCTTAGACGTATGCGTCTATCTCGTCGAGGCGGACTCGCCCTACGCCGTGGCGAGGGAATTTCTGAGGGCGATCGGAAGAAGCTATCTTCCGCCCCTGTGGGCGTTCGGCTACGGTCAGAGCCGCTGGGGCTATCGGAGCGAAGCCGATCTCGACGAAGTCGTCAAGGGATACGAAGAGGCGGATATCCCCCTCGAATATCTCTGCATGGATATCGATTACATGGATCGCTTCATGGACTTCACGGTGAACGAAGAGCGCTTTCCCGATTTAGCGACTTATTCCGCCAAATTGAAGGAAAAGGGGATCCGCCTCGTTCCCATCGTCGACGCGGGCGTGAAGATCGAAGCCGGCTATTCCGTCTATGAAGAGGGAATCAAAAACGGATATTTCTGCACGAACAAAGAGGGGAAGGAATTTCGCGCCGCCGTTTGGCCCGGCATGACGCATTTTCCCGATTTTTTCCAACCGGAAGCGAGGGAATGGTTCGGGAAGAAATATAAGCTCCTCACCGACTGCGGAATCGAAGGCTTCTGGAACGACATGAACGAACCCGCAATCTTTTACAGCGAATACACCTCTCCCGACGGCGCGGCGAACGCCGACGGCGCGGAGAAAAAAATTCCCAATGCCTACGTCGATTATAAAAACTTCTATCATAAAATCGGCGGACAAAGAGTCCTTCATCACGACGTTCATAATCTTTACGGCGCGCTCATGACGAGAGCGGCGGGAGAACAGTTAGACAAGCTATTGGACAAGCGTTTTCTGCTCTTTTCCCGTTCGTCGTACATCGGAGCGCACCGCTACGGCGGGATCTGGACGGGGGATAACGCTTCCTGTTGGGAGCATTTGCGGCGAAACGTCACGCAGGCGCCGTCGCTGAATCTATGCGGATTTCTGTTCATCGGCGCGGATACGGGCGGCTTCGGGGGAAACGTCACGAGGGAATTGCTTTTAAGATGGCTCGCCGTCTCCGCCTTTACCCCTTTGATGAGAAATCATACCGTCGTCGATTCCCGTCCTCAGGAATGCTACCGCTTCGAAAAAACGGAGGATTTCAAGAGCATCGTCGACTTCCGTTATAAAATATTGCCCTACCTTTATTCCGAATACATGAAAGCCGCCCTCTCTTACGACATGCTGATCAAGCCCGTCGCCTTCTCTTATCCCGACGACGAAAGGGCGAAGACAATCGAAGACCAGCTCCTTGTCGGCGACAGCCTGATGATGACTCCCGTTCTGCAAGAGGGAGAAACGGAGAGAGAGGTCTATCTCCCCGAAGATATGACGGAGGTAAAGTACGACGGGAAAGACTTTCTCTGTTCCCCCGCCAAAAGGGGAATTACGACCATCGAAGCGAAGCTGAACGAAATCGTCTTCTTTATCCGAAAGGGAAAGCTCGTTCCCGTGGGAAAGGGGGCGAAAAACACGAAATCTCTCGATTTATCCGACGTCGTCCTCCTCGGCGACGGGGAATTCTACGAACAATACCTCGACGACGGATTTACCAAAAATTACGAAAATAACGTCCGCATCCTGAAAAAGTAAGAGTCGCCCGTTTCTTCCCCGTCGAAAAACGGGCTCTTTTTTCTCTTTGAACATCAAAAAAAGAAGGGGAATTTTATAAAAATAACTATTCGTAAAATAACTGTTTTACGAATAGTTTAGGGAATATAAAGCAATACGACGAAAAGCCGCAAGACGTTTTTCCGATTTCTCTTCTCGGCTTTTCCGCTTCGCGCGAACGTTTCCTTGGCGCAGCGCTTTTCAGGGACGGCGTTCCATCGCCAGAGCGGCCGCGCCGAGCGCGCCTGCTCTGTTCCCGAGGGAAGCCTTCGCGACCTTGACGGGAGCGTAATTCTGCCCGGCGAAGATTTCCTCGTCCAGAAGCTTCTGCAAGGGCGCGGTAAGCTTTTCTCCCTGTTCGGAAACGCCTCCTCCCAACAGGATGATTTCCGGACGGAAGACGTTGGCGAGATTCGTAATCCCGCAAGCTAAATTTTCGATATACCAATCGACGACTTCCCTCGCCGCTTCGTCGACGTCGGAATAGTCGAACGCCGTTTTTCCGCAAGCGGAAAGGACGTCGTACGTCCGCCACATCGCCGATTCCTCATGCGCGATCATCGCTTCTCTCGTTTTTCGAATGAGGGCGGTAGCCGAAGCGTAACACTCGAAACAGCCCTTTCTTCCGCACGTGCAGGGATAGCCTCCCCTTTTGACGACCATATGTCCGATTTCCGCGCCCGCCGAACGGCCTCCTTCAAATAATTTCCCTCCGACGACGATTCCTCCGCCCACGCCCGTTCCGAGCGTGACGAGAATGCTGTTTGAAAATTGCACTCCCGCGCCGAACCTCGCCTCTCCGAGCGCCGCCGCGTTCGCGTCGTTGGTCACCTTTACAGAAAATCCCGTCCTCGCCGTTATCTCTCCCGCTAAGGGGAAATTTTTCAAGCCGAGATTGCCGGCGAATACGACGACGCCGTTTTCGCTGTCGATCATGCCCGGACACCCGACGCCCACGCCCGCGACCTCTCTTTCATCCGTCTTCGCCCCTTTCAGCAATTCTCCGATGAGAAGCGCGATATTGTCGCAAAAAACGTCCTTGCCGCCCGTATCGACCTTTCCTTCCGCTTTCACCTCGCCCGCTTCATCGATCGCGATCCCCTTAATCGCCGTTCCTCCGACGTCGATTCCGATATAAATCATTTTCTCCCCTCCTTTTTTATAACGTTTCTTCCTTTTGATGATTTTCCTCTATATTTTAAACGATCCGAGCTCAAAAAGCAAGGCGATCCGTCGTCTTTTGATAAAAAAACGGTTTTCCCTTCGTAAAAACGGTTTATATAATAAACAGAACAAAAAAAGAGAGGAGACAGCTATGTCCGAAGAAAAAAAGGAAGAGAAAAAAGAAAACGGTTTCAGCCAATTCTGGAACAAAGTAAAAAGCTCCGTCAACGACGCCGTTCTCGAATCAAAATTGGAGAACAAATTCCGTGAGGCAAATACCGCCTTCCGCGTCTACCAAAAGGACGATCTGATCGGCGGAAGCAATGTATACGGCTACTACGAGGGCGACAATATCGTCGTATGGGGTCAACAGAGCGTCAAGAATTTCAGCGTGATCATCGACGATAGCACGCACGAAGCCTACTATGTCGTCGGTTCGGAGGAGACGACGACGAACGTGGAATTCGAGGGAACGACTTACGAGCGCACGGCGACAAATATCGCAATCGACAGAAACGTCGAAGAGGTCGCCGTCATAAAGGCGGATAAACGGTACTTTATTTATAAGGGAAAAACGGAGTAACCGTCAACGGTAATAAAAGTTTTTCTATCATTTAAATTGTATAAAATAATATTATTTTATCGTTAAACACAGAAAAAACAGGTCTGAACGACCTGTTTTTTTCGCGCAATCAAAAATCCGGCGCAAGCGGGAAGCCGCTTGCGCCGATTGAATTTCATTTACTCTATGTCGATATAGTTTCCGTTGTTTTCCTGCTTAGCTTGAGACTTCGGAACGGTCAACGTCAAAATGCCGTTCAAAAACTTGGCTTTTATCTGCTCCTGCGTAACGTCGTCGCCCACGTAGTAGCTTCTGGAAGTATTTTCGGAAATTTCTCTTCTGAGGTAATGTTTTTCGTCCTCTTCCTTTTTTTGTCTGGTTGCGCTTACGGTAAGGTAGCCGTTTTCAAGCGAAACCTTAATTTCGTCCTTGTTGTACCCGGGCAAAGCAAGGTCAAGCTCGTAATCGTTTTCATTTTCCTTGATATCGGTCCGAAGTTCTCTCGTTTCGTCGTAGAACATCGGTTTGAAGAAGTCGTCGACTACGTCAAAGAGGTCGTAAGAGTCGTTGTTTCTCGTCTGTAAATAGTGTTTCATAATAAAATCTCCTTAAAATTATAAATTTTTTATAACTTGGGGAAATTTCGGTATCGGATTTTTCTGCGGTGCCTACCGTTTTCCTTTGTTCGATTATATTATACCCTTATACGCGCCGGATTAAACGAGAAAACAGAATAACTTTAAAAATCCGTTTTAAAATCCCTGTTAAAAACCTGTCTTTTACGTTTTCCGTCTCGGAAGAGCTT
>CAYWKM010000045.1:12408-13796 GCA_964459165.1 uncultured Clostridia bacterium
TTTTAAAATCCCTGTTAAAAACCTGTCTTTTACGTTTTCCGTCTCGGAAGAGCTTTGTTACGGCTACGCGCCGATAGAACGCCTCGTTCCCCCGCAAACGCTAATTGTCTCGCTTCGTATTTTTTCGCCTGTTCCCCGTTATCAAGAAGAAAATGCGCAAAATCGCCGCAAGCCGTCTGAAAAAGTTAAATTTTATTACGTTTCCGTATTTTTCCGCTTCCGGATAAAAGCGGTTTAAAACGCCTTTATAACCGTTTAACCAGGGTTTGTTTTTGCCGTTGTAATGGATGATCGCCGTTTTTTCCGCAACGTCCGTCATTCCGAAATTTTTTTGATTGCGCCGATACGTACGTTCGTCTAAATTGTATAACAATTCGTTCAACAGCAACATTTTCCCGCCGAACAGAACGTTGCATAAATCCTGATCGCCCATAAACAAAACGCGGGCTTTTTTCTCCATGCAAGCGAATATGCGCTCCGTCGTAAAATCCTTGCGGATTTCCTCCAGATTCAGGAGCATTACGCCGGAATTGATATACCGCTTATGCGACAAAATTCCCAAACGGGCGCGATTGAAAAAATTGTTAAAGCCGCGCACATGGCTCGCCGCCGCAAAATATATATCGTTTAAGTCCGTTCGGTACATCGGAAGAAGCGATCTCCTGATCAGAATATCCGGATCGAGATACAAACATCTCTTGATCTCCTTCGGCAGATATTCGAAAGCCAGAATACGATAAAAGGATTCTGCGCCGAGTCGTTCCAGAACAGGCATAACGCGAAAGCGTTCTTCGGAGACTTTTACGCTGTGAACGGTGATTTCCGAATCGGAAACACACTCCTTCAGGAGGACGAAGTCCTCTTCCGTCAAAGAGGAATGCGCAACATATACGTCGGTACGGACGTTCGTATGCGTCTGTCTGTATGAACGGAGCATAACGGTAAGCGGTTGCAAATAATTTTTATCGATCGTTACAAGCAAATTCAGCGATTCTTCCATTGTTTCCGTCATAAAACCTCTTCTTTCCGTTTTGCGGAGCGTTCGTCGTTTTCCCCTTTGTCGCCGCTATACCGCTACGAATTGGCTGTTGTAGAGCTCCGCGTAAAAACCGCCCTTCTCCAAAAGCTGTTCGTGATTGCCTTGTTCGATAATATCTCCGTCCTTGATTACGAGAATAACGTCCGCGTTCCGAATTGTCGAAAGGCGGTGAGCGATGACAAACGAAGTTCTTCCCTCGGTCAGCTTATCCATTGCATTCTGAATGACGAGCTCCGTCCTCGTATCGACGGACGAAGTGGCTTCGTCGAGAATCAATAAAGGAGAGTCCTTTATCATCGCCCGCGCGATCGTCAGCTGCTGCTTTTGCCCCTCGGAAAGGTTGAGAGCC